>CAYWSB010000205.1:0-3057 GCA_964460465.1 uncultured Geminicoccaceae bacterium | reverse complement strand
CGCGCTTCCTCACCCGCGTGGCGACGCGCATCGTCAACGAGGTCAAGGGCATCAATCGGGTCACCTACGACGTCACCAGCAAGCCGCCCGGGACCATCGAGTGGGAGTAGGCGGCTCCAGCATCGCCCAGGCCGCCTCGGCTTCGCCGTCGGCAAGGGCCGGATAGTCGGTGTAGCCGCGCGCATCGCCACCGTAGAAGGTCGATCGGTCGTAGGGGTTGAGGGCCGCGCCGAGGCGCAGGCGCCGCGGCAGGTCGGGATTGGCGATGAAGTGGCGGCCGAAGGCGATCGCATCCGCCCAGCCCTCCGCTATCGCCGCGGTCGCCGTCGCAGGCGTGAAGCCGCCCGCGGCGATGACCGGCCCGTCGAACAGGTGCCGGAAGCTGGCGGTGGCGCCGGCCGCGTTCGGATTGCGCCCGGTCGCGTCGCCGTCCCCATCCGCGCGCGGCTCGATGAGGTGCAGGTGGGCCAGCCGTCGCCGGCTCAGCGCCGCGATCACATGCGCGAAGAGAGCCTCGGTGTGACTGTCCGACATGCCGTTGAACGTGCCCCACGGCGACAGCCGGACGCCCACCCTTCCCGGCTCCCAGGCGTCGGCCACCGCATCGACCACCTCCAGCAGGAACCTGCTCCGGTTGGCGATCGATCCGCCGTAGGCATCGCGTCGCCGGTTGGCGCCATCGCGCAGGAACTGGTCGATCAGGTAGCCGTTCGCGCCGTGGAGCTCGACCCCGTCGAAGCCCGCCGCGCGGGCCTTGCGGGCGGCCGCGGCGAACGCCGCGACGATGTCGCCGATCGCCTCGACCGACAGCACGCACGGCCGCTCGAACGGCACCGGCTGGCCATGCGCGTCGATGGTCGTGCCGGGGGCGGCGATGCACGATGGCGCCACGGGCGCCCGTCCGTCGGGTTGCAGCGAGCTGTGGGAGATGCGGCCGGCGTGCCAGAGCTGCAGGAAGATGCGGCCGCCTCGCGCGTGGACGGCGTCGACCACCCGGCCCCAGCCCGCGACCTGCTCGGGCGAGTGGATGCCGGGCGCACCCGCATAGCCACGCGCGGCCGGCGAAATGGCCGTCGCCTCGGTGATGATCAGGCCGCCGACGCTGGCCCGCTGGCCGTAGTAGAGGGCGTTGAGCGTGTCCGGCACGTCGCCCGGCTGGCGGCTCCTCAGGCGCGTCAGCGGCGCCATGACGACACGGTGGGCCAACCTGACCGGGCCGAGCTCGAGTGGCGTGAAGAGGCCGCACATGACGAACCCTCGGACTGGGGGAGCAGGCAGCGGCAACCGCTTGGTACGGTTGGTCGGATGACGTATGATTCCCGCTGCCCTGAACGCTCCGGCGAGGGTGCCGAAACCGCCCGGCAGGATCAATCGAGCCTGTGGTCGATTCCGTTGGTCGGCCGGTCAAGCCAGGCGAATCAGGGTGTTGGCTCGAGGAGCGAGCGGCAGGGATCAATGATGGTCCGAGGCGTCGCCGGCAAATCCGTACCCGGGGTGCAGGTTTCGCCCCCGGCGCTCACCAAGGGCGGCCGGACGCGCGAGCGCATCCTCGACCTCGCCGAGGACGCCATCATCCACAAGGGCTTCGCCGCCACCTCGATCGACGAGCTGGCGGACGGCGCCGGCATCGGCAAGTCGACCTTCTTCTACCACTTCCGCGACAAGAACGACCTCGCCCGGCAACTGATCGAGCGCTATCTGGCGCGCGACGAGGCGCTTCTCGACAGCCTCGCCGCGCGCGCCAGGGCGCTCTCGGACGACCCGTTGCAGTCGTTCCTCGTGTTCCTCAGGCTCTTCGCCGAGGCGATGGACGACCTGAAGGAGCTTCATCCCGGCTGCCTCGTCGCCGCGATCACCTTCCAGGACCGGGCGTTCGACCGCGAGGTCCGCCGGCTCGTCGAGACCGGCGTGCGTGGCTGGCGCGGCCGCTTCCACACCTGGCTCGGGGAGATAGCGGAGCGCTACCCGCCGCGGCTGCCGGTCGATCTCGAAGCCCTCGCCGACCATTTCAACGTCGTCGTCGACGGTGCGATCATCACGTCCAGGGCGCTCCGCGAGCCGGCGGTTCTGGCGCGCCAGGCGCGGCTCATGCACGACCTGGTCAAGCTCTTGTTCGACGGGCGCTGAAGCGGGTCGGGCGCACCTACCGCCAGGCCGGCAGGGGCTCGTCGAGCGGGTCCTTGAAGCGGCGGGCGAGGAGGTGGTCGAGGGAGAGGGCGCCGGCCCCCTTGACGACCAGATAGACGAGCGGGACCGCCCAGAGCGTGCGCTGGTCGACGATGGCGGCGTCCGGGAGGCGGTCGAAGAGGGCGCCGATGGTGCGCTCGTCGGCGCCGTGGAAGGCGATGTCGACATAGGTCTGGACGGCGACGAAGCCGATCATGCCGAGGGCCGCCAGGCGCGTGAAGAGGCCGAGCACGAGCAGGGCGGGGAGGACGAACTCGGCGTAGGTGCCGGCATGGACGATCAGGTGATGGTGGACGGCGAGCGCGGTCGGGTCGTACCCGGCGGCCTCCATGGCACCGGGGAGGATCTGGATGTAGGCGCCCGGGGAGAGCTGGACGATGCCGAGGGGGCCGCTGCCGAGCTTGGTCGATGCTGCGTTCCAGAAATAGACGAGGAGCACGCCGGCGAAGGCGACGCGGGCGAGGAGGCCGAGGAACCAGCCGTCGAGCGCGGCCTCGAGCCGGCCGAAGAGGCGGTGGTGGAGGTCGACGAGGTCGTCGATCATGGTGCGGCGCTCCGTTGGGCGGGTGGCTCGATTCGGGTCACGGCACCCTGGGCGAAAAGCCGTCGCAGGGCGGCCGCGAGATCGAAGGCGGGATGGGCGGCGAGCGTCGTCTCGACGGCGGCGCCGAGCGTGGCCCGCCGCTGCAGCGAGAGGACCAGGGCGGCCAGTGCGGCGTCGATGGCGTGCACCCGGACCTCGCCGGCGGGGCGCACGACGAGCGCCGTCTCGGGCCGGCCGAGATCGACCGCTCCATGGTCGCCGCGCCCGGTATTGGCCGCCCAGAGGCTGACCGCCGGCCAGGCCGAGGCGACGAGGCGCAGGCTCGG
>CAYWSB010000204.1:0-8340 GCA_964460465.1 uncultured Geminicoccaceae bacterium | reverse complement strand
GCCCCGGCCGGCCCTGCCGCCGGGGCGGCGGCAGCGGATGCAGCGTGGCGGTGGCCGCGGCCGGGTGCTGCCCCTGGCCGACGCTCGTGCAGGCGCCGGCCAAGAGGGCCAGGGCGGTCGCGAGGATGGCGAGCGGCGGCGACGGCCGGCGGGTCCTGGGCATGGGCGTGCTCCTCGTCGTGGTGCCGGCCGCGTCCGGGCCGGGCGGGCCGACCTGATGCAGCAATGGCACGCCTGAAGCTTATTCGACGCGACTTAAGCAGAGCTTAAGCCGGGCCGCTTTTCCGGCGTGGCGCGGGGGCGGCCCGCCAGTCGTCCGCCCGCGGCGCGGGCCGTCGTTCCGGAGGGGCCGACCGCAACTCCCGGCTTCATGGCGCCGGCGTGCTCCTGTATCGTCACGACAGGTGGACAGAATGAAGGGGCAGGGGATGGCGGTCTGTGGTCCGGGCCTGGACGCGGCACCGCCGCGCGTCCTGGTGGTCTGCTGCGACGGGACCTGGAACGATCCTGCCGACCGGACCAATGTCTGGCGCACCTTCGAGCTCCTGCGCCGGCATTGCGGGGCAGCCGCGGTGGCGCCAGACGAGCGCACGGGCTCGGCCGAGTTCCCCGCCAGCCTGGCCTTCGAGAGCGTCGGCGGCCGGCGCGTCGCCATCCCGCTCGTTGCCTTCTACGACAAAGGGGTGGGCGAGGTGCGCGGCGGCGCCTTCGGGGTCGGCCTCGGGGTCAACGTGCAACAGGCCTATGCCTTCATTGCCCGCAACTGGGAGCCGGGCGCCCGGCTCTTCGTCTTCGGCTTCTCGCGCGGCGCCTACACCGCCCGCTCGCTCGCCGGCATGCTGAACGCGGCCGGCGTGGTCGTCGCCGAGGCCGGGGCGCTCGGCGAGGCCTGGCAGCACTACCGGGCGAGCCGCGCCGAGCGGAACGCCAGTGTGGCGCGGATCGTGGCGCTGCAGCAGACCGGTGCGGCCCTCCACACCCCCGTCCGCTTCCTCGGCGTCTGGGATACGGTGGGCTCGCTCGGCGTGCCGATCCTCAGCCTGCGCCGTGCCTTCGACCAGTGGCTCGGGCATCGCTACCGCTTCCACAACACCGGGCTCGGCCGCAATGTCATTCACGCCAACCAGGCCCTGGCCATCCACGAGCGGCGCGGCGCCTTCAAGCCCGTGCTCTGGACCCGGCGCTACAACACGGTCAAGGACGAGGCCGGCGACGACACGCCGCAGCACATGCTGCAGGTCTGGTTCTCCGGCTCGCACGCCGACGTCGGTGGTGGCTATGCGGGCGACCGGGGCCTCGCCGACATCGCCCTCGACTGGATGCTGCGGCGGGCGGTCGAGGCCGGCCTGCCGCTCGCCCCGACGGCCTGGCTCGAGACCGCGGACGACAGCGGTGCCGTGGTCTGCGAGCCCAACCCGTTCGCTGCCCGCAACGTCTCCTCCACCGGCGTATGGCAGGCCGTCGCCGGGCAGACCAAGGGCGTCTTCGACTACGTTGTCGACCAGTTGCCGCTGGCCCTGCGCGCCCCGATCAACGGTCTGCGGCGGATCGCCCAGATCCCGGACCTCGATCGCGCCATCGGCGGCGAGATCCCGACCGATGACGGCCAGTTCGTCGTCGGCCTCGGCGAGCGGCTGCACGCCTCGGTGACCGAGCGCTACCGCGGCGACCATGCCCCGGCGAGCGTGCGGACGGCGCTGGCGGCCGACCTGTCCGTCTTCCACGAGCGCGGCGACCGGCGGGAGCCCTGCGCCACCGGCAGCCGGGTGATGATCGACGACGACGAGGCGGTACTGGTCGATCGCTCGACGAGCGGCATCGGCGTGGCCGAGGTGGGCTGGCTGCAACCCAACACCCGCTGCCGGGTCGCCCTCGACGGCGAGCGCTGGGGGGCCAGGGTGGCCTGGACCCAGGGCGACCGGGCGGGTCTCGCCCTCCTGCATCGTCTGCGCCGGCCCGAGGGCCGGCCGGCCGAGCTGGCCTGACGCCGGCCGTCCCGGGCTCAGTGGATCTCCGGCTCCGGCAGCCGCTCGGTGCCGGTGAGGAAGTCGAAGTCGCAGCCGTCGTGGGCCTGCTGGATGTGGGCGGCGAACATCCGCTCGTAGCCCCGGGCGGCCACGGGCTTGGGCTGCCAGGCCTCGCGCCGGCGCGTCAATTCCTCGCCGCTGACGTGGAGGTGGATGGTGCGGGCCGCGACGTCGACCTCGATCAGGTCGCCGGTCTGGACCAGGGCCAGGGGGCCGCCGATGCCGGATTCGGGCGAGACGTGGAGGATGCAGGAGCCGTAGGAGGTGCCGGACATCCGCCCGTCGGAGATGCGCAGCATGTCGCGCACGCCCTGCTTCAGGAGCTTCTGCGGGATCGGCAGCATGCCCCATTCGGGCATGCCGGGAGCCCCGATGGGGCCGGCCATCTTGAGCACGAGGACCGAATCGGCGGTGACGTCGAGGTCCGGGTCGTCGATCCGGGCCGCCATGTCGTTGTAGTTCTCGAAGGCGACGGCGGGGCCCTTGTGCTTGAGGAAGCGGGGGTCGGCCGCGGACGGCTTGATCACGCAGCCGTCGGGGGCGAGGTTGCCGCGCAGGATGGCGGTCGCCGCCTCCTTCTTGATCGGCTTCGAGAGGGGATGGATGACGTCGTCGAGGTGGACCCTGGCATCCTTGATGTTCTCGCCGATGGTCTTGCCGTTGACGGTCAGGCAGTCGAGCGAGAGCACGCCCTCGAGCTGCTTGAGCAGAGCGCGGATGCCGCCCGCGTAGTAGAAGTCCTCCATCAGGTACTGCCCTGACGGGCGGACATTGGCGATGACTGGGATCTCGCGCGCCAGCTCGTCGAAGCGGTCGAGCGTGAGGTTCACGCCGGCACGCCTGGCCATGGCGACGACGTGGATCATGGCGTTGGTCGAGCCGCCCATGGCGAGGTGGCAGCGGATGGCGTTGTCGACCGCTGCCGCCGTCATGAAGTCGGCGGGCTTCAGATCCTCCCAGACCATCTCGACGATCCGCCGCCCGCAGGCCGCTGCCATGCGCGGGTGGTTGCTGTCCGGGGCCGGGATCGAGGAGGCGCCGGGCAGGCACCAGCCCATGGTCTCGGCGATGGCGGTCATGGTGGAGGCCGTGCCCATGGTCATGCAGTGGCCGGCACTCCGGGCGATGCCGTTCTCGATCTCGTCCCAGTCGCCTTGTGTGATCGTCCCGGCCCTGAGCTCGGCCCAGTACTTCCAGACGTCCGAGCCCGAGCCCAGGATCTGGCCCTGCCAGTTGCCGCGGAGCATCGGGCCGGCCGGCAGGAAAAGCGCCGGAATGCCCATCGAGATGGCCCCCATGATGAGACCGGGCGTGGTCTTGTCGCAGCCGCCCATGAGCACCGCGCCGTCGATCGGGTGCGAGCGCAGCAGCTCCTCGGTCTCCATGGCGAGGAAGTTGCGGTAGAACATGGTGGTCGGCTTCACCATGGGCTCGGCCAGCGAGATCGCCGGCAGCTCGAGCGGGAAGCCGCCCGCCTGGAAGATGCCCCGCTTGACGTCCTCGACCCGCTGCTTGAAGTGGGTGTGGCAGTGGTTGATGTCGGACCAGGTGTTGATGATCCCGATCACCGGCTTGCCGGCGTAGTCCGGCGCGTCGAAGCCGATCTGCTTGATCCGCGACCGGTGCCCGAAGGCGCGCAGGTCCTGCACCCCGAACCAGCGATGCGAGCGCAGCTCCTCGGGCTTCTTCCTGGTCATCGTCGTTTGCTCCCTCGTCGAATGGCGGCCCCTGCTCTAGCACTGCTCCAGCGCCGCGGCCATGCCGGAGGTGCGGGCGCGGCGCCGGCAGGAGGGCAGGGATGACGCATTTCGCCGACGGGATGACATGGCTGAACGAGCCGCCCTTCTGGGCGGTCGAGGCGGGGCGGCTGGTCGCCCGCTCGGGCCGGGAGACGGACTTCTGGCAGCGCACGTATTACGGCTTCCGGCACGACAACGGCCATTTCCTGCACCGCGGCTGGACCGGCGAGCTCACCGCCGAAGCAACCTTCACCGGCGCCTACGAGGCCCTCTACGACCAGGCGGGGCTGATGCTGCGCGTCGACGCGACCCGCTGGATCAAGTGCGGCATCGAGCTGACCGACGCGGCCATGCATCTGAGCGTCGTCGTCACCAACGGTCTGTCCGACTGGTCCGCACAGCGGATCGCCCGGACCGAAGCACCCGTGGGCGTCCGGCTGACCCGGATGGGCGATGCCTGCTTCGTCCAGTTCCGGGTCGGGGACGACGACTGGCGGATGGGCCGGCTGGCCTACTTTCCGCCCGAGCCGGCAGCGGTGCAGGTGGGCCTCGCCGTCTGCTCGCCGCAGCGCCAGGGGTTCGAGGCGGTCTTTCACGACTTCCGGGTCGGGCCGCCGGTCAGCCGGGCGATCCATTGACGGTCCACGCGCTCTGAGCTGCAGGGAAAGGAAACACCATGAGCGGGCGCAAACCGGCTCCTGACTTCGCGAGCGAGACCGACGAACGAACGTTCTGGGAGACGCACGATACCAGCGACCATGTCGACTGGACAAAGGCCGAGCGCGTCCGGTTTCCCAATCTCCGACCGTCCACCCGCAGCATCTCGCTGCACCTGCCGCAAGGCTTGCTCCACGAGCTCAAGGTCGCCGCCAACAAACGCGACGTGCCCTACCAGTCGCTGATCAAGGTCTGGCTCGCGGAGCGATTGGCAGAGGAGGGCAAGCTGCCTGCGAACGGGCGTTGACACGACCCGTCCCGCCGCCGCACTTCAGGCGCCGAAACCAACCGACCAGGGGAGGGCGGCCATGAGCACGCGCCGGAACGAGTACGAGATCATCGAGGCCGGCTTCGGCCATCTCATCGGCGGCAACATGCGCCTGCGGCAGCTCTGGACCGGGGCCGCCTGGACCGAGGGGCCGGTCTATTTCCGCGACGGCGACTACCTCCTCTTCTCCGACATCCCCAACAACCGGATCCTCCGCTTCGTGCCCGACCTCTCCGGGCTCGACGGCACGGTCAGCGTCTTCCGCCAGCCGGCGCACAACACCAACGGCCACACCCGCGACAACGAGGGCCGCCTCGTCTCCTGCAGCCACGGGGCCCGCTGCGTGTTCCGGACCGAGCTCGACGGCATGGTGACCACGCTGGTCGACCGCTACGAGGGCAAGCGGCTGAACTCGCCGAACGACGTGGTCGTCAAGTCCGACGGCACGGTCTGGTTCACCGACCCGCCCTACGGCATCCTCACCGACCTCGAGGGCAACGCCGGCGAGCAGGAGTACGGCGGCTGCCACGTCTTCCGCTTCGATCCGAAGGACGGCAGCCTCGCCGCCGTCGCCACCGACTTCGTCAAGCCGAACGGGCTCGCCTTCTCGCCCGACGAGCGGTTCCTCTACGTCGCCGACACCGGTGCCTCGCACGACCCGCAGGGCCCGCGCCACATCCGCAAGTTCGACGTCCGCGACGACAACACGCTGGGTGGCGGCGAGGTGTTCGCCGTCTGCCATGCCGGGCTCTTCGACGGCTTCCGCTGCGACACCGCGGGGCGGATCTGGTCCTCGGCCGGCGACGGGGTGCACTGCTTCGATGTGAACGGCACGCTGCTCGGCAAGATCCACGTGCCCGAGGTCGTCTCCAACGTCTGCTTCGGCGGCGCCAAGCGCAACCGGCTCTACATCTGCGGCACGACCTCGCTCTACGCGATCTACGTCAACGTCCAGGGGGCCCAGCGGCCCTGAACCGTTCGCGCTCGCCCGACGGCCGCAGCCCTGACGCCCGCAGGCCCGCCCCATGAGCTTCGTCCTCGCCAAGCTCGCCTGGGCGGTGCTGCAGCCGAGCAACCTCCTGCTTTTCGGCCTCGTCGTGGCGCTGCTGCTCGGCTGGCGCCGCTTGGCCCTGGGTCTCGTGGCGGCGATCGTCGCGGTCGTCGTGCTGCCGGTGGGCGCCTGGCTGCTGCAGCCGCTGGAGGACCGCTTCCCGCGACCCGCCGGCCTGCCCGACACCGTCACCGGGATCATCGTGCTCGGCGGAGCGCAGCAGTCGCAGCTCGGCCGGGCGCGCGGCGTGCTGGCCCTCAACCAGCACGGCGAGCGGCTGATCGAAGGCTTGGCGCTAGCCTACCGCCACCCGGAGGCGGTCCTCGTGTTCAGCGGCTGGACCGCGTCCCTCGTCCCCGATGCCAGCGAGCGGGAGGTCAACGAGCTGTTCCTCGAGCTCCTGCAGTTCGACGGGAGCCGGGTGCGCCACGAGGAGCGATCGCGCAACACCTGGGAGAACGCGGTGCAAACCCGGGCCCTGGTCCAGCCGCAGCCGGACGAGGTTTGGGTGCTGGTGACCTCGGCCGCGCACATGCCGCGCGCCGTCGGCATGTTCCGCACGGTCGGCTTCCCGGTCGTCCCCTGGCCGGTCGACTACCAGACGACGGGTGCCGCCGGCGTCAACCTCCGCCCGGACACCGCCGGCGGGCTGGTCGTTCTCGACGATGCCGTCCGCGAGTGGCTGGCCCTCTTGGCCTACCGCCTGATGGACCGCACCGACCGCCTCCTGCCGGCGCCCTGAGCCGGCCCGGTGGCCCCCGGCACCAGCTGCAGGAGGCAGCCCGTTCCATCGAGTGGACCACCCGGGCTTGCCAAGCCGGCCGCCGCCGCCCATCCTGATGCCACAGTCACTTCAGGGAGAACACCGATGGCGAGCACCCGCCGGACCACCCTCCTCGGCAGCGTTGCGGCCGCGGCCATGCTGCTGACCGCGACCACCGCCGCCGCCCAGGACCGTTCCTACATCCTCGCCACCGCGACCACCGGTGGCACCTACTACCCGGTCGGCGTCGCCATCGCGACGCTAGTCAAGGTCCGCCTGATGGCGTCCGAGGGCGTGGACATGTCGGCGATCAGCTCGGCCGGCTCGGGCGAGAACATCGGCCTGATGCGCGACGGCCAGGTGCAGTTCGCGATCCTCCAGGGCCTGTTCGGCCGCTACGCCGCCGAGGGCTCGGGGCCGCTCGAGGCCGAGGGACCGCAGGAATGGCTGCGCTCGATCGCCAATATCTGGCCCAATGTCGAGCATTTCATCGTGGCCTCCGAGTTCGCCACGACCGGGACGATCGACGACCTCGCCAACCTCGCCGGAAGGCCGTTCTCGATCGGTGCAAGGAACTCCGGCACCGAGGGCTCCGGCCGCGAGATCCTGGGCGGGCTCGGCATCGATCCGGAAAGCTTCGAGATCGTCTACCAGGGCTACAACCCGTCGGCCGAGGGGCTGCAGAACGGCACCATCGACGGGGTCAACATGCCGGGCGGCGTGCCGGTCTCGGCCGTGACGCAGGCCTTCGCGGCGCGCTCCGACCTTACCCTTCTGAGCTTCACCGACGAGCAGATCGAGCGGGCCAACGGGGGCGGCGCGCCGCTCTGGACGGCCTACACGATCGAGGCCGGCGCCTACCCGAACCTGAACGCGGACGTCGTCACCATCGCCCAGCCCAACTACCTGGCAGTCCGCGACGACGTCGACGAGGAGGCCGTCTACCTCATCACCAAGACGATGTTCGAGAACCTCGACTTCCTCCGCAACATCCATCCGGCGACCAACCTCCTGACGCTCGAGACGGCGCTGGACGGCCTGCCCGCACCCCTGCATCCGGGTGCGTTGCGCTACTACGAGGAGGTCGGCCTCGAGATCCCGGACCATCTCCGGCCGAGCTGAAGCCGGGCGACCGACGGCGGCGGGGGTGACCCCGCCGCCACGCCTTGGCCCTGCCGGGCCGTTCGGGAGCACGCATGGCGCAGAAGACCGACGAGACGGGCGAGCTCACCATGCCGCAGCGCGCGGGTGCGGGGCCGCTCTACGAGAAGCTCGTCCTGGCACTCGCCGTCCTCGTCTCGCTCTTCCACATCTACGCCAACAGCTTCGCCCGTCTCGACGACCTCACCTTCACCAGCCTTCACTGGGGCGGCTTCGCCCTGCTCTGCGCGCTGCTCTACCCGCCCTGGAGCGGCGCCGGGCGCAAGACCCTCTGGCTCGACCTCGCGGTCGGCCTGCTCGCCCTCGCCTGCGCGGTCTACGTCATCAATGCCGCCGACCTCGTCTACCGCCGCGGCGTCCGGCTGATCTGGCTCGACTACGTCGTGGCGATCACCGGCATCGCCCTGGCGCTGGAGATGGCGCGCCGCACCGCCGGCTGGTTCATCCCGGTGCTGGCGGTGCTCTGCCTGGTCTACATGGCGGGCGGCGGAGCCTATGTGCCGGGCATGTTCCGCTTTCCCGGCCTGACGATCGAGACGACCCTCTTTCGCGCCTACTACGAGCTCAACGGCATGTTCGGCTCGATCGCCCGGATCAGCGCCACCTTCGTCTTC
>CAYWSB010000203.1:0-8446 GCA_964460465.1 uncultured Geminicoccaceae bacterium | reverse complement strand
CGCCGCCGTAGCGCTCGGCCGAGACGAAGCCGAAATAGAGCATCTGGGCGAAGGCCAGCGTGATCATGATGAAGTAGGCGCCGGACGTGCGGAGGCAGACGAGACCGATCAGGAGGCCCAGCACCCCGCCGGCGACGAGGGCCGCGGGCCAGGCGAGCAGCGCCTCGTTGGTGGCCAGGAAGCCCAGGAGCGGCTGGCTCTCGAAGGCGTGCAGCGAGAGGATGCCCACGACATAGGCGCCGGTGCCGAGGAAGGCGGCGTGGCCGAAGGAGACGAGGCCGGCCATGCCGAGCACGAGGTTCAAGGCGGAGGCGGCGAGCGCGTAGACGGTGATCAGCGTGAGGATGGTCCAGAGATAGCGCTGGCCGGACTGGTCGACATAGATGGCGGCCGCCGCCAGCCCGCCGAGCGCCAGGGCGAGTGGCAGGGCGGCCCTCATCGCGCCATCAGCCCCTTGGGGCGGACGGCGAGGACGACGGCCATGAGGAGATAGATGCCCATCGAGGCCAGGGCCGGGCCGAGCCCGTCGGCGGTGCCGGGCGGGACCAGGGCCTTGAGCAGGCCCGGCAGGTAGGCGCGCCCCAGCGTGTCGCCGATGCCGACGACGAGCGCACCCACGGCGGCACCCGCGATCGAGCCGATGCCGCCGATGACGACGACGACGAAGGCGAGGATGAGGATGGTCTCGCCCATGCCGGACTGGATGGCGATGAAGGGGCCGGCGACGATCCCGGCGAGGCCGGCGAGGGCGGCGCCGAGAGCGAAGACGAGGCCGTTGAGGCGGCGGATGTCGACGCCGAGGAGCTGGATCATCTCGGGGTTCGAGGCCCCTGCCCTGACCCACATGCCGACCCGCGTGCGCATCACCAGCCACCAGAGCAGCAGCATGACGAGGAGGCCGACGCCGATCACCGCGAGGCGGTAGACGGGATAGGGCGCGCCCGGCAGGAGCTCGACGGTGCCCGAGAGCCAGGCCGGCGGGTCGAGGGCCAGCGGCTGGCGGCCGAAGACGAGGCGGACGGTCTCGTTGGCGATGAGGATGACGGCGAAGGTGGCCAGCACCTGGTCGAGATGGTCGCGGCCCTCGAGCCGGCGGACGATCACCCGGTCGAGCAGCACGCCGAAGGCGGCGGCAGTGGCCACACCGGCGACGAGGCCCAGGAGGAAGGAGCCGGTCCGGGCCACGGTGAAGGCGGCGACATAGGCGCCGGCCATGAACAGCGAGCCGTGCGCCAGGTTGATGAAGCTCATCACGCCGAAGACGAGGGTGAGGCCGGCCGCCATCAGGAAGAGGGTCATGCCGAGCTGCACGCCATTCAGGAGTTGTTCGAGAAAGAGCAGCATGTTCCCCGCCGGTCAGCGTCGGCGTCCCGGTCTAGGGCGGCGCGCGGCCGCTGCCAAGGGTGCCCGTCGCGGCGGCGGCGAGGCCGGGCAGCGGCACGGCATGCCGGTGCAGCCGGACGGCGGAGGGGCGACGACAAATCGGCGCGAGCACAAAATCGCGGATTGAAACAGCTCTTGCCGCGTGAACCTCTTAAGCGATAGTGTCGGGCCTCGGATCCTGGCCCACCGCCAGCGACGGTCGACAGGTGCCCTTTGCGGCCGTGCCCGGACCGGCCGGCGCTGCTCGTCCGTCGCGACGCCGTCGAGAAGCGATCATGTACGCGTCGCGCCCCGTCGCCCCTCGACCCGCACCGATGCCCGCGGCGCGCTGGCAGATGCTGATCTGGACCGGCAGCGCCCTCTTGATCGGCGTCTTGGCGGCGGCGGTGATCCTCGGCCTGTGGAACGAGCGCCGTGGCACCACGCGGCTGACCGCCGATGCCGCCCAGCAGTCGACCCAGCTCCTGGTTGTGGTCGTCGACCAGATGATCCGCGACATCGACGGCGTGACGGCGGGCCTGCAGCTGATGCTGAACCAGGGCCCGCCCGCCGCCGGCGTGGTGGCCGACGAGACCTGGGCCTGGATCGAGCGGCGGATGGCCGAGCGGGCGGGTGTGCGCAGCTACTGGCTGCTCGATCGGGACGGCGTGATCCGCCGGTCGAGCCTGCCGCGGCTGGTCGGCGAAAGCCGCGCCGACCGCCAGTACTTCATCGCCCATCGCGACGTCACCGGAGTGGAGCTGGCGCGCTACGTCCCCGATCCCTACTTCAGCGCGGTCACCGGCTATCGCCAGCTCGTGGTCTCCTGGCCGCTGCGCACGCCGGCCGACGGCCTCGTCGGCATCTTCGTCGTCGGCTTCGATACGGACGTGCTGGAGCGGCGGCTCGGGCAGCTCGTCGACACCGCCCACGACATCGTCGCCCTGGTCAAGGGCGACCGCTCGATCCTGGCGGCGGCGGGCGTCGGCGGCACGCAGCGGCTCGACCCGGCGCATTGGGACGAGGGGCTGGCGAAGCTGCTCGCCGAGCACAGGGGCGACCTCGCGGACAGCGCCATCATCCAGCGGGCGACGCTGTTCGGGAACGAGGCCGCCTGGGTGGTCCACGTGCACGATCTCGAGTTGCTGGAGGCCTCCATCGTGCTCGCCCGCAATCTGGACCGGGTGCTCGCCGCCTGGCGGGGCCACGTGCTGGCCGCGATGCTGGGCGGCAGCCTCCTGGTGCTGGCGATCGTCGCCGGTGCGGCGGCGCTGACCGGGCTGCTCGACCGACAGAGCCGCGCCCTGGTCGCGGCGACCACCGATGCCTTGATCGACCCGCTGACCAGCCTGTTCAATCGCCGGATGTTCGACGAGCGGGCCAAGATCGAGCTCTCGCGCGCCCAGCGCGAGGGCCACGAGCTGGTCCTGATGGTGCTCGACATCGACCACTTCAAGGCGGTCAACGACCGGCTCGGCCATGCCGCGGGCGACGCGACGCTGATCGCCGTCGGCATCTGCCTGCGCTCGCAGCTGCGGCGCGAGGACCTTCTGGCCCGGATCGGCGGCGAGGAGTTCGCGATCCTCGTGCCCCGGCTGTCCACGGCGGCCGCGGTGCGGCAGGCCGAGCGGCTGCGTGGGGCGATCGAGGCGCTCGCCACCGAGGTCGACGGCGGGGCCGTGCGGGTGACGATCAGCATCGGCATCGCCAAGGTCGGCCACGGCGAGCGGGCCGTCGCCACCGCCCTCGCCGCTGCCGATTCCGCGCTCTACACCGCCAAGGCGGCGGGGCGCAACCGCATCGCCGTCGCCGGCGGGGCGCCGCCGGCGACGCTGCTGGCGGCCCGGCGACGGATCAGCGCCTGACCCGCCGGGCGGTGCGGGGCCCGGCCCGCCGCTCGCCTAGAGCGGGCACTCGGCGGCATAGGCGTCCTGGTGATCCTCGAGCACCACGCCGATCACCCGATTGGTGACGTTGCCGCTGTCGTCGACATAGGCCTCGCGAACGTAGATGTCCTGGATCGGGTGCTGGTTGGCGGCGAAGCTGAACCTGCCGCGGGTCGAGGCGAAGTCGGCGGCGCGCAGGGCGTCGCGGAAGGCCGCCTGGTCGGACAGGTCGTCGTCCAGCTTGTCCATCGCGGAGAGCAGCAGGTTGGCGGTGTCGAAGCCCTGGCTGGCGTAGAGGGTGGGATAGCGGCCGTATTTCTCGCGATAGGCGGCGACGAACGCCCGGTTGGCGTCGTTGTCGAGGTCCGGCGACCACTGCGAGGTGTTCTTGATGCCGATCGCGGCCTCGCCCACGGCGTCGAGCAGGGTGTCGTCGAACGAGAAGGCCGGGCCGAAGAACGGGATCTCCTGGCTGATGCCGGTGGCGGCCGCCTGCTTGACGAAGTTGATGCCCATGCCGCCGGGGTAGAAGAAGAACACGGCATCCGGTGCCGCCGCCCGCAGGTTGGCGAGCTCCGCGGCGTAGTCGGTCTGGCCGAGCTGGGTGTAGACCTCGCCCGCGATGCCGCCCTGGTAGAAGCGCTTGAAGCCGGTGAGCGCGTCCTTGCCGGCCGGGTAGTTGGGGGCCAGCAGGTAGACGTTGGCGAAGCCCTGCTGCGTGACGTAGGCGCCCATCGCCTCGTGCAGGTTGTCGTTCTGCCAGGCGACGTTGAAGTAGTTCTCGTGGCAGCCGGCCCCGGCGAGCTGCGACGGTCCGGCATTGGGCGAGAGGTAGACCATGCCGTCGCGGACGAGGCGCGGCACGACCGCCATGGCGACGTTGGAGAAGATGATGCCGGTCATGACGTCGACCCCGTCGCGCTCGACCATGCGCTCGGCGATCTGCACCGCCTTCTCGGGCTCGAGGCCGTCGTCCTCGACGACGAGCTCGATGCGCTCGCCGGCCCCGGCCATCTCGATCGCCAGGAGGAAGCCGTCCCGAACGTCCTCGCCGAGATAGCCGCCGCCAGTGGACAGGGTGGTGATCATGCCGACCTTGACCGGCTCGGCGAGCGCCGGTGCAGCCAGCAAGGCGATGCCCGTCACCCCGGTCAGAAATGCCTTCGCGATCGTCTGCTTCATGCCGCCCTCCCGCGCGTGTGTCGCCGTGCTTCGAGCGGCGGTAGCGCCTCGGCGGGAGGAAGGCAAGCGCCGCCGTCAGCCGTCCAAGGTCTCAGGCTCGGCCCGCTCCAGCAGGGTACGCAGAATGCCAGCAAACTGCGCGACGCTATCTCTCGTCACCTCGACGTCGAGGTCGCCGTGGATCAGCCGGTTGCGTGTCTCGACGAGCGGACGCACGCGATCCGCCTCGTCCGGCGAGAGCTGGCCCTCCGCAGCCAGGACTTCTACGAGCCTTCCAGGCGTCTGCGGACGCCTGAACTGCTCCGGGCAGAGACGGCGCCCTAGCGCTTCCAGGGTCGCCCAGCCGATCAGCAAGGCCGCGGACGTCAGGCCGTGCCCGGCGAGCTCGTCGATGGTGTCCAGCGAGCGCTCGATCGCTACCTGGGACGCTTCCGGCACGTCCCTCCCAGCCGAATCGGGTCGGACGTAGATGACGCGATGTTCCCAGCCGTCGTGGCCGGCGAAGCGTTCCTTGGCTGTCCGCTTGCCAGGAACGTCCACCCCTTCGACGATCATGTCGATCGCCAGCTTCTTTTCCCGGCCGACGGCGATCGCATCAGGGCGATAGCCGGTCATGAATGGCGGCAGCATGCTCGGCGGCGGTCGTCGATAGACATCGTAGCCCTCCGCCTTCAGGTTCGCGAGCGCCTCGTCCAGAAGCGGATGCTCGCTTTCGATGGTGCTCACGTCAGCTCCTCGAACGGGTCAGTGGACACACGCACGTAGATCAGCGGCTTGGGGTCGTTCATCGCCTGCTCAAGCAACGGGCTCGGCGCCGCGAAAGGAAAGATGTTGTCCGGCTCGAACCGCTGAACCAGTATACGTTCGATCTGCGCATCATCTACATAGATATGGCGGGTAAGCGCATCCAGCACCGGCTTGACGATGTTGTCCAGATCGCCTGGCATCGGCCCGGCCGGGAAGTAGAAGAGCGTCACGGCGACGGGGGCCTCGGTCGCCCAATGGCCTTCGGGCAGAACTGCCGTGCTCGCAGCCTTCACCCGATCCTGCCACTCCTGCCGGAACGCTGCCCGCTTGGCCTGCAGCGAGACCGGCGTTCCCGCGACCAGGAACTCGATCGGAAAATCGGGCTCCAATGATTCCGCCTTTCATCGCCAGCCGTAGCACCTGTGCACTTTCCTCGCATCCTGGCGGCAGTGGTCGCACGCCGGCAACGGCGAGCCTTCTCACGGCACCAGCACCGCAGCCCCGGTCAGCCGGCCGGCGCGCAGGTCGGCGAGGGCCTCGTTGGCCTGCTCGAGCGGGTAGGTGACGACCGCGGTGGTCACGCCGGCCTCGGGGGCCAGGCGGAGGAAGGCCTCGCCGTCGGCGCGGGTCAGGTTGGCGACCGAGACGATGCGGCGCTCGCCCCAGAGAATGGCGTAGGGGAAGGCCGGGATGTCGGACATGTGGATGCCGCCGCAGACCACGACGCCGCCTTTCCTGACCGCGCGCAGCGCCGCCGGCACCAGCGGCCCCACGGGCGCGAAGATGATCGCGGCATCGAGCGCTTCCGGCGACGGCTCGTCGGAGCCGCCGGCCCAGGCGGCGCCGAGCCTTCGGGCGAAATCCTGGGCCGCGGTGTCGCCGGGGCTGGTGAAGGCGAGGACGCGCCGACCCTGGAAGCGTGCCACCTGCGCCAGGATGTGGGCGGCAGCACCGAAGCCGTAGATGCCCAGGACCCCGGCGTCGCCGGCCATCACCAGCGCGCGGTAGCCGATCAGCCCGGCGCAGAGCAGCGGGGCGAGCTCGACGTCGCCCTGGCCTTCGGGCAACGGGAAAACGTAGGCCGCGTCGGCGACGCAGGCCTCGGCATAGCCGCCGTCGAGCGTGTAGCCGGTGAAGCCGGGCGCGTCGCAGAGGTTCTCGGCGCCCATCCCGCAAAAGCGGCAGCGGCCGCAGGTGTGGCCGAGCCAGGGGACACCGACCCGCTGGCCGACGTCGAGGCCGGTGACGCCGGAGCCGAGACCGCTCACCCGGCCGACGATCTCGTGGCCGGGGACGAGCGGCAGCTTCGGCCGGTCGAGCTCGCCGTCGACGACGTGGAGATCGGTGCGGCAGACGCCGCAGGCACTGACCCGGATGAGCACCTGGCCCGGCGCGGGGCCGGGCGCCGCGATGTCCCGCAGCTGCAGCCGCTCGCCCGGTTGCTCGAGGACCATCGCGCGCATGCTGCCGCTTCCTTCACCGCGACCGTGGGCGACGCCGCAGACGACCCGATCCGGCCGGCCGCGTCAATGGACGAGCGCGGCCATTGACGCCGGCCCGGGCGTGCGCATGTTGGGCGTCATGCACAAGCTCGCGCCCGCCCTGCTGCTCGCGCTCGCCACCGCGCTGGCTGCGCCGTCGCCGGGCGTGGCCGCCGACGCCGCGGCACCAGCGGCGCAGACGCTGCGCGCCGGGTACGTCGTGCGCTGGACCGGGATCGAGATCGGCCGGTTCGACACCGAGCTGCGCCGAAACGGTGCCGAGTACCTTCTCGGCTACGAGGCGCGCACCAGCGGCCCGCTCGCCTGGGTGGTCGACTTCAGCAGCGCCGGCTGGTCGGCCGGGCGGCTCGACGCCGATGGCGTGGCGCCGCGGCAGTTCCAGGGGCAGAGCCGCTGGCGCGACGGCGCGGGCCATTGGCGGGTGACCTTCGCCGCCGACGGGCGGGTGACCGCGCTCGAGCTGGACGAGGCGACCCGGGCCGATCGCGAGCCGGTGCCGGACGCGCTGCAGCGCGGTCCCGATCCCCTGGGCCTGATGCTCGAGGCGATGCTGGCCGCCCGCGGCGGCGGGCGGGTCGAGGGCCGGAGCTTCGACGGCCGACGGCTGATGCACTACGACCTCGCCTGCGCCGCCGAGCGGTCGGCCGTGCAGCCGGCGGCGCTCGGCGGCGGCCCCCGCGAGGCGCTGGTCTGCGAGGCGGACGGGGCGCTCCTGGCCGGCCGCTCGCGCCGCTGGAGCGAGCGGGCCGACGAGTCGGGTCGCGAGCGCGCGCCGGTGCGCATCTGGCTCGTGCCGGACCTCGGTGGCCTGCCGCACTGGCCGGTGCGGATCGAGGCCGAGAGCCGCTGGGGCAAGGTCACGGTCGAGCTCGCCCGGTTCACCGATCCGGCCGCCTGACGCGGGGCGCGCCGCCGGCCACCGGCCGGCGGCGTCAAGGCCGGCACGCCGACAGGTCTTGCCGAGGCTCGGCCGGCTGTGGTTGAAGACGGCGGGCCGGCAGCCGGTGCCGCGGCACGCCCGGCCCGCGACCGACGGCCGGCGAGGCGCTCACAGGAGCATCGATGCAACTGGCTCTCATCGTCCTCTTGCCGTTCGTCGGCGCCATGCTCCCGGCGCTGATGATCCGGGCCGGTCGCAACGTCTGTGCCACGGCGACCGGGGCGGTGACCGCGACGGCCCTGCTCATCCTGCTCGTGCAGGCGCCCCGGGTCTTCGCCGGCGAGGTGCTGCACTATCGGCTCGAGTGGCTGCCGAGGCTCGGCCTCGACGTCAATTTCTTCCTCGACGGCTACGGCCTCCTGTTCGCCGGGCTGATCCTGTTCATCGGCCTCTTGATCATCACCTACGCCCGGTTCTACCTCGCCAAGGAGGACCCGATGGGCCGGTTCATGGCCTTCCTCCTGCTCTTCCAGGGGGCCATGGTCGGCATCGTCCTGTCCGACAACATCCTGCTCCTGCTCATCTTCTGGGAGCTGACCAGCCTCTCCTCGTTTCTTCTGATCGGCTACTGGAGCCATCTGCCGGAGGGCCGGCAGGGGGCCCGGATGGCGCTCATCGTGACCGGCTCGGGCGGGCTGGCGCTGATCGGCGGCATGCTGCTCCTGGGCCAGATCGCCGGCAGCTACGACCTCTCGGTGATCCTGACCCGGGGCGACGTGATTCGCGCATCGCCGCTCTATCTGCCGGCGCTGCTGCTGATCCTCGGTGGCTGCTTCACCAAGTCGGCGCAGTTCCCGTTCCATTTCTGGCTGCCGCACGCCATGGCG
>CAYWSB010000202.1:0-8465 GCA_964460465.1 uncultured Geminicoccaceae bacterium | reverse complement strand
CCACCCGCAGCGACGAGATCATGGTCGACCTGCAGCGGGTCAACAAATGGTACGGCGAGTTCCATGTCCTCAAGGACGTGAGCCTGACCGTCAGGAAGGGCGAGCGGATCGTCGTCTGCGGCCCGTCGGGCTCGGGCAAGTCGACCCTGATCCGCTGCATCAACCGGCTCGAGGAGCACCAGTCGGGCCGCATCCTGGTCGAGGACATGGAGCTCACCGACGACGTCAAGAACGTCGAGATGATCCGCCGCGAGGTCGGCATGGTGTTCCAATCCTTCAACCTCTTCCCGCATCTGACCGTGCTCGAGAACTGCACGCTAGCGCCGATCTGGGTCAGGAAGATGCCGCAGAAGGAGGCCGAGGCCGTCGCCATGAAGTTCCTCGAGCGGGTGCGCATCCCCGAGCAGGCGGCGAAGTACCCGGGCCAGCTCTCGGGCGGCCAGCAGCAGCGCGTGGCGATCGCCCGGTCGCTCTGCATGATGCCGCAGGTGATGCTGTTCGACGAGCCGACCTCGGCCCTCGATCCGGAGATGATCAAGGAGGTTCTCGACGTCATGGTCGAGCTGGCGCAGGAGGGCATGACGATGATCTGCGTCACCCACGAGATGGGCTTCGCCAAGTCGGTGGCGGATGCGGTGGTGTTCATGGACCGCGGCGAGATCGTCGAGATGGCGCCGCCCTCGGAGTTCTTCCTCAACCCGAAATCCGATCGGACCAAGGCGTTCCTGAGCCAGATCCTGGCGCACTAGGCACCGACGCCATCGGCATGAAGCCATCCGGTCCCGGACCTTTCTCTCCGGACGCGGTGCGCGACGGGCTCGGCTCGTCGCTTGCCCGGGCGGCCGAGGTGCCGGGCGGGCGCAGCGCCACCCTTGCGGCCCACGTCGACGGCAAGACATCGCCGTCGCCCGAGATGGCGGTGCGGACGGAGGAGGCCCTCGGCCGGTCCCCGGACACGAGGCTCGGTCTCCAGGCGCGGCACGATGGCGAAGCCATGCGCGCGCGGGCTTCGGAGATCGACGTCAGGCGGCACGAGCCGGCCTGAGCCGCGCGCCGCCGCCGATTGCACGGCTGATCCCGTTGCGCCGGCCGGTGCCGGAGCGGAAGGGCCGGAGCGGATGGGCCGGGGCCGATGAGAAGGGAGCGGTGATGACGGAGCGGTTGCTGGAGGGCCAGGTGGCGCTGGTGACCGGCGCCGGGCGCGGGCTCGGGCGGGCGTTCGCCGAGCGGCTGGCGGCGCTGGGCTGCCATGTCGGCGTGCACGGGCGGCGCGAGGCGGGGCCGGCGGAGTACGGCGAGGGCACGACGCTGACCGCGACCGCGGCCGAGATCGCCGCCGCGTTCGGGGTTCGCACGCTGCCGGTGCTGGGCGACCTCACCGACGGAGCGGCGGTCGAGCGGGTCTTCGCCCAGGTGAGCGAGGCGCTCGGGCCCCCCGACATCGTGGTCCACAATGCCGGCGGCGACATCGCCGCCGCCGGCGGCAAGCCCGACCCCAACGACGCCGTGCACATCCAGGAGGTCGACGTCCGCGCCGTCCTCGACCGCAACCTATTGAGCACCATCCTGGTCGGCCAGGCGGCGGCCCGGCGGATGATGCCGCGCCGGCGCGGGCGCATCCTGACGATCAGCTCGATCGCCGCGTTCATCGGCCGCGAGCAGGCCGCGATCTACGCCACCGCCAAGGCCGGGGTCGTGCACTACACCCGCTGCCTCGCGGCCGAGCTCCGGCCCTTCAACATCACCGTCAACTCGCTCGCCCCGGGCGACACCCGGACCGGGCGGTTCCTCGGCACGCGGCATGTCGACCCGGAGTGTCTGGTCGAGGGCGACACGCTGGTGCGGGTGGCCATGGTCGACGAGGTGGCGCGCGTCGTCGAGCTCTTCGCCGGGCCCATGGGCGACTTCGTCTCGGGCCAGGTGCTGCGGGTCGACGGCGGTTCCCAATGCTGTCCCGGCTAGCGCCGGGCTGCGTCCGCGTCAGGGCTCGAGGCTGCAGTCGGCGTCCGTCCGGCGGCCGCCGCCGAAGAGGCTGCCGATGAGGTTCAGCGGCAGGGTCACGGTCTCGACCACGGCCCGCCCGGCGACGCCGGCCGGTGAGCGCAGCTCGACCACGGGGGCGGCGATCGGCCCCTGGACCCGGAAGGGGGTGGCCGCCTGCAACAGGCCGCCCCGGGCCGGGCGCGGGTCGAAGGCGAGATCGAGGGTCTGGTGGCCGAGATTGACGCTGCCGCCGCCGAGCAGCTGCACGTTCTCGGTGCGCAGGACGAGCCCCTCGAGATTGGCGATGCCGCGGGTCAGCCGCAGCCGGGCCGCGGCGCAGACCAGCCGGGTGTCGCGGCCGGCGCTGAACAGCCAGCTCACGACGTTCTGGGCGGTGAGATCGAGCAGCCGGGTGCCGATGCGCCCCTCGCCCATCGCCAGGGTCGCCTCGCCGCCGAGCGAGCGGAGCAGCGCCGCCCGGTCGGTGCCGCGGGCAGTGAGCGCCAGGTCGGCGTCGAGCTCGCCCTCGAGCAGCGGCTGCACCCCGAGCTCGGCCAGCAGCGCCGCCGTGTTCAGCGCCCGGATCTCGGCCTCGAGACGCGCCGGGGGCGGTTCCTGGTCGAGCCCGAGGCGCAGGCTCGCCGTGGCCGTTCCGCCCAGATAGTCGAGCCGCACGGGTGCGAGGACAGCGGCGCCGTCGCTGATCGCCAGCGTCGCCGCGAAGGCGCCCTGCTCGGCCCCCTGGCCATCCACGATCCGCGCCTCGGCATCGAGCGCCACGGCGACGGCCAGGCCGCCGGGCGCCGCCCGTTCCCCCTCGCCGCCGCCCTGGCCGAGGAGCCCGGCGAGGCCGGCGAGGCGCGGCAGGTCGGCCAGCCGCAGGCGCGGCGACTTGACCGCACCATCGAGCGTCACCCGCCCGTCGACGACGTCCTGCCGGAGGTCGAGCCAGAAGGCCGAGCGGCCGAGCTCGCCGCGGCCGATGACGCGAAGGGCGTCGACCACGTCGAGGCTGCCGCCAAAGGTCATGGCGCCGCCGCCGATGGGCGCTGCCCCAAGGGCAGTGGCCAGGGCATCGAGGTCCGGCGCGGCGATCTCGACGGCGATGGCGCCGGGCGACGCGTCGCCGCGCGTCGCGGGCTTGGTCAGGGTCAGGGCCAGCGGGCCGTCGCCGGCGAGCCGCGCGTCGAGCCGCTGCAGCGCCAGCCGGCCGCCGGCATCGGCGAGGGCGGCCGACCCGGTGAGCCGGCCGAGGGCGGCCGGCGACGGCGGACCGCCTGCCAGCTCCAGGACATCGAGGGCGAACCGGCCTTCGAGCGCGATCCCGGTGAATCCCAGAAGATCCTCGACGCTGCCCCGAAGGTCGAGGCTGAGTGCCGCCGGATCGCCGCTGCGGATGGTGAGGCCGCGCAGGGCGAGCCGGCCATCGGCTGCACGGATCACCCGGTCGATGCCGATCGGGCCGATGTCGACGAGGTCGGCGCTGGCCAGCGAGGTCTGGATCCGGAGATCGCGAACGGTGAGGGCGGCCAGCGAGCCGGCGAGCCTGCCGCTCAGCCCGTTCACCTCGACGTCGAAGCTGTCGCTGGGCCGCGCCCCCCTGCCGTCGCGCCTGCGCAGGTCGGCAGACAGATCCAGGGCGACGCCACTCAGCGTCGCGAGATCGGCGATCCGGCCGTCCAGCCGCACCGTCTCGCCGGTGGCCAGCGTGGCCTCGAGCCGCACGCCGTCGCCGGCGAGCGCATCGACCGGGCCCGCGACGGCGAGCCGCAGCCGGCCGCTGCCTTCGAGCTGGCGGCGCAGCTGCAGCGTCTCCAGGAGATCGCCGATCGAGGGCACCGTGACGTCGAGATCGGCCGCCAGGCTCTCGCCCTCGACGTCGAGCATCCCCTCGAGCGTCTCCTCGATGCCGGGCAGCGAGGCCTCGAGGCGGAACGGCCGGACCGGGCGGTCCAGGGCGGCGACTGCCGTCGGCGGGTCGATCTCGGCCCCGAGTGCCAGCGGCCGTTCGTTGACGGTGCCGTCCAGCTCGATCGAGCGCTTCCCCGCGGCGTCGGTCGCCGCCGTCGCCCGATCGAGGACGATGGTGCTCGACCAGCCGTCGGGCCCGGCCCGGCGCTCGATCCGGACATCCTCGAGGACCAGGCTCTCGGTGAGCGGCGAGCCCAGGAACAGCGCGATCGGCCGCACCACCGAGCTCAGCCGGAACGGGCCGCCGGCCGCCCCGGCCGCGCCGTCGAGCTCGACGCTGAAGCCCCGGCCGGCGAAGTGGTCGACCGTGAAGTTGCCGAGAAGCGCCGGCAGCGTCGCGAAGGCGAAGCGGGCCTCGGCCACGGCTAGCGTGCCGCGCCATGCCTCCGGCCCGGCATCGCCGAGCCGGACGTCGGCGAGCGTCACCTCGGTGAGCAGGCCGGGCCGCAGGGTCACGGGCCCGGCCACCGTGACCGGCCGGGCGATGAATCGCTCAAGGAGTGCTGTCGCCGCCGCTCGCCGCTGGTCCTCCAGTGCCGGGAGGGAGGCGAAGGCGGCGAGGCCGGCGGCCGCGATAAGCAACAGGGCCGCGAGCACCGCAGCCGCGAGGCCGAGGCGCCTGGCCATCACCCCCACCGCACCAAGTCAGCCCGGTGCTTGCCGTTCATCTCGAGACGCTTCCCCCACCCGGCCTTGCCGGACTGCCGCCAGCGGTCGAATAGCGCGTTCGACCCCGGCTGGTAAGGGGGCGCCCTCAGCCGGCGGTCGGTAGATGAAGCTCGAGGATCTCGGCATAGCCGCCGGCGAGGCGGGTGCGGCGCGGGACCCCGCCCCGGACCTGGGCGAGCTGGCGCAGGGTGGCCGCGACCTCCGGCCGGTGACGCACGCCGAACCGCTCGAGCCAGGCGACCATGGCGGCGGCGAGCGGCCGCGGCAGGCCGTCCATCGGGCCGAAATCGACCACGTGCAGGCGGCCGCCGGGGGCCAGGGCTTCCACCGCCCGGGTCAGGGCGCGGGCCGGGTCGTCCATCATCGAGAGGCTGTAGCTGAAGAGGACGTGGTCGGCGGCCGGAACCCCGAACTGGGCGTCGGGGTCGAGCGCCTCGGCGGCGGCCCGGGCGAGGCGCGGCGGCGGCAGCCCGGCCCGGGCGAACCGCCGCGCGGTCGTCTCCAGCATCACCGCAGCGGCGTCGATGCCGCAGAGACGGGTGCCGGGATAGCGCCGGGCGATCGCCTCGAGGTTGCGGCCGGTGCCGCAGCCGACGTCGATCAGCACCTCGCCCGGGGCGGCGGCCAGCGCCTCGATCACCCTGTCCCGGCCGAGCAGGTAGTACTTGCGGGTGAGGTCGTAGATCAGCCGCTGCGGCCGGTACATCCGCTCCATGCGGCCCTGGATGTCGCCGCGGTCGACGGGGGCGGTGCTCCTCAATGGAGGGCTCGCGCGTAGACGTGGAAGCCGCCATAGACCGCCGAGCGGTCGCACGCGAAGAGCTCGGCGCTGAGCTCGTCCAGGCGGCGCCAGCGCTGGCGCAGGGCCGGCGGCAGGTGGCGGTCGACCGGGGAGGCCGCACCGGCCGTCCGGCAGATGACCCGTGCCGTCGGCACGGCGGTGCGCTCGATCTCCCGCCACAGAGACTCGAGCTGGGCCGGGGTCATCCAGTCCTGGGCGTCGAGCAGCACGTAGCCGTCGAGCGAGCCTGCGGCCTCGCACTTCAGGCTGTCGGTCATGGTCTGGTGGCGAACGTCGACCCGCGACACGAGCCGGCGCAGCGTCGGGTAGCTGGCGGCCTGGAGATAGGGCGGCAGCGCCGCCCCGTAGGCGCGGTCGAGCGCCTGCCAGGCGAAGTAGTTGTCCTCGAGCGGGAAGTCGCAGAGCAGCCGGCGCACGCGCTGGCGCAGCACGGCCGCCGGATCGTCCGGGTTCTCCTCGGTCAGCGCCGCGTACTGCTCCGGCGGAATGCCCAGGCCGTAGAGCGAGGTGGGCATCCGGGCCAGTGCCCTGACCAATGGCTTCTCGAAGACCGGGCCGAGCACTGTCTCGAAAAGGGCCAGCTGCTCGTCGCGCGTGCGGGCCTCGAGCAGGGCCCTGGGGTCGGCGCCGTGCAGGCGGCAGGCGAGATGGGCGAGGCCGATGGTCCGGCCGAGCACGCCGCCGCGGTAGAGGCCGTCGGCGAACAGGCGGATGCGGCGCCGGCCCTTGAGGTTGCGACCCTGCCAGAAGCGCCGGGTCTCCGGGTCCAAGGCCGGCGCGATTCGCTGGTCGAACAGCCGGACATTGGCCTCGCCCCGCGCCTCGCCGAACAGGCGGAAGAAGTCGGCCTGGTCGTCGAGCACCCGTGCGGCCGTGAGCTTGAGGCGCAAGAGCGCCAGATGCGCCGGGTTGAGGTCGACGGCGACGATCTCCCGGGGCTCGGCCAGGAGGTAGCTCATGACGTTGCAGCCGCCGGACGCGATGGCGGCGATCCGGGCATCGGGCGGGAGTGCCAACCCCTCGAGGTCGACCGCCGGGTCCTCCCAGATCTGCGGGTAGACGAAGCCGGTGAAGAGCTGGCTGAACAGGCTCTCCAGGAGCCCGCGGCGGCTGGTGATGGGGTGGCTGCGGGCGGCGGTGTCGATCAGGGCGCGGCTCATGCGGGGGCTCCGGCTGGCTCGGGCGAGGCTCGGGGTCAGGGCAGGAACTCGAGGCCGAGGCCGTGCGGCCCGACCGTGACGAAGCTGGCGGGGCTGCCGATCCAGTGGCCGGCATTGGCGTAGGTGACGACGCCACCGGCGGTGACGACGTGGCGGCGGACCGGCTCGTGGGTATGGCCGCAGACCACGAGGTCGAAGGCCCCGGCGGCGTGGCGGGCGGCGGCCTCGGCCACCTTGTCGCCGAGCCTCGCCCACTTGACCTGCCAGGCATCGAGCCGGGCGAGCCAGCCGTGATGCGGCGCCAGGGTGCGCTGGCAGAAGGCGAAGACGTCGGAGCAGAGCTGGCCGAAGCGGACATGCCGGCTGACGAAGGCGTCGAAGCAGTCGCCGTGCAGGGCGAGGCAGCGTCGCCCCTGCTGCTGCCAGGCGTAGCTCTCCCGCCCCTCGATCCCGAGCAGTCGGGTGACCGGGGACGCGAGCTCGCGGTCGTGGTTGCCGAGGACCCAGACCACCTCGCGGCCCGGCTGGCGGTCGAGCTGGCGGATGTGGCGCAGCAGCCGCCAGGCGTCGGCATCGAGGTGGCGGAAGCTCGGGTCGTGGAAGATGTCGCCGAGCAGGATCAGCCGCTGGAAGGGCCGCTCGATCAGGAGATCCAAGAGATCGCGCGGCCGGCTGTCGGGCAGGCCGAGATGCAGGTCGGAGACGAGCAGCGTGTCGGCGGGACCGGCGTCGGCCGTGGCCGGTGCGAACGGGATGGGCGGCGCGCCCGCGTGCGGTCGGCAGGGCCACTGCGGCGGCGCCCAGGCCGCGGCCGCGCGTGGGCCGGGGAGCGATGCGGTGGCTCGTGCCAGTGCGGCCATGCGCGCGAGGTCCCTTCGGTGGCGGTCGAAGGGCGCCCTACACGGCGATTGCCGCAGTTCGGCGACCGGCGGATGACGGCTCCGCTACAGTGCTTCAGGAGCCACGCGAACGCCCCTCAGGGTGCGGCTTCGACGGGCTCGGCCGGCACGCCGCCGGCAGCGCCGCCGCCGCCCGCGTCAGCAGGCGCGTAGCCGATCAGGTGCAGCGCCGGGCCGCAGGGCTCGGCACCGCTCACCGCCAGGGCGCAGAGGCGCTGGGCCAGCACCTCGCTCAGGCCGGCGAGGCGAAAGCCGCGCTCGGCCAGTGTCGGCAGCCACGCCTCGAGGGCCGCCAGCGTCGACGGATAGGGATGGCCGATGGCGATGACGTTGCCGGCATAGCGGGCGAAGCGCTCGATGGCTTCGAGCTGGCGGGCAATGGCGGCCGGGGTCGGATCGTGGTCGATGAAGATGTCGCGGCTCGTGGTCGGGATGCCGGCGACCCGGGCGACGCGCTCGGCCAGGCTGGCGGGGTTGGTCCGGCTGTCGAGGAAGTAGAGGCGGGCCTGGCGCAGCTCGTCCATCAGGATCTCGAGTCCGCGCACATCGGCGGTGAAGCGGCTGCCCATGTGATTGTTGACCCCGACGGCACCGGGCACCTGGGCGATCGCGTCCTGCACCCGGCGGCGGAGCTCGGCCTCGTCGAGCTCGACCAGGAGGGCACCCGGGCCGGGATTGGCATCGCCCAGCGGCTGCATGGGCAGGTGCAGCATCAGCTCGAAATCGAGCTCGCGCGCCCGCTCCAGCATGGCCGGCATGGCGTCGGCGAAGGGCAGGAAGGCCAGGGTCAGGGGACCCGGCAGCACCGCGAGGCGGCCGAGCGCGCCCGCGCTGTACCCCATGTCGTCGATGACGATCGCCACGAGCGGCGTGCTCGGGCCGCGGGCGACGGGCGGCGGGCGGCGTGGCCCGGCGGGCAACCCCACCGGCAGCGGTGCCGCCTCGGGGGCGGCCGGCCGGCGCCGCGGCGGCGGTGTCGGC
>CAYWSB010000201.1:1929-8611 GCA_964460465.1 uncultured Geminicoccaceae bacterium | reverse complement strand
CCTGTTGCAGATGAGAATCGGGAAAAGATTCCGGTCAGCGTGAAAATGCTCTAGTTGAGAAATCGCCTCTGCGCCTTCATCGCCAATTTGGTTGGCGGAGAGCTCAAGTGAGTTGAGACTTCGCAGCTGACTCAGCGCCTTGGCGCCGTTTGGACCGATTTGACTTGTGACGAGGTCCAGCGCGGTTAGACCCCTAAGTGCACCCAGGGCGACGGCGCCACTCTCGCCAATGCGGTGGTTAAAGCGCAAGTCGAGTGACGTCAGATTGGTCAGTCGTGCCAGAGCCGCCGCGCCGGCGTCACCGATCTGATTTTCTTGTAGGTCGAGCGATGTGAGATTGGTGAGTTCGGCCAGCGCTTCAGCCCCGGCATCGCCGATATGGCCACGCCTGATTCTTAGCGCTGTGAGATTTTCGAGCTTCAACAGAAGCGTTACGCCGTCGTCACCAATCCTGGTCAGGTCGAGAACAAGCGACCTCAATGCCCGGAGGTTTGACAGCCTGGCGGCCCCTGCCGCACCGATTGGGTGACCAACGATGAACAGCGACTGAAGAAATCTAAGCCCAATAAGATTCTCGGGAACCTGCTCCAATAGGTCATTGAGCAAGAATACACGTCCGGGCGGCCAATTTTTTGGTACTTCGCTCTTCGCATACTGCTCATCCATCCGACGGAGCAGCGCCAGCTCGGTCCACCGCTCCGCCTTCGCCTGGGCAAGGACGGTGTCCAGGTCGTCGGGATCGAGGCGGCGTGGTTCGGCGGGCGCCATCGGCAGGGGGTCCGGCTCGGGATGCTGGCCACGATAGGACGGCCAAACCGGCGCGCGATCAATCCCTCGCGTCACGCCACCGCCCGAGGACCCCGCCCCCACCCACCCGGGCCGCGCCGAGGGCTTCCTGCCATCCCGCGCATCTTGCCCCGAACTCCCCAACACCCACTCAACGGCTTAGCCCCGCCCCAAAAACCGATGGGGCCCGGGGAAGATCAGCTTCCCCGGACTCCTCTCCCTACTCGCCTTTCGCCTCCTTCGCCACCACCCGGAATTTCTGGTCGCGCGGGAAGCCCGATGGCGCGTTCCGCCCCGCCTGGGCGCGCTTGCCGAGCCAGGGGGCGAGGTCCTTCTCGTGGCGGATGCGATTGCCCGACGCCATGGGCCACGCGAGGCCGTCCTGGAGGTCGAGCGTCGTCAGGTCCGAGAGCCTGCCGTCCTTGTAGCGCTGCAGCATGACGCCGCGGCCGCGGGCCATCTCGGGCAGCTCGCCCGTGGGGAAGACCAGGAGCTTGTTGTTGGTGCCGATCACCGCCACGTGGTCGCCGGTCGCCGGCACCGCCACGGCGATGACGTCGCCGGGCTCCAGGTTCATCACCTGCCGGCCGGCCCGGGTCTGCGCGGCGATCTCGGCCTCCCGGGCCACGAAACCCCGCCCGCTGCGGCTCGCCAGGACGAGCCGGCCGTCCGGCCGGTGGACCAGGAGGGTGACGAGGTCGACGCCCTTGCCCATGTCGATCAGGAGGTTCAACGGCTCGCCCAGGCCGCGGCCCGAGGGCAGCTTGTCGACGGCGATGAGGTAGCAGCGGCCGTCCGTCGCCACCGCCAGGAGCTTGTCGGCGCTGGTCGCCGGAACGACGAAGCGCTCGCCGTCGCCGTCCTTGTACTTGATCTCGGCCGGATCGCCGACGACGCCGCGCTGGGCCCTGATCCAGCCCTTGGCCGAGCAGATGACGGTGACCGGCACCCGTTCGACCGGCAGCTCGAGCGCCGCGGCATCGACGACCGGTGCGGTGCCCAGCTCCGTCCGCCGCCGCCCCAGCTCGCCCGCCCCCCAGGTCTCCGCCCCCTGGCGCATGGCCGCCGCCAGATGTGCCCGCCGCTTCGCCGGATCGGCGAGCAGCGCCTCGAGCTCCCGCTTCTCCCGGCGCAGGCCCTTCCGCTCCTTCTCGAGGGCCATCTCCTCGAGCCGCCGCAGGTTGCGCAGGCGCAGGTTCAAGACCGCCTCCGCCTGCCGCTCGGTGAGCTCGAACGTCGCCATCAGCACCGGCCTGGGCTCGTCCTCCTCGCGGATGATCAGGATCACCCGGTCGATATCGAGGAAGATCCTGAGATAGCCATCCAGGATCTCGAGCCGGTCGTCGATCTTGCCCAGCCGGAAGCGCGAGCCGCGGACCAGCACCTCCATGCGGTGCGCGATGAAGGCGTCCAGGAGCTCGGCGAGCCCCATCACCCGCGGCACGCCCTGCCCGTCCAGCACGTTCATGTTGAGCGACAGCCGCGTCTCCAGCTCCGACTGCCGGAACAGCTGCTCCATCACCAGCTCCGCCGGCACGCCGCGCGAGCGCGGCACCAGCACGAGGCGGATATCCTCCGACGACTCGTCCCTGAGATCCGCGAGAAGCGGCAGCTTCTTCGCCGCCAGGAGCTCCGCCAGCCGCTCGATCAGCCGCGACTTGGGCACCTGGAACGGGATCTCCGTCACCACGATCTGGTACTGCCCGTGCGCCAGCTTCTCCACATCCCACCGCGCCCGCAGGCGGAGCGAGCCCCGCCCCGTCCGATAGGCCTCCTCGATCACCTCGGCGGGCTCGATCAGCACGCCCCCCGTCGGCAGATCCGGCCCCGCCACGAACCGCATCAGCTCGCCCGTGCCGACCGCCGCCCCCTCCGGCCGCTCCAGCATGAACGCCAGCGCCCGGAACAGCTCGCCCGCATTGTGCGGCGGAATGCTCGTCGCCATGCCCACCGCGATCCCCGCCGACCCGTTCGCGAGCAAATTCGGGAACGCCGCCGGCAGCACCACCGGCTCCCGCTCGCTGCCGTCATAGGTCTCGCGGAAATCCACCGTGTCCTGGTCGATCCCGTCCAGCAGCGCCGCCGCCACCGCCGTCAGCCGCGCCTCCGTGTAGCGCATCGCCGCCGCGTTATCGCCGTCGACATTGCCGAAATTGCCCTGCCCGTCGACCAGCGGATAACGCTGCGAGAACGACTGCGCCAGCCGCACCAGGGCATCGTAGACCGCCACGTCGCCATGCGGGTGGTACTTGCCGATCACGTCGCCCACCACCCGCGCACACTTCTTGAACCCCGCCGCCGGATCGAGCCTGAGCTGCAGCATCGCGTAAAGCAGCCGCCGCTGCACCGGCTTCAACCCGTCCCGCACGTCCGGCAGCGACCGCGACGTGATCGTCGAGAGCGCATAGGCCAGGTACCGCTCGCTCAGCGCCGCCTTCAGCTCGATCGGCACCACGTTCCCGCCACCAGGACCACCCGCCGACCCGCCACCCGCCTTCGCCACCGCCATCACCCCACCCCCTCGCCCGTCACCGTCACCGCCGCCAAAAGCCGCTCCCGCGCCTCCGGCATCATCCTGTCCACCGGCTCCAGGATATGCCGGCCGATGAAATGCCCCGCAAGCCGCAACCCCTGCGCGATCGCCACATCATCCGCATCACCCTCCCCGGTGAGGAACCCCGGCAACGGCAGCAACCGCCCCACGAGCTCGGGCGCCATCGCCGCCACCGCCTCCCGGCTCACCGCCCGCCCCGTCCGCGGCGACACATACCCCAGCCCCGCCGTCACCCCCGAAACCGCGCACACCTCCAGATCCAGGGCAAATCCCAGCTCCGCCAAAAGCACCAGCTCGAACCGCACATACGTCTCCAGCCACGCCCGATCAGGCCCCAGCGCCTCCACCAGCCTGAGCAGCGCCGCATAGAGCAGCGGATGCGCCTCCCGCTCCGGCGCCGCCAGCTCCACCAGCCCCACCGCCGCCCCCAGCCCCAACAGCGCCAGCCCGTCCCCCATCACCCGGGCCGCATGCAGCCGCACGGGCTCGACCGCAAACGCCCCCAGATGCCCCTCCAGCCGTGCCGACCACACCACCTCCAGCCGATTGCCCGCCTGCAACACCCCACCCAGCCGCTTGCCCGCACCCCCCCGCACCAACCCCGCATGCCGCCCATGCCCGAACGTCAGCACCGACAACACCACATCCCGCTCCCCCCCCCCCCCCCACCCCCACACCCCCCCCCCCCCCCCCCACCCCCACAACCCCCGAACCCCCAAGACCACCCCCTCGTCCCGCCACTCGATCACGGCCGATCCTCGAAAAAGATAGAATCAGGGGAGGCACGCCTCCCCTGGCCCCACCATGAGTTGTCGCATAGCGACGACTTCAAAAGCGATCGTGTCAAGACAACCAGCAGAGGGATCGGGGTTGCGCGATTCGCTGACTCTGGCGAGCGCTCATGGCTTATCCACGCAGCAACAGCCCTAACCAACCAATTGACGCAGCCATGAGCACAGTGGATTGTCGCAGAGGTTTCACCACCGGCGCCATCGTCGCTATCGATAGCTAGGGTCAGAGGCACGTTCGTGGCGAGGCACGCCTTCTTCTTCAGCTACGCGCGGAACGACCGACGCGCCTGCTTTATCACCGACCCAATGAGCCCGTACAAGGGCGCGAACTTCGTGGACGCGCTGTTTGACGAACTCAAGGCTAACGTTCAGCTCAAGCTCGGATGCCCGGTCGATCTCGCCGGCTATCGCGACCAGAACGAGCTGCAGGCCGGCGACATTTGGCCGGAGAAACTGGCCGACGCGGTCTGCTCGTCGCACGTCCTTGTTGCGCTCCTCACCCCGAACTACCTCAGTAGTCTGAATTGCGGCCGCGAATTTGCCGTTTTCCAGAAAAGATTCGAACTGATCGAGCAGGGAGATTTTTTCCACATCGTCCCGATTTTCTGGGAAAGCTCGACGAATTGCAATCACCATATCCCGGCAAAAGTGCGCTCATATTTCGACAATGTGCAGCAGTTTGGCCCCAATTTGCCGGAAAACTACCCGGCGGCGATTGGCCTTTATGATGCCTGGCGCATGGGGCCGGCGCAGGATCGCAACAAGATCGTTATCGCCGTGGCCGAGCGCATCGCTTCGATGATCCGAACATGCGAGCTGCCGCCACTGACCGGATTCAGAACCTTTCACGAGTTGCCGTCAGCTTTCGAGCCAACGGCAGACGACCGTGTGCGCGCGGAGGCTGCCGAGCGTCCACCGAGCTTGGCTGAGCAGCCTCCGGAGGTCCGCGCACCGGGGCGGCCTCTGCCCGTTCTGGCGCCGGTCTGAGAGCGATCATGGCCGGCAAGGGCATCGTCACGACCTTCTATTCCTACAAGGGCGGCACCGGCCGCACCATGGCGCTCGCCAACGTCGCGTTCATCCTGGCGAGCACAGGCAGCCGTGTTCTGGCTATCGACTGGGACCTCGAGGCCCCGGGCCTGCACCGCTACTTTCTGCCGTTTCTAAAGGACCCGAACCTCAAAAGGACCCCGGGCCTGCTGGAAACGATGGAAGACTATGTTCGGGTGGTCCAACTGCCGAAAGAGGACTGGCCCGTCGGCCTGACGGAGCCCCTCGACCTGGCAGACCCGCAGCGGCATGCCGTGGACGCCATGTTCGATTTTCCTGGAAACGGCTGTCTTCACCTGCTGGGGGCCGGCCGACAGGACGACAGCTATGCGCGCCGCCTCTATGCCTTCGAGTGGTCCCGCTTCTACGAAGCCTTCGACGGCGCAAGCTTCATCGACCGGCTCGGTAGCCGCGCCCGAGAAGCCTACGATCACATCCTGGTCGACAGCAGAACCGGTGTCGCCGACACCTCCGGGATCTGTACCCTTCAACTCCCGGATCAGGTGGTCCTCTGCTTCACCTACAACCGGCAAAGCGTCGAAGGGGTGGCAGGGGTTGCCAGGACCCTTCTCGCCCGCAAGCTTCCTTACCGCAACATTCTCCCCGTGCCGATGCGCGTGATCGCCGAGGCAAAAGACGCCGACGAGGCGCGGGAGTTTGCTAGACGGCATCTCGGCTCAGTTGTCGAGACGTTCCCAAGGGAAGCGGCCGAAAGCTATTGGGAGAATGTCGAGATCGCACACAACGCGGATTACGCCTTCGCGGAAACACTGGCTTGCTTTACGGAACGACCCGGCCGTCGGAAAGGCCTGCTTTCCGACATGCTTTGGCTTGCGCAACAGGTGACCGGCGAAACCAGCCAGCGGGCACTGCCGCGAGTCGAAGACGACACTCGTGAGCTTGTATTGCGTCGCTTTCGCCTGCGTGATCCGATCCGCGCGCAATTGGAAATTCTTTCGGCTGCCGATCCGACGAGCAGCGCCGTGCCCGAGATTCGTGAGCTGATCAGCGCAGCGTTGACCGAGCGACCGAACGAGCCGGAGCTGCAAGGCGAGATTGCCTTGGCTGCCGGAGAGCTCGCAGTCGCCGCGGCAGGAAGAGGTGACGCTGCCGCTGCGCTGGAGCTCCTCGATGAAGCAGGCGCCGTCCATCGTCGCTTGGCTCTCGCCGACCCCGCGAGCCATTTGCCTGCTCTGGCGGCGGGCCTCATGAGCAAGGCAGTTGCTCTCCGGGAGCTGGGGCAGTGGGAGGCGGCGCTCGCGGCAACCGAGGAGGCCGTGGCGGTCTATCGCGAGTTGGCGGCGGCGCGGCCAGAAGCCTTCAAGCCCGACCTCGCCACGGCGCTCAACAATCTGGGCAACAGGCTCAGCGCCCTCGGCCAGCGCGAGGCGGCACTCGCGGCAACCGAGGAGGCCGTGACGGTCTATCGCGAGCTGGCGGCGGCGCGGCCAGAAGCCTTCAAGCCCGACCTCGCCACGGCGCTCAACAATCTGGGCAACAG
>CAYWSB010000201.1:0-1829 GCA_964460465.1 uncultured Geminicoccaceae bacterium | reverse complement strand
GGCCAGAAGCCTTCAAGCCCGACCTCGCCACGGCGCTCAACAATCTGGGCAACAGTCTCAGCGCCCTCGGCCAGCGCGAGGCGGCACTCGCGGCAACCGAGGAGGCCGTGGCTCTCCGCCGCGAGCTGGCGGCGGCGCGGCCAGAAGCCTTCAAGCCCGACCTCGGCACGGCGCTCAACAATCTGGGCATCAGTCTCAGCGCCCTCGGCCGGCGCAAGGCGGCGCTCGCGGCAACCGAGGAGGCCGTGGCGGTCTATCGCGAGCTGGCGGCGGCGCGGCCAGAAGCCTTCAAGCCCGACCTCGCCACGGCGCTCAACAATCTGGGCAACAGTCTCAGCGCCCTCGGCCAGCGCGAGGCGGCACTCGCGGCAACCGAGGAGGCCGTGGCTCTCCGCCGCGAGCTGGCGGCGGCGCGGCCAGAAGCCTTCAAGCCCGACCTCGCCATGAGCCTATCCAACCTTGCAGGTCGACATGACGAGAACGGCAGCGCGGAGGCGGCAATCGGCTTTGATATCGAGGCACTACAAACAATTACCGAGTCATTTTCGGCATTACCGCATGCTCACGCCGCCATGACGAGGATCTATGTCGAGGACTACGTGACCCGCTGCAAGAAGCTCGGTGTCGATCCGGACCAGAAGTTGCTCGCTCCGATTATGGAGGTCCTGCGATCGATGAAGGAAAAGCCTGAACCCCGAGTGGAGCAGGATTGAGCTAATGACAAGCATGGCCGACTAGTTGGCTAAGCGGCTCTGCCATGCATGCGCTTGCCCGTCACCACTGCTTCGCCGTCGCCCGCCTGCCGGCCCACCACCGCGATCGCTTCGACCGCATGCTGATCGCCCAGGCCTCGAGCGAGCAACTCCCGCTCATGACCGCCGACCGCCGCCTGGCCGCCTACCCCGTCGACCTCCTCCCCTGCACCGACTGACCGCAGGGCACCCACCCGCCCACCTCCACCACCCCAAAGGACCGGTGGGGCCAACGGGGAGGCCAGCCTCCCCGTCACCTCTTCATCGCCACAGCGCCGCGCCAGGCCGATCGCCCGGGCGCCCGGGCCGGACGACGGGCGAGCGAACCGGCCGGCCCCATGGCCACTTGCCGAAGGCCTCGCCAGCAGCGCCGGCCATCCGCCCACAGCGCCCGGCCCGAGGCGCCACGCCGATCCGCCCGCCGCCGCCACCCCAAGGGTCGGTGGGGCCGACGGGGAGGCCAGCCTCCCCGTCAGTTCCTCGGGCCAGCCCTGCAGGGTCGACGACAGGTCCGGGTCGGATTTGGACCATCATAACGGATGCTTATGGTTGATCATGTGTCTGCACATGAACAGGCCGAGTCAGGCGCCGCTCCGTGCGCCATTGGCCCTCGGGTTGGTGCATCGAGCGGCGCATCAACCCGAGCGATGCGCCGCTATACGCGCCATTTGTCATAATCTTCGCCGCTATATGCGCCATAAGCGTTCCTTATGGCGCATATAGCGGCGCATTTCGCCCGAATCACGACGAACGAACCCGCGAACGAACCCACGGATCGACGAACGAACCCGGCGCCCGGGTTCAAAACGCCCCGATTCCGACGAACGAACCCGGGAACCCGCGAACGAACCCGGGCTGACAGAATGTCGCACCCGGCATCGCGAAACGCTTCTCCATCAGCGGCTTGCGTCGACCGGACCGGTCGGGGCGCGAGCCCGGGCGGGAGCGCCGGAACCCGAGCCCCCGAATCCGCCGAGCGAACCCGAGCCCCGGCCGTCGCCCCGGCCCGGCGGTCTCGCGACCCCGGCCCGCAACCCCGCCCGCGACGGCAGCCGGCCGCCGGGCACGGCCGCAGCG
>CAYWSB010000200.1:0-8647 GCA_964460465.1 uncultured Geminicoccaceae bacterium | reverse complement strand
CGCCGGCCTGTCACGCCGGAGGCCGCGGGTTCGAGTCCCGTCACTCCCGCCACTCAAGCCCTCATCCGTCATCGTCGATCGGTCGGCCGCAGGCCCTGACGCGCGCCGGGAACCCTGCAGGCGCCCCGCCCCTGCGGCTTTCGCACGCGCCTGCTTCGGCGTTGCAGCGCTTGGCATTTGCCGGGCAGCCGCTATGGTAGCGCGCGATCGAACGTGGCAGGGCGGACGCCGATGTGGGCGTGCCGATCTTGGCGCGCTCACCCAGACAACGGCGCCGGATCACGATGGAAGCGTATCTCTTCGCCTACCTGCCGATCCTCATCTTCCTCGGCATCGCCGTGGCCCTCGCTGCCTTGATGGTCCTGGCATCATTGCTCGTGGCCCGGCAGAAGCCCGGCACCGAGAAGCTCTCCTCCTATGAATGCGGCTTCGCTGCGTTCGAGGACGCACGCGGCCGGTTCGACGTCCGCTTCTACCTCGTCGCCATCCTCTTCATCATCTTCGACCTCGAGGTGGCGTTCCTGTTTCCCTGGGCGGTCAGCCTCGGCAATGTCGGCCTGTTCGGCTTTTGGTCGATGATGTTCTTCCTCTTCATCCTCACCGTCGGATTCGTCTACGAATGGAAGAAAGGAGCGCTCGAATGGGAGTGAGCAACCAGCTCGTCCGCGCCGACCGCCCCGATCCCGCACCCGCCAACCTTTTCGACGACGTCGGCAAGGGGCTGAAGGACCAGGGCTTCTTCGTCACCGGCCTGAACGACCTGATCAACTGGGCGCGCTCCGGCAGCATTTGGCCGATGACGTTCGGGCTCGCCTGCTGCGCGATCGAGATGATGCATGCCGCGGCCAGCCGCTACGACCTCGACCGCTTTGGTGTGGTCTTCCGGCCGAGCCCGCGACAATCGGACGTCATGATCGTAGCTGGGACGCTGTGCAACAAGATGGCCCCGGCGCTGCGCAAGGTCTACGACCAGATGGCCGAGCCGCGCTACGTGATCTCGATGGGCTCCTGTGCTAACGGCGGCGGCTACTACCACTACAGCTACTCGGTGGTGCGGGGCTGCGACCGGATCGTGCCGGTCGACGTCTATGTGCCCGGCTGCCCGCCCACGGCCGAGGCCCTGGTCTATGGCATCCTGCAGCTGCAGAAGAAGATCCGCCGGACCGGCACGATAGAACGCTGACACTGCCAGCCCGGTCGGTCGCTAGACCCGCCGGGGGCCGGCTGCCGCCGCGAGCGGCGCTTTGGGAGGACGGATGACGCCTGCCGTGCGAACCGAGATCGACGCGACGCTGAGCGAGCTCAAGGGGCTGATCGAGGCGCAGCTCGGAGACGACCTGATCGCCGTCGAGCAGGCCTACGGCGAGCTCACGATCAGCGTACCGCCGACCCTGCTGCTGCGGCTGCTGCAGTGGCTGCGCGATGATCCCGGCACGCTGTTCAAGGAGCTCGTCGACATCTGCGGCGTGGACTATCCGGATCGCGAGCTGCGCTTCGACGTCGTCTACCACCTGCTGTCGCTGCATCACAACCAGCGCCTCCGGGTGAAGGTGATGACCGACGAGGCCACACCGGTCCCCTCCGTCACCGGCCTGTTCCGCTCGGCCGGCTGGTTCGAGCGCGAGGCCTGGGACATGTACGGCGTCATGTTCGCCGACCACCCGGACCTGCGCCGCATCCTGACCGATTACGGCTTCGAGGGCCATCCACTCCGGAAGGACTTCCCGCTCACGGGCTATGTCGAGATGCGCTACGACGACGAGCAGCAACGGGTGGTCTACGAGCCGGTCAAGCTCCGCCAGGACTTCCGCAACTTCGATTTCCTCAGCCCGTGGGAAGGGGCGCAGGCCCTGCTGCCGGGCGACGAGAAGGCCCAGGAACGCGCCGAATGACCGCCACCGCCCTGACGTCCAGCGTATCGAGGATCGCATGAGCGAGGTCGATCTTCGCAGCTTCACGATGAACTTCGGGCCGCAACACCCGGCCGCGCACGGTGTCCTGCGCCTCGTCCTCGAGATGGACGGCGAGGTGATCGAGCGCGCCGACCCCCATATCGGCCTCCTCCACCGCGGCACCGAGAAGCTGATCGAGTATCGGCCGTACCTGCAGAACATCCCCTATTTCGACCGGCTCGACTACTGTTCCATGCTCTGCCAGGAGCATGCCTACGTGCTCGCCGTCGAGAAGCTGCTCGGCGTCGAGGTGCCGGACCGGGCGCTCTGGATCCGCACGCTGATGGACGAGATCACCCGCGTCCTCAACCATCTCCTCAACATCACGACGATGGCGCTGGACTGCGGGGCGATGACCCCGCTGCTCTGGATGTTCGAGGAGCGCGAGAAGCTGATGAGCTTCTACGATCGCGTCTCGGGTGCCCGGATGCACGCCAACTACTACCGCTTCGGCGGTGTCAACCGCGATCTGCCGGCCGGTATCGAGGCCGACATCGCCGCCTGGTGCGACCAGTTCGAGCCGCTGCTCGACGACGTCGACCGGCTGCTCTCGGAGAACCGCATTTTCAAGCAGCGCACGGTCGACATCGGCGCCGTCGCCGCCGAGGACGCACTTGCGATGGGCTTCTCCGGCCCGATGCTGCGCGCCTCGGGCATCGCCTGGGACTTGCGGAAGGCCGAGCCCTACGCCGCCTACGAGCAGGTCGACTTCGACATTCCCGTGGGCAAGAACGGCGACTGCTGGGACCGCTACCTCGTGCGCATTCTGGAGATCCACGAGTCGCTCAAGATCATCCGCCAGTGCCTGAAGCAGATGCCCAAGGGTCCGGTGCGCACCGCTGACAAGAAAGTGACCCCACCGCCCCGGGCCGAGATGAAGCGCTCGATGGAGGCGCTTATTCACCACTTCAAGCTCTATACCGAAGGCGTTCACGTGCCGGCGGGCGAGGTGTACGCCGCGGTCGAGAGCGGCAAGGGCGAGTTCGGCGTCTACCTCGTCTCCGATGGAACCAACCGGCCCTATCGCTGCAAGATCCGTTCACCCGGCTACGTCCACCTCCAGGCGCTCGACGAGATGTCGCGCGGCCACCAGCTCGCCGACGTCGTTGCGAACATCGGCTCGATGGACATCGTCTTCGGGGAGATCGACCGGTGAGCTTCGCCCCGGACGTCGAGACCTTCGCCTTTGCCGAGGAGCACCGGGCCGAGATCGACCGGATCCTCGCCAAGTACCCCGAGGCGCGGAAACAGTCGGCGGTGATGCCGCTGCTGCACCTCGCGCAGATGCAGCACGGCGGCTGGCTGCCCCGGGCCGCCCTCGACCACGTGGCCGACTTCCTCAGCATGCCGCGGATCAAGGTCTACGAGGTGGCCAGCTTCTACGACATGTACAACACCGAGCCCACCGGCCGCATCCAGGTCAGGGTCTGCACCACGACCCCCTGCTGGCTCTGCGGCTCGGACGACATCGTCAGGGCCGCCAAGGACACGCTCGGGCTCGACATCGGCGAGAGCAGCGAGGACGGCCGCTTCTTCCTCCGCGAGTTCGAGTGTTTGGGAGCATGTTGCAACGCACCGATGATGTGGATCGACGACGACTATTACGAGGACCTCGACTACGACAAGACCGTGGCGATCCTCGAGGCCTTCAAGCGTGGCGAAACGCCGAAGCCGGGCCCGCAATCCGGCCGCAAGGGCTCCGAGCCGACGGGTGAGCGGAAAACCCTCCTGTCCACCGTTCCGCCCGCCGGCAGCCGCGCCAAGGGCAAGCCCGCGGACGACCAGGAGCCGGTGCGCAAGGCCAGGCCGGTCGATCTGCAGAACGACCCGACGGCGCCAGCCGCCAAGGAAGCCAAGCACGTCTCGCCCAAGCTCCTGCCCGAGGGCAAGGTGAACCCCGACGCCAACGGGCTCGACGAGAGCCTGGCCGACAGGAAGAAGCCGGACTGAGCCATGCTGCAGGACAAGGATCGCATCTTCGCCAATCTGTACGGCGACCGGGGCGTCGACCTCGAGGCGGCGAAGGCGCGCGGCGATTGGGACGGCACGGCGGGCTTCATCCAGAAGGGCCGCGAGTGGCTGGTCGAGCAGGTCAAGGCCTCGGGGCTCCGGGGTCGGGGCGGCGCCGGGTTCCCGACCGGCCTCAAGTGGTCGTTCATGCCCAAGCAGTCCGACGGCCCGGTCTATCTCGTGGTCAATGCCGACGAGAGCGAGCCCGGCACGTGCAAGGACCGCGAAATCATGCGGCACGAGCCGCACAAGCTGGTCGAGGGGTGCCTGATCGCCGGGGCCGCCATGGGCTGCACCGCCGGCTACATCTACATCCGCGGCGAGTACGTGCGCGAGGCCGAGGCGCTCGAGCGGGCCATCGCCGAGGCCTATGACGCGGGCCTGCTCGGCAAGAACGCCGCGGGCTCCGGCTACGACTACGAGCTCTACCTTCACCGCGGTGCGGGCGCGTATATCTGCGGCGAGGAAACCGGGCTGATCGAATCGCTGGAAGGCAAGAAGGGCCAGCCCAGGCTGAAGCCTCCCTTCCCTGCCATGGTCGGGCTCTACGGCCGCCCCTCGACCGTCAACAACGTCGAGACCATCGCCGTCGTGCCCACCATCCTGCGTCGCAGTGCGGAGTGGTTCGCCGGCATCGGCCCCGAGCGCAACAGCGGCACCAAGCTCTTCTGCGTCTCGGGCCACGTCAACAAGCCGTGCAATGTCGAGGAGGCGATGGGCATCCCGCTCCGCGAGCTCATCGACAAGCATTGCGGCGGGGTCAGAGGCGGCTGGGACAACCTCCTGGCGGTGATCCCGGGCGGCTCGTCCGTGCCGATGATGCCCAAGCACGTCTGCGACGACATCGCCATGGACTTCGACAGCCTGCGCAATGTCGGCTCGGGCCTGGGCACGGCCGCCGTCATCGTCATGGACAAGAGCACCGACATCGTGAAGGCGATCGCCCGGCTCTCGAAGTTCTACATGCACGAGTCCTGCGGCCAGTGCACGCCCTGCCGCGAGGGCACCGGCTGGCTCTGGCGGATGATGACCCGGATGGCCGAGGGCCGGGCCCGGGTCGAGGAGATCGATCTCCTCTTCGACGTCACCAAGGAGATCGAGGGCCACACGATCTGCGCGCTGGGCGATGCCGCGGCCTGGCCGGTGCAGGGCCTGATCCGCCATTTCCGCCCGGAGATCGAGCGGCGGATCAAGGCATATACCGCCAGCCAGCGCATCGCTGCGGAATAGGCGGCAGGACGGGATAGGATAGAGCGAGCATGCCGAAACTGACGATCGACGGCCAGGAGGTCGAGGTCCCCCAGGGCTCGACGGTGCTGCAGGCCTGCGAGGCGGCGGGCCGCGAGATCCCGGTCTTCTGCTTCCATCCCCGGCTCAACATCGCCGGCAACTGCCGCATGTGCCTGGTCGAGATGGAGAAGTCGCCCAAGCCCATCGCGAGCTGCGCGATGCCGGCCGCCGACGGCATGGTGATCAGGACCGACACGCCGCAGGTCCACAAGGCCCGGAAGGGCGTGCTCGAGCTGCTCCTGATCAACCACCCGCTCGACTGCCCGATCTGCGATCAGGGCGGCGAGTGCGACCTGCAGGACATCACGCTTTTCTACGGCCCCGACAGCTCGCGCTTCGCCGAGAACAAGCGGCCGGTCCCGGACAAGTATCTGGGGCCGCTCATCTCCACCCACATGACCCGCTGCATCCATTGCACGCGCTGCATCCGCTTCATCGACGAGATCGCCGGGGTCTCCGAGCTCGGTGCCTGCCACCGCGGCGAGCACATGGAGATCACCACCTGGATCGAGAGTGCCCTGACCTCGGAGCTCTCGGGCAACATCATCGACCTGTGCCCGGTCGGCGCGCTCAACTCCAAGCCCTACGAGTACCGCGCCCGGACCTGGGAGCTGAAGAAGACCGAATCGATCGATGTCATGGACGCGGTGGGCTCCAACATCCGGGTCGATGCCCGCGGCAGCGAGGTGATGCGTATCCTGCCCCGACTGCACGAGGAAGTGAACGAGGAGTGGATCTCCGACAAGACCCGATTCGCCTATGACGGCCTGAAGAAGCGCCGCCTCGACATCCCCTTCGTCAAGCAGGACGGCAAGCTCGCCACGGCCACTTGGCGCGACGCCTTCGCCGCCATCAACACGCGGCTGGAGGGCGTGCCCGCCAACCGCATCGGCTTCATCGTCGGCGACCAGGTCGACTGCGAGACCATGGTGCTGGTCAAGGACTTGGCCGCAGCGCTGGGCACGCCGCATGTCGATTGCCGGCAGGACGGGACGAAGCTGACGGCCGGCGACCGGGCGAGCTACCTCTTCAACACCACCATCGCCGGCATCGAGGCCGCGAATGCCTGCCTCCTGATCGGCACCAACCCGCGCCACGAGGCCCCCCTGGTCAACGCCCGGCTCAGAAAGCGCCAGCGCATGGGCGGCTTCCAGGTCGGCCGCATCGGGGCGCCGTTCGACCTGACCTATCCGGTGACCGACCTCGGGCCGGGCGGCCAGACCCTGCAGGAGGTTCTCGACGGCAGGCACAGCTTCGCCGAGGTGCTGGAGCAGGCCCGGCGGCCGATGCTGATCCTGGGCCAGGGCCCCCTCTGCCGCGACGACGGCGCCGCGATCCTGGGTCTCGCCCAGAAGGTCGCCGAGCACTTCGGCATGGTTGCGGACGACTGGAACGGCTTCAACGTGCTGCACACCGCCGCCGCACGCGTCGGCGGCCTGGAGCTCGGTCTCGTCCCGGGCGAAGGCGGACTTGACGTCGCCGGCATGCTGCGGCCGGATGCCCTCGACGTTCTTTTCCTGATCGGGGCCGACGAGATCGAGGCCAAGGGCCTGGGCGGCACCTTCGTGGTCTACATGGGCACCCACGGCGACCGCGGCGTGCATGCCGCAGACGTGATCCTGCCGGGGGCAGCCTACACCGAAAAGCACGGCACCTGGGTCAACACCGAGGGCCGCCCACAACGAGCCAAGCTTGCTGTCTTTCCGCCCGGCGACGCCAGGGAGGACTGGCGCATCCTGCGCGCCCTCTCGGAGGCCATAGGCCGCACAGTGACGCTCGACAGCCTGGCCGAGGTGCGCCGCCGGATGGCCGAGATCGCCCCGACCCTGGGCGCCGTCGACGTCGTGACCGGGGCTACCTTCACAGCCCCGGCGTCCGCAGGCGCCATAGCACCCGAGCCCTTCGCCTCGCCGATCACCGACTTTTATCTCACCAACCCGATCGCCCGGGCGTCGAGCGTCATGCAGGAATGCTCGGCCCTCTTCGTCCCGGGCGGCAAGGCAGGGGCGACCGGCACCCATGGCTGAGCTCTGGACCGGCACGCTCTGGCCCATCCTGGTCATCGTCTTCTACGTGCTGCTCATCGCCGTGCCGCTGATGGTGGCGATGGCCTACCTCACCTACGCCGAGCGCAAGATCATCGGGGCGATGCAGCTCCGCCAGGGGCCGATGACCGTCGGGCCCTACGGCCTGCTGCAGCCCCTCGCCGACGGGGTGAAGCTGTTCTTCAAGGAGACGGTGATCCCGACGGGGGCCAACAAGGTGGTCTTCGTCATGGCGCCGATGGTCACCTTCGTCCTGGCGCTCGTCGGCTGGGCGGTCATCCCCTTCGGCGACGGCCTCGTGCTCGCCGACATCAACGTGGGCGTACTCTACCTGCTCGCCATCAGTTCGCTGGGTGTCTACGGGATCATCATGGCCGGCTGGGCCTCAAACTCGCGCTACGCGTTCCTGGGCGCGCTACGCTCCTCGGCGCAGATGATCTCCTACGAGATCGCCATCGGCCTGATCATCATCAACGTGCTGATCACCGCGGGCTCCTTGAACCTCTCGGAGATCGTCCGGGCGCAGCAGGGGCTCTGGTACGTCATCCCGCACTTCCCGATGTTCATGATCTTCCTGGTCGCGATCCTGGCCGAGACCAATCGCCACCCGTTCGACCTGCCGGAGGACGAGGCGACCCTGGTCACCGGCTACAACGTCGAATACTCGTCGATGACGTTCGCCCTGTTCTTCCTGGGCGAATACATGAACATGATCCTGATGAGTGCGATCGCCACCATCCTCTTCCTGGGAGGCTGGCTGCCGCCGCTCGACCTCTTCCCGTTCACCCTGGTCCCGGGGCCGATCTGGTTCATCCTCAAGGTCTGCCTCGTCCTCTTCTGCTTCATCTGGGCCCGGGCGACCCTGCCGCGCTACCGCTACGACCAGCTCATGCGGCTGGGCTGGAAGGTGCTGCTGCCGCTCTCGCTGCTCTGGGTCGTGCTGACCTCGGGCTTCCTCGTCTACTTCGACCTGTTGCCGCGCTGAACCACGGGAGAACGCCAGATGCTCGCCCTCGACCGCGTTGCCCGCAGCCTCCTCTGGCAGGAGCTGATCACCGGCTTCGGCCTGACGCTCAAGTACATGTTCAAGAAGAAGGCGACGCTCAACTACCCCTACGAGAAGGGGCCCTTGAGCCCGCGCTTTCGCGGCGAGCACGCGCTCCGGCGCTACCCCAACGGCGAGGAGCGTTGCATCGCCTGCAAGCTGTGCGAGGCGGTGTGTCCGGCCCAGGCCATCACCATCGAGAGCGAGCCCCGGCCCGACGGCAGTCGGCGCACCACCCGCTACGACATCGACATGACCAAGTGCATCTATTGCGGCTTCTGCGAGGAGGCCTGCCCGGTCGACGC
>CAYWSB010000199.1:0-8730 GCA_964460465.1 uncultured Geminicoccaceae bacterium | reverse complement strand
GATGGTCTCCTATGCCGCGGGCTCGCGCTACCTTTCGCTGATGGGTGGGGTCTGCATGTCGTTCTACGACTGGTATTGCGACCTGCCGCCGTCCTCGCCGCAGACCTGGGGCGAGCAGACCGACGTGCCGGAAAGTGCCGACTGGTACAATGCGGGGTTCATCATGGTCTGGGGCTCGAACGTGCCGCAGACCCGCACCCCGGACGCGCATTTCTATACCGAGGTCCGCTACAAGGGGACCAAGTCCGTGGTGGTGACGCCGGACTACGCCGAGGCCACCAAGTTCGCCGACATGTGGCTGGCCCCCAAGCAGGGGACCGACGCGGCGCTGGCCCTCGCCATTGGCCACGTCATCCTCAGGGAATACCACCTCGACCGGCAGGCCGCCTATTTCGAGGACTATGTCCGCCGCTACAGCGACATGCCGTGTCTCGTCCGCCTGGTCGAGAAGCACGGCCATCTGGTGCCCGACCGGCAGCTGCGCGCCTCGGATTTTCCCGGCAATCTGGGCGAGACCAACAACCCTGAATGGAAGACGGTCGCGATCGACGAGAAGACGGGCGAGCTCGTCGCCCCCCTGGGCTCGGTCGGCTATCGCTGGGGCGAGGAGGGCAAGTGGAACCTCGAGGAGAAGGACGGCCGGGGCCGTGAGGTCAAGCTGCAGCTCACGCTGGTCGCCGATCCGGAGGAGGTCGCACCGGTGGCCTTTCCCTATTTCGGCGGCCGGGCGACGGAGCACTTCAAGAAGACCGATCATGGCGAGGTGCTGGTCCGCAATGTGCCCACGAGGCGCGTGAAGCTCGCCGACGGCGAGGCGCTGGTCGCCACCGTCTTCGACCTGTTCTGCGCCAATTACGGCCTCGACCGCGGGCTCGGCGGCGACAACGTCGCGACCAGCTTCGACGACGACGTGCCGTTCACGCCCGCCTGGGCCGAGCACGTCACCGGGGTGCCGCGCGACAAGATCATCCAGACCGCGCGCGAGTTCGCGACCAACGCCGAGAAGACCAAGGGCCGCTCCATGGTCATCCTCGGTGCCGGGCTCAACCATTGGTACCACATGGACATGAACTACCGCGGCATCATCAACATGCTGGTGATGTGCGGCTGCGTCGGCCAGTCGGGCGGCGGCTGGTCACACTATGTCGGGCAGGAGAAGCTCAGGCCGCAAACCGGCTGGACGGCGCTCGCCTTCGCGCTGGACTGGAACCGGCCGCCGCGGCACCAGAACTCGACCTCGTTCTGGTACGCCCATACCGACCAGTGGCGCTACGAGACGGTGACCGTCGACGAGATCCTGTCACCCACCGCACCCGACGGCGACTGGCAGTGCTCGCTCATCGACTACAATGTCCGCGCCGAGCGCATGGGCTGGCTGCCCTCCGCCCCGCAGCTCAAGCAAAACCCGCTGTCGATTGCCAAAAAGGCGAAAGAAGCGGGCCTTGAGGTCAAGGACTACGTTGCGAAGTCGCTCAAGGACGGCACGCTCGAGCTTTCCTGCCACGACCCGGACGACCCGGCGAACTGGCCGCGGAACCTCTTCGTCTGGCGCTCGAACCTGCTGGGCTCGTCGGGCAAGGGCCACGAGTACTTCCTCAAGCACCTGCTCGGCACGTCGAACGGTGTGCTGGGCAAGAACCTGGGCGAGGAAGGCGGGGTCAAGCCCGTGGACGTCAAGTGGCGCGACGAGGCGCCGGAAGGTAAGCTCGACCTTTTGGTCACCCTCGACTTCCGCATGTCGACCACCTGTGCGTTCTCCGACATCGTGCTGCCGGTCGCGACCTGGTACGAGAAGAACGACCTCAACACCTCCGACATGCATCCCTTCATCCATCCGCTCCAGGCCGCAACCGATCCGGCCTGGGAGTGCCGCAACGACTGGGAGATCTACAAGGGCCTCGCCAGGACCTTTGAACGGGTGGCGCCGGAGGTCCTGGGGGTCGAGCAGGACACGGTGCTGGTGCCGATCCTCCACGACAGCCCGGCCGAGCTCGCCCAGGCGCTGGATGTCAAGGACTGGAAGAAGGGCGAGGTCGAGCCGATCCCCGGCAAGACCATGCCGCAGGTGGTCGTGGTCGAGCGCGACTACGCCAATCTCGGCAAGCGGTTCACCGCCCTGGGGCCGCTGATGGACAAGCTCGGCAATGGCGGCAAGGGCATCGGCTGGAACACCGAGCACGAGGTCGACCAGCTCGAGCAGCTGAACGGTGTGGTCACCGCCGAGGGTCCGACCAAGGGCATGGCCAAGATCGAGACCGACATCGACGCCACCGAGGTGATCCTGATGCTCGCCCCCGAGACCAACGGCGAGGTCGCGGTCAAGGCGTGGGAGGCGCTCTCCAAGGCGACCGGCCGCGAGCACGCGCATCTCGCACTGGTCAAGGAGGACGAGAAGATCCGCTTCCGCGATATCGCGGCGCAGCCGCGCAAGATCATCTCCTCGCCAACCTGGTCCGGGATCGAGAGCGAGAAGGTCTGCTACAATGCCGGCTGGACCAACGTCCACGAGCTGATCCCCTGGCGGACGCTCTCCGGCCGCCAGCAGCTCTACCAGGACCACAAGTGGATGCTCGCCTTCGGCGAGGGCTTCGTCACCTGGAAGCCGCCGGTCGACCTCAAGACCGTCAAGCGCATCCAGGGCACGGTCGGCAACGGCAACGACGAGATCGTGCTCAACTTCATCACCCCGCACCAGAAATGGGGCATCCACTCGACCTACACCGACAATCTCCTGATGCTGACCTTGAGCCGCGGCGGCCCGATCGTCTGGCTCAGCGAGACCGATGCCAAAACGGTCGGGATCGTCGATAACGACTGGGTCGAGGTCTACAACACCAACGGCGCCTTGACCGCCCGGGCGGTGGTCTCCCAGCGGGTCAATCCGGGCATGATCCTGATGTACCACGCCCAGGAGAAGATGGTGAACACGCCGGGCTCGGAGATCACCAAGAAGCGCGGCGGCATCCACAACTCGGTGACCCGGGCGATCTTGAAGCCGACCCACATGATCGGCGGCTACGCCCAGCTCGCCTACGGCTTCAACTACTACGGCACGGTGGGCTCCAACCGCGACGAGTTCGTCATCGTGCGCAAGATGAAGAACGTCGACTGGCTGCAAGGCCCGCTCGATCGTCCGCAACTCGACGGCCAACCGGCCACCCCTGTCCAGGAGGCAGCAGAATGAAGATCAGAGCCCAGATCGCGATGGTCTTGAACCTCGACAAGTGCATCGGCTGCCACACCTGCTCGGTGACGTGCAAGAACGTGTGGACCAACCGCGAAGGCATGGAATACGCTTGGTTCAATAATGTCGAGACCAAGCCCGGAATCGGCTATCCCAAGCAGTGGGAGAACCAGAAGGTCTGGAACGGCGGCTGGGTCAGGAAGTCCAGCGGCAAGATCGAGCCGAGGATCGGCGGCAAGTGGCGGGTTCTGGCGAAGATCTTCGCCAACCCGGACCTGCCCGAGATCGACGACTACTACGAGCCGTTCACCTTCGACTACGACTATCTGCAGTCGGCACCGGAGGTGCAGACGACGCCGACAGCCCGGCCGCGCTCGCTCCTGACCGGCGAGCGGATGGAGAAGATCGAGTGGGGCCCGAACTGGGAGGAGATCCTCGGCGGCGAGTTCGCCAAGCGCTCGAAGGACATCAACTTCGAAGGCGTGCAGAAGGAGATCTACGGGCAGTTCGAGAACACCTTCATGATGTACCTGCCCCGGCTCTGCGAGCACTGCCTCAACCCGACCTGTGTGGCCTCCTGCCCGTCGGAGGCCATCTACAAGCGGGCCGAGGACGGGGTCGTGCTGATCGACCAGGAGCGCTGCCGCGGCTGGCGGATGTGCGTCTCGGGCTGTCCCTACAAGAAGATCTACTACAACTGGGCCTCGGGCAAATCGGAGAAGTGCATCTTCTGCTATCCCAGGATCGAGGCGGGCCAGCCCACCGTCTGCTCCGAGACCTGCGTCGGTCGAATCCGCTATCTGGGCGTCATCCTCTACGACGCCGACGGCATCGAGAAGGCGGCTTCCGTGCCCAACGAGCAGGATCTCTACGAGGAGCAGCTGAAGCTCTTCCTGGACCCGGAGGACCCCGCCGTCATCGCCCAGGCGAAGCGGGACGGGGTGCCGGATTCCTGGCTCGAGGCGGCGAAGAAGTCGCCGATCTGGAAGATGGCCATGGACTGGAAGGTCGCCTTCCCGCTGCACCCGGAATACCGGACCATGCCGATGGTCTGGTACATCCCGCCCCTGTCGCCGATCCAGTCGGCGGCCGAGGCCGGCAAGATGGGCACCGACGGCGAGATGCCGGACGTGCGCAGCCTGCGCATCCCGCTCCGCTACCTCGCGAACCTGCTCACCGCCGGCAAGGAGGAGCCGGTGGCGCAGGGGCTCGAGCGGATGCTGGCGATGCGCGCCTACATGCGGGCGAAGACCGTGGACGGCGTGATCGACGAGAGCATCGCCGCCCGTGTCGGGCTTTCGGGCCTCGACATCGAGGAGATGTACCAGCTCATGGCGATCGCCGACTACGAGGACCGGTTCGTCATCCCGACCTCGCACCGCGAGATCAACGAGGACGATCCCTACGAGCTGCGCGGCAATTGCGGCTTCAGCTTCGGCAACAGCGTGTCGAGCGGGGCGAGCGACGCGACCCTCTTCTTCGGTGCCCCCCGCCGCAAGCAGGCGAAGCCGCCGATGGAGGTGTCGTGATGGTCAAGACCTACAAGGCCCTCTCCGCCCTCTTGACCTATCCGACGGCCGAGCTGCAGGCGGCAGCCCCCGAGATCCGCCGGGTGCTGCACGGCGAGAGACTCTTGCCGGCGCACTGCCTGCGCGCTCTCGACCGCCTGGTGGCCGAGCTCGAGGCGGGTGACCTCTTCGACCTGCAAGAGCGCTACGTCATGATCTTCGACCGCTCGCGCTCGTTCTCGCTGCACCTCTTCGAGCACGTCCACGGCGAGAGCCGCGACCGCGGCCAGGCCATGGTCGACCTCGCCCGCCACTACGAGCAGAAGGGCTTTCTCGTCAGCGCCAACGAGCTGCCGGACTTCCTGCCGCTCTTCCTGGAGTTCCTGAGCCAGCTCGAGCCCGGCGAGGCGCACGATCTGCTGCAGCAGCCCTTGCCGATCCTCGAGGCGCTCGCCGAGCGGCTGCAGCGGCGCGAGGTCGCCTATGTCGCGATCTTCCAGGCGCTGGTCGCCATCGCCGGCGGCAGGGGCCAGCCGGTCCCTTTGGCGACCTCGGCAGCGGATGACCCGGACGACCTCGAAGCGCTCGACCGCGACTGGGAGGAGACCGCGGTCACGTTCGGCCCCGGCGACTGGGGCAGTGGCGACGACACATGCAGCAAGAGCCGCCTCGCGACCCGCATCCGCGCTGCCACGCGCAGTGCTCATGATCGCCCGGCCTGAAGGAGCACCTCGATGGTCAACTGGTATTACACCTTCTTCTTCGGCATCTATCCGTACATCGCGCTCGCCGTGATGATCCTGGGCTCGATCATCCGCTACGATCGCGAGCCCTACTCCTGGCGCTCGGGCTCCAGCCAGATGTTGCGCAAGAAGCAGCTCTTCTGGGGCTCCAACCTCTTCCATGCCGGGATCATCTTTCTCTTCTTCGGCCACTTCATCGGGCTTTTGACGCCGCACTGGGCCTATGCGTGGATCATGTCGGCCGGCACCAAGCAGATGCTCGCGGTGGTCGCGGGCGGCATCGCCGGGGTGGTCTGCTTCGTCGGCCTGACGCTGCTCGTCCATCGCCGCCTGACCGACCCGCGGATCAGGCTGACCAGCACGACGATGGACATCGCCATCCTCCTGATTCTCTGGGTGCAGCTCTTCCTCGGCCTGCTCACCCTGCCGTTCTCGCTCAGCCACAGCGACGGCTCGACGATGATGCTGCTCGCCGAATGGGCGCAGCGCATCCTGACGCTCCGTCCGGACGCGGCGGCGCTCATCGTCGGCACCGACTGGGCCTACCAGCTGCACATCATCCTGGGCCTGACCATCTTCCTGCTGTTCCCGTTCTCGCGCCTCGTCCACATCTGGAGCGTGCCGCTGCGCTATACCTGGCGGCAGGGCTACCAGGTGGTGCGCACCGCCCACCCGCAGCGCCTGAGCGGCCCGGTCGGCACGCCGGGGCAGATCAAGAAAGAGCTGGAGCCGGCGGAGTAGGTGGCATGGAGATCTTCAACCTCGAGAAACGGCCGGGCTTCCGGCCGCCACCCCCGGTCACCGTCGACGGGGTTCTGATCGACGAGGCGGCGATCGCCCGGGAGGCCCAGCACCATCCCTCGCGCAGCCCGGACGAGGCCCGCGAGGCGGCGGCCCGGGCCCTGGTCGTCCGCCATCTGCTGCTGGCCGAGGCGGCAAGGCTCGAGGTCGTGCCAGAGCCGGAGACCGACGCCGAGGGTCGCCGGGAGACCGAGGAGGAGGCGCTGATCTCGACCCTGCTCCGGCAAGAGGTCGAGGTGCCGGTGGCCGACCGGCCGGCGGCCGAGCGCTACTACGCGGCCAACCGGCGGCGGTTCGAAAGCCCGCCGCTCTTCGAGGCCCGCCACATCCTCTTCTCCGCTGCCGAGAGCGACGAGGCGGCCTACGCGGCGGCGGAGGCCCGGGCCCGCGAAGTCCTGGCAGCGCTGCTCGCCGAGCCCCACGCGTTCGAGAAGATGGCCGAGGCGCTTTCCGCCTGCCCGTCCGGTGCCAGCGGCGGCAATCTTGGCCAGGTGACGGCGGACCAGGTGACGCCGCGCTTCGCCGCGGCCCTCGCCGCGGCCGAGCCCGGCCGTATCCATTCGGAGCCCATTGCCACGCCCTATGGCTGGCACATCCTCTGTCTCGAGCGACGGATCGAGGGGCGCACCTTGCCGTTCGAGGCGGTCGAGGAGAAGATCAAGAGCTTCCTCGAGGCGCGGGTCTGGCAGCACGCCGTCAAGCAATATGTGGGGATCCTCGTCGGCCGCGCCGCGATCGCCGGCATTGCCCTCGACGGGGCGGCAAGCCCGCTCGTGCAATAGGGATGGCGGCGATGACGCTGGGGACGATCGTTCGCGACCTCGCCCGCCCCGGGGTCGCCGAGGCTACCCTGATCGAGGCGGGTGCCCTGCCGCTGCTCGCCCGCCTCGAGACGGCCGCCGGCGACCTGGAGATGCCGGCGGGTGCGCTCGCCGAGCACATCACCCGCGTCTGGCTGGCGCAGGCCGGCGACGACGACTGGCTACGCCTGCTCGGCGTCATGGGCAAGAGCGACCAGCCGGGTCTCGCGGCGCTGGTCATGATGCTGGAGCAGGCACTGGCCGAGCTCGACGGCAAGGCCGGTGCCGGGCGGTGCGCGGCTTCGGTCGACCGACCGTCACACTGAGGGCGACGCCGAACGCGTCGCGCGCCCCTGGAGGAGAAAGGACCATGTCGACCCCACCCGAGGCGCTGCCGTCCGGTGCTGCCGCGATCGCCAGCGACCATCCCGAGATCTGGGCGGCTTATGCCGCACTCGGCAAGGCATGCGCCGAGGCCGGGCCGATCGATGCGCGGACCACCCGGCTCGTCAAGCTGGCGCTGGCCATCGGCGCCAACTCCGAGGGTGCCGTCCATTCCCATACCCGGCGCGCCGTGGCCGAAGGCATCGACCGGACGGCGCTGCGGCAGGTGGCGCTGCTGGCGATCCCGACCCTCGGCTTTCCCCAAGCCGTCAAGGCGCTGACCTGGATCGCCGACGTCACCGACCCGGGCTGAGCCGGGGCAGGCGCCGGCGCAGCCCCGCTCAAAAGTGCGGCAGGGGCGAGACGCCGAAAAGCAGCGGGTGCAGCGCCAGGAGTGCCAGATAGGCCGCGGCCGCGATCACGATGCGGCGGAGCGGGAAAGCGTCCTGCCACGCCGTCAGCCTCGCGGCCGGCAGGCCCACGAGAGCGGTGTTGCGGCCGAGCGTCCGGAAGCGCTCGGCACCCCATCGCCCGCGACGCCGCCGGTCGAGCACCCACATGCCGAGCCCGGCCATGAGGGCGAAGAGCCCGAACAACAGGCCGTGCGCCAGATTGCCGTTGGCGACGAGATGCGCCGTGCTCCAGAGCAGGATGGCGAAGAGTAGCGGGTGGCGGGTGACCGCGGTGATGCCCGGCCGCTCGGGATCGAACGCTCGCTCGGCCTCGGGTCCCGTTCTACCGCCGAAGGAGAACGGGTTGGCGATGCCGACGCCCGTGGCAACCAGCAGGATCACCGCCGGCATGACGAGGTTCGGCACCCACACCTGCCAGGGCGCGAATGGCCAGAGCTCGACGAAGGGCGCCCGCCCGGCGGCCAGGATCAGCAAGTAGAGCAGGCCGAGCGAGACCAGCGAATAGAGTGTCAGATAGCGCCGCTCGCCGACCAGCGCGGTCAGCCGGGCGCGGACCCTGGGCCGCGTCGGCAGCACGTGCGCCAGCACGAAGACCGCCAGTGCTGCCGCGTACTCGCCCCAGCCGCCCATCAGCGGGCAGCCGCCCGCATGGCCGGTGAGACGACTGGCGGACCGATGGCGCAATCGGCGAGCGACACCCGGTCGAGCTCGGCGAGGAACGCTGCCTCGGCCCGGGCGAGATGGCCCTTGAGGCGGCAGTGCTGCACGAGCACGCAGGCCCCGCCATCGGCGCGGAAGCACTCGACCATGGCGTGGCGGCCCTCGAGCAGGCGCACCACCTCGCCGAGACTGATGCGAGCCGGCGGTCGCGCCAGGGTGAAGCCGCCGCCGGCACCG
>CAYWSB010000198.1:0-8842 GCA_964460465.1 uncultured Geminicoccaceae bacterium | reverse complement strand
GAAGGCATAGCACGGGCGAGGAAAATTGTCAGGTATATTATTGGGATATTAGTAATCTAAAGCGGACGAGCCTCCACGAAGCACGGCTGGAGCGAGCGGACCTCCGGGTGGCGCAGCTACAAGGAGCCGATCTCCGCGAGGCGTGGCTTCACGGCGCGAACCTCCGGGAGGCGCAGTTGCAGGGAACTCTGTTTATCGGAGCAAAGCTACAATCGACCGTATTGGAAGGCGCGGAATTCGGAGCCTCGGTAGCCCATGCCACAAACCTTAGCAGCGTTTTGGGCTTGACGCAGAGTCAATTCGCCCAAGTCATCGGCGACGGCGACACCGTCCTGCCGCTCGACGCCAAGACCGGCGAGCAGCTCCACGTCTGGAACTGCTGGTCCGAGCCGCCACTAACACTCGACTCCCTCCTCCGCCACTGGTCCGTCTTTTTGCACGATCAACTCCGCGCTGAATGGCTCTGCGATGAGCGCCGCTACCCGCGGCCCGAGGGCGACCAGCCACGCCGCACCGGCCGCGCCGCAACCCCCGAGCCGGCCGCGCCGAGTGCCGACTGACGCACCACCCGACCCCACCACCATGAAGGCCCTCATCCTCGACCTCGCCCACGCCCGCGGACCGGGCAAGACGGTCTGCCCCTCCGAGGTGGCCCGGAGGCTCGACGCCGACGCCTGGCGCGGCCTGATGCCGGCCGTCCGCGCCGCCGCCGCCCGGCTCCGCGACCAGGGCCTGATCGCCACCACCCAGCGCGGCCGGCCGGTCGACCCGCGCACCGCCCAGGGCCCGATCCGCCTCGGCCTGCCGCCCCGGGGCTTGATCCAGCGCAATCCACCGGGCGCGGCACCTGTGCTATCCTCCTCGGCAACGATGACCGCAGGAGGAGGCAGCCGCATGTTTGAGACCATTCTCGTCGCCACCGACGGCTCCGACCACGGCCGCAACGCCACCCGGGTCGCGGGCGGGCTCGCCGGCCGGCTCGGCGCCAGGCTCTACGTCGCCCACGTCGTCACCGGCCAGCCCGTGCCCGAGGCGTTGCGCCGGCTGGCCGAGGTCGAGCACCTGGTGGGCGAGCCGGCGAAGGAGCAGGGCTCGTCGCTCGGCCGCCTGTCGCTGGGGGCGAGCCCGCATGCCGCCGACCAGCGCATCGCCGCCGCCGTCGCCACGAAGGTGCTCGAGCAGGCGGCCGCCCTGGCCAGGGAGGAGGGGGCGGCGGACGTGGTGCCGCTCGAGCTCCGCGGCGATGCCGCCGATGCCCTGGTCGAGGCCGTCGGCAGCCACGCGGTCGACCTCGTCGTCATCGGCAGCCGCGGCTTCGGCCGGCTCGGCCGGCTGGTCCACGGCAGCGTCTCGAGCGCGGTCGGCCAAGAGGTCGCCTGCCCGGTGCTGGTGGTCAAGCAGGCCTGAGCCCGGCCGGCCGCGGATAGGCCTTGCCAAAGCGGCGGTTTTGTTCTTTGAATGAAACTCAACTTTTTGGCGAACAACGGCGGAGGCCGATCCCGTGCCCAAGCGACCCGTGCGCGACTTTCTGGGTGACGACGTGCTGCTCAAGGCATCGCCCGAGGAGACCGTGCGCGATGCCGCCATCGGCATGGCGGCGCACCAGGCGAGCGCGGTGCTGGTCTGCCGCGACGACACGCTGGTCGGCATCTTCACCGAGCGCGACCTGGTGAGCCGGGTGGCGGCGCTGGGCCGCGACCTCGACACCCCGCTGGTCGAGGTGATGACCGCCAATCCCGACGTCGTCGAGGCCGGTGCACCCATCCTCGCCGCCATCCGGCAGATGCGCGAGCAGGGCTACCGGCACCTCCCGGTGGTCGAAGACGACCGCGTCCTGGGCATCCTCTCCGCCCACGACCTGCCGCTGCTCGAGCAGGCCGAGGTCGAGCCCGAGCGCGAGCAGCGCGAGGCCCTGGCCGACCGGCTCTGGTGACCCCGGCGCGCCGGCGGTCGCCGCGGTAGCCGCGTCACAAATCTGTCGCTAACCTCGGATTGCGGCCGGCTGGCGGCCAACCCTGCCTCGCGAGGCTGGCGATGGACCTCTTCGCCCTGGCGAGCGGCCTCTTCGGCGGCCTCGCCTTGTTCCTTCTGGGCCTCAATTTCCTCACCCGCTCGCTGGAGATCCTGGCCGGCGAGCGGATGGCCCAGATTCTCGAGCGGCTGACCAAGAACCGGCTGCTCGGCGTGCTCACCGGGGCGCTCACCACGGCCGCGGTCAACTCCTCCACCGTCACCACGGTGCTCCTGGTCGGCTTCGTCAGCGCCGGCCTGATGACCATGAGCCAGAGCATCGCCGTGGTCATGGGGGCGAATATCGGCAGCACTTTCACCGCCCAGATCCTCGCCTTCAATGTCGGCATCCTGGCCTTGCCGATGATCGCCATCGGCTTTCTCGCGTCCATGGCCGGCAAGACCGACCGGGTGCGGGAGTCCGGCCGGGCGATCATGGGCACCGGCCTCGTCTTCTTCGGCATGCAGGTGATGAGCCAGGGCATGGCGCCCCTGCGCGACTATGAGCCCTTCATCCAGCTCATGGCCGAGTTGCAGCGGCCGGTCCTGGGTGTCCTCGCCGGGGCCGTCTTCACGGCACTGGTGCAGTCCTCGGCCGCCACGCTCGGCCTCGTCATCATCCTGGCGTCGCAGCAGATCATCGACCTGCCCTCGGCCATCGCCATCGCCCTGGGCTCGAACATCGGCACCTGCCTGACCGCCGGCCTCGCCGCCATCGGCAAGCCGCGCGAAGCCGTGCGCGTCTTCGTCGCCCACCTCCTCTTCAACGTCGTCGGCGCCGTTCTCTGGCTGCCCTTCATTCCCCAGCTCGCCGAGCTCGTCCGCTGGCTCGCCCCGGGCTCGCTGCCGCGCGAGATCGCCAACGCCCACACCCTCTTCAACGTCGCCAACACCATCCTCTTCATCGGCTTCACGACGCAGATCGCCTGGCTCATCCACCGCCTCGTGCCCGAGCCCGCCGGTGCGACCTCCGACCTCCTGGCACCCCGCCACCTCGATCCCGGGTTGCAGCAATCGCCGTCACTGGCCCTGGGTGCCGCACGGCGCGAGCTGGTCCGGGTGGCCGAGCAGACCGTGGGCATGGTCGAGGGCGTGCTGCCGTCCCTGGTCCGCCGCGACCCCGACCGGCTGGCCACCGTGCACGACCTCCTGCCGCGGCTGCGCAAGCTCAACGACGCCATCATCGTCTATCTCGGCGAGACCGGCCGGGCCCGGCTCGGCGAGCGGCAGTCGGCGGAGCTGACCGCCATCCTGCAGATGAGCCAGTTCCTCATGGCGACCGCCGAGCTCGCCGGCGACGAGCTCCTGCGCCTCGCCAACCGGCGCGAGCAATGGCCGGGGCTGCCGGACGGCGCCCTCGAGCAGCGTATCCGGGCCCTGCTCGAGGCGTTGCTGCTCGACATCAGGGCACTGCCCGGCCTGATCGCCAATCGCGACCTCGGCCAGGCGGCGGCCATCCGCGAGGGCAAGCACGCGATCCACGCCGCGGCGCGCGAGCTGACCCGCGCCGCGTTCGAGCGGGTCGCCGGCAGTCGCGACCCGCGCCGCACCAGGGTCTATTCCGGCAATGTCGAGACGATGGAGATCCTGGGCCGCATCCACCGGCTCTGCCGCAAGATGGCCAAGCTCGAGCTCGACCTCGCCGACGGCGCCCCGCCGGCGGCAGCAAATCCGCCAGCCGATCCGCCGGATGCCGCGGGGTCGCCGCCCGCTCAAGGTGTGGTCGCGGCGGAGCGCGAGGCGGCGCCCGCCTGAGCGAGGCCCAACGGGTCGATCGAGACGGCATTGATCCTTGTCATGGCGCCGCGACCGGCCGTTTGCTAACCAGGGCTCCGCTGCAACGCACCCGAGACAGCCTCGAAAGGTCGACCCATGTCCACGAGACCCGTCCGCGAGATCATCGAGCGCGATCAGCTGGTCGCCGTGTCGCCCAGCGCCACCGTCAAGGACGCGGTCGCGACCATGGCGGAGCACCGCTGCGGCAGCGTGGTGGTGATCGAGAGCGACGCGGTCGTGGGCATCTTCACCGAGCGCGATCTCCTGCTCCGGGTGGCGGCCAAGGGTCTGCCGCCCGAGGCCACGCCGATCAGTGCCGTGATGACCAAGACGCCCGACACCATCGCCGCCGACGCTCCGGTCGCCGACGCCATCCGGGCGATGGACGAGTTCAGCTACCGCTACCTGCCGGTCATGGACGAGGGGCGCTGCATCGGCGTCATCTCCACCCGCCACCTCCCCTTCGCCGACGTGCTCGACATGAAGGACGAGCTCGACGCCCGCCACAGCCTCGCCGAGCGAATGTGGTAGAATAGGCCGCTCGCCGGACCCCGAAACGGCACGGCTTTGACCTGGATCAGTGAGGTCGCCGCCGGTCTATGCTAGGCTTCAGGTTGACCGTAGCGCCGAGCGGCTTGGCATGCGCCTTGCTTGATCCGGCAGCACGGTCAGCAAGAAGGGGGCAAGACAATGAAGGGGCAGGTACCTTGCCGCGTCCAATGGGTGACGCGGCCAGCCGAGATGCACAATCTGGTCGAGACGATGCTGGCTTCCGGCGCCGTCTTGCTCGGCCGCAGCGACTACGACGTGGCGACCGAGGATCTCGACGCCGTCGACGATGCCGAGACCGGCCCTCTCAGCATCGCCGAGTTCAGGGTCGGCCGCGAGGAGCTGGAGCGACGTGTGGCCGAGTTGATCGGCCGCCTGGGGCCCGGGGAGACCGTGCTGCTCGACTTGTGCGGCCAGCGGCTCAAGGTGCAGGTTCTGCCGATCGCCGGCGAGCATGGCGTCATCATTCGCAAGGCGGACGGCGTGCATCGCCTGCCGCGCACCGGGGCCGGGACCCGCCGCAGCGACGATCGATGGCTCGCCCGGGAGTTCGGGCGGGCGGTCCCCGCATGACCACCACAGCCGCCCGGCGGTCGCCCGCCGGCGGGTGGGTCCCGCCGATACGGCGCACCGTGGAATGGCACGATACGGCCGGTGCGGTCGAACATCTCATGCGCGTGGAGCGGCTCGAAAGCGTCGACGTGATGGCCGACGGCGAGCGTATCGGCGGCGTGACGCGGCGCGACATCGCGCGTTGCGCGAACCACGGCAACTGGCTCGAGGCCGTGCTGATCCGTGATCTCGTCGGCGGGCCCATTGACACCTGCAATTGAGTGCCGGCTCGCGCCGGCAGCGGCCGATCGATCACTTCGGCGGGCGGTGCGCCAGCCGGGGGCAACGGGAAGCAAGGGGGAGGACGAGGCGATGGGAACCACTCTCGTTGGACAGTCGCCAGCGGCGCACGCGCTCTTGCGGCAGGACGATTCCGCGACCATCCAGTGGAACGACAGCGCGGCGATCGCGGCACGCCGCCTGCGTCACGGGACGGTAGGCTGTCTGACCGTCATGGCGGATGGCCGGCCGATCGGCCAGATCGGCCTCGCCGACATCGAGCGCTGCGAGCGCAACGGCAACTGGCTCGGCTCCGTTATGGTGCACCACGTTATGCGTGGCCACCACGACACCCACAACCGAACCAGCGCCGGCGTTTAGTCCGTCAGATCGTCCCAAAGCTCGCGGACCTTGGCGAAGAAGCCCTCTGACTCGGGGTGGTGGTTGTTGGCCTTCTCGCCCGCCTGCTCGAACTCCTTCAAGAGCTCCTGCTGGCGCTTGGTCAGGTTGACCGGGGTTTCGACGATGATCTCGACGAACATGTCGCCGCGCGCATGGCCGTGCAGCTCGCTCATGCCCTTGCCCTTGAGGCGGATCTGCTTACCAGCCTGCGTCCCGGATGGCACCGCCAAGCGCACCCGCTTGCCCTCGATCGTCGGCACCTCGACATCGCCGCCGAGCGCGGCCGTCGTCATCGGGATCGGCACCCTGCAGAAGATGTTGTGGCCCTCGCGCCGGAACAGCCGGTGCGGCGCCACCGTGACGAAGATGTAGAGGTCGCCCGCTGGCCCGCCCCGAGGCCCGGCCTCGCCCTCGCCCGACAGCCGGATGCGGGTGCCGTCCTCGACCCCGGACGGCACGCTGATCGCCAGCGTCTTCTCCTTGTGGACGAGGCCGCTGCCGCTGCACGCCTTGCAGGGATTGGTCACCACCCGGCCATTGCCATGGCAGGTCGGGCAGGTTCGCTCGACGGTAAAGAAGCCCTGCTGCGACCGGACTCGGCCGGCACCGCGGCAGGTCGGGCAGGCGGCGGGCTCGGCCTTGCCCTCGCTGCCGGTGCCGTCGCAGCTCTCGCAGGCCACCGAGGTCGGCACGCGGACCTGCGCCTTCTTGCCGGCGAAAGCCTCCTCGAGCGTGATGGTCAGGTTGTAGCGCAAATCGTTGCCGCGCGGTGCGGCACCCCGCCGCCGGCCGCTGTTGCCGCCCATGAAGTCGCCGAACAGGTCGTCGAAGACGTCGGCGAAGCTGGTGAAGTCGAAACCGCCGCCGGCACCGCGGCCGCCCATCCCCTGCTCGAAGGCCTGCGGCCCGAACTGGTCGTAGGCGGCCCGCTTCTGCGGGTCCTTCAGGACCTCGTAGGCCTCGTTGATCTCCTTGAATCGGGCCTCGGCCGCGGCGTCGCCGGGATTCCGGTCGGGGTGGCACTCCATCGCCAGCTTGCGATAGGCGCGCTTCAGATCGGCCTCGCTGGCACTCTTGGCCACACCCAGGGTCTCGTAGAAATCGCGCTTGGCCATCAGCTCGCGGTCCTCGTGCGGGGACAGTATCGCCACGGCGACAGCCGGCGAACGGCAACGGACCGAGCCGCAAGGGCCCGGTCCGTCATCATCGCGTTGCTATCGCCTGGGCTCACGCCGACTTTTTCTTGTCGTCGTCGACTTCCTCGAACTCGGCGTCGACGACATCCTCGGAGCGGTCGCCGGCATCGCTGCCGCCGTCGCCGCCGTCATTGGCCTGCTGCGACTTGTACATCGCCTCGCCGAGCTTCATCGCCACCTGCGACAGGGCCTCGGCCTTGCCCTTGATGACCTCGGCATCCTCGCTGTCGAGCACGCCCTTGACGTCGGCGATCGCGCGCTCGATGGCACTTCGGTCGCCGGCCTCGAGCTTGTCGCCATACTCCTTCAGGCTCTTCTCGGTCGAATACACCAGGCTGTCGGCCTGGTTCCTCGCCTCGATCACGGCCTTGCGCTTCTTGTCCTCCTCGGCGTGCTCGGCCGCCTCCTTCACCATCTTCTCGATCTCGGCCTCCGAGAGGCCACCCGAGGCCTGGATGCGGATCTGCTGCTCCTTGCCTGTCGCCTTGTCCTTGGCCGAGACGTTGACGATGCCGTTCGCGTCGATGTCGAAGGTGACCTCGATCTGCGGCATGCCGCGCGGTGCCGGCGGGATGCCGACCAGATCGAACTGACCCAGCATCTTGTTCTGGGCGGCGAGCTCGCGCTCGCCCTGGAACACCCGGATCGTCACCGCATTCTGGTTGTCCTCGGCGGTCGAGAAGACCTGGCTCTTCTTGGTCGGGATCGTCGTGTTGCGGTCGATGATCCGGGTGAACACGCCGCCCAGCGTCTCGATGCCGAGCGACAACGGCGTCACGTCGAGGAGGAGCACGTCCTTGACCTCGCCCGAGAGCACCGCCGCCTGGATCGCCGCGCCGATGGCCACCACCTCGTCCGGGTTGACACCCTTGTGCGGCTCGCGACCGAAGAAGGTCTTCACCGTCTCGACCACCTTGGGCATGCGAGTCATGCCGCCCACCAGGATCACCTCGTGGATGTCCGAGGCGGAGAGCCCGGCATCCTTCAAGGCCTTGCGGCAGGGCTCGATCGTCCGCTGCACCAGGTCGTCGACCAGCATCTCGAGCTTGGCCCGGCTGATCTTCATCGTCAGGTGCTTCGGCCCCGACTGGTCGGCCGTGATGAACGGCAGGTTGACCTCGGTCTGCTGGGTCGAGGAGAGCTCGATCTTCGCCTTCTCGGCCGCCTCCTTCAGGCGCTGCAGGGCGAGCTTGTCGCCGCGCAGGTCGATCCCCTGCTCCTTCTTGAACTCGTCGGCCATGTAGTCGATGAGCCGGAGGTCGAAGTCCTCGCCACCGAGGAAGGTGTCGCCATTGGTCGACTTCACCTCGAACACCCCGTCGCCGATCTCGAGGATCGAGATGTCGAAGGTGCCGCCACCCAGGTCGTAGACCGCGATCGTCTGGTTCTTACCCTTGTCCATGCCGTAGGCGAGGGCCGCGGCGGTGGGCTCGTTGATGATGCGCAACACCTCGAGCCCAGCGATCTTGCCGGCGTCCTTGGTCGCCTGGCGCTGGCTGTCGTTGAAGTAGGCCGGGACCGTGATCACCGCCTTGTCGACGGTGGTGCCGAGATGGCGCTCGGCCGTCTGCTTCATCTTCTTCAGCACCTCGGCCGAGATCTGCGAGGGTGCCTTCTTGTCGCCCCGGCTCTCGACCCAGGCGTCGCCGTTGTCGGCCCGGACGATCTTGTAGGGCACCATGCCCTTGTCCTTGGCGACGACCGGATCGTCGAACCGGCGGCCGATCAGTCGCTTGACGGCGAACAGCGTGTTCTCGGGATTGGTCACCGCCTGGCGCTTGGCCGGCATGCCGACCAGCACCTCGCCGTCCTCGGTGTAGGCCACCATCGAGGGCGTCGTGCGCATGCCCTCCTCGTTCTCGATGACGCGGGCGTTCTTGCCCTCCATCACCGCCACGCAACTGTTGGTGGTGCCGAGATCAATGCCGATAATTCTGCTCATTCGAACCCCACGCGTGTCCCGCGAAAAACCGTTGCAGCCCGACCGCCCCTGACGATCCCACCGCCCGGGACCACCGGTGACCGGCGCGTCCGTCGGGTGGCGACGAGCCGTGCCACCTGCTGCCCCGATCGGCGCA
>CAYWSB010000197.1:0-8921 GCA_964460465.1 uncultured Geminicoccaceae bacterium | reverse complement strand
AACTACATCGACAATGCAGGATATGTACGGTCAGCGTGAAAATGCTCTAGCCGCCCACCCGCGCCCGTTGTCGCTGCGGGCAGTTCGTGCCCCGGGGCGTGGTGCAGGAGCGAGCCGAGCGCCGCGGCCGCCGTCTTTCGATTCGATGCTGGCCTCGTGCTGAAGGTCCCGCTGTCGGTCGTCGTCCTACTTGTCGTGCTCGGCGCTGTCCCCCCCGACGCACGTGCTCTGGCTCGGTTGAGCGAGCCACACGCTGACGGCGGTCGCCGAGCGCGTCCACCTTCTCGGCGAGGGCAACTGCCGGCCTGCCTCTCTGCGCTGCAGCTTCTCGCCTGCGCGCTGGTCCTGGGCGCCATCGCCGGGCTGAGCCGCGGCGCCGCAGCCGCTGGCGGTTCCCCTGGCTGATCCTCGCCCTGGACTTCCTCTACCTCTCGATCGACGCGGCCGCCCGGCTGCACGAGCTCCTGATCATGCCGGACCGGGCGGTGGCCCGGCGGGATGCCATCCACGCCACCTGGATCCTCGTCGCCCCCGTGGTCGTCGTCCCCGTGGGCCTCGCCTGCATCCCGTTCCGGCTGGCGCTGCCGCGCCCGACGGCGGCCCTGTTCTGCAGCGCCGGGGTGATGTTCCGCGGCGGTGCCTTCGGCTTCGAGGCCATCCAGGTGCGCATCGAAGACGGCGACAGCATCGCGCATCTCCGCCTGGTCGTGGGCGAGGAGATGCTGGGCATTGCCCTCTTCCTCTCCTCCCTCCGGCGCTACCCTGCGAGCCGCACGGCCGAGGTGGTCTCCACGGTGAAGGCCGGCCGGCGCCGCGCTCAGGCGGCGGCCGCCGGCAGTGCCGGCAGAAGGCCCCGGACGGACGACGAGTGAATCACCTCGCCGGTGGCCACGAACGCCTCGTGGTTGGCCGGAATCCTGGCCTGATCGTAGCGATAGTTGACGAGCATGCCGGCCGACTCGGCGATCCCCTTGGCCGAGACGTCGCCCAGCCAGTTCAGGCGCTCGAGCCTCGCGCCGTTGCCGAGATGGAAGCGCGCCACCGGGTCGAGCGGCCGACCGCCCCGCTTCTCGCGCACGAGGTAGTGGGCGCAGAGGCCCATCAGCCAGGGCTCGAGCGCCTTGGCCTTGGCCGGGTCGCGCGCCCAGTCCTGAGCCTCGAGCCCGGCCAGTGCCGCCCTGGCCTCCGGGCCGACGACCGGGTCGCCGGCTTCGAGCGCCCGGCCGAGCCAGTCGCGGAAGCCCGGGATCGGCGACAGGGTGGCAAACTGGCGGAGCTGCGGCAGCTCGGCCGCGAGCGCCGCCACCACCATCTTGATCAGGAAATTGCCGAGACTGACCCCCTTGAGACCGGCCTGGCAGTTGCTGATCGAGTAGAAGATGGCCGTGTCCGCCTCGGCCACCGGCAGGGCCGGGCTCTCCTGGTCGAGCAGCGGCTGGACCTTGTCGGCCATGCCCTTGACGAGCGCCACCTGGACGAAGATCAGGGGCTCGTCGGGCAGGGTGGGGTGGAAGAAGGCGAAGCAGCGGCGATCGGGGCCGAGCCGGCGGCGCAGCGCCTCGAGATTGGCGATCTTGTGCACGCGCTCGTAGCGGATCAGCTTCTCGAGCAGCGACGCCGGGCTGTTCCAGTCGATCGGCCTGAAGGTCAGGAAGCCAGGGTTGAACCAGCCGGCCAGGAGCTCCTCGAGGTCGGTGTCGACCGGCCGCAGCGCCGGGTGGTCGGGCAGGAGATCGAGCAGGTCGCGGCGCATGGCGACCAGCCGCCTCGTGCCGTCGGGCGCCATGTTGAGCCGGCGGAACAGCTCCTGCCGCGCCGGCTCGCACGCGGCCCGCAGGCGGCGCAGCGCGGCGTCGCCGGGCTGCGCCCGATAGGCCTCGATGGCATCGTCGACGTCGCCACGGTCGATGTCGTGGCGGACCGCGAGCTCGGTGAAGAAGCCGCGCTTGCCGTCGCGGTCGAGCTGGCCGTAGGCCTGGATCAGCTCGCGGGCGAGCGCCGCACCGGACGCCTCGCCGCGGGTCGAGAGCAGCTCCTCGGCCAGCGCCTCCGGCGACCGCCGGCGATTGCCGAGCCGCACCCTGAGCAGCTCGCGGCCGGCATCGGCGAGCGAGACGAGGAGCTGGTTGACCGAGTAGCTGGGCATCGCGTCTCGCTCGGGCTGCCGGGCTGGGACACCGCGGACGAATTGGCCACGCTCGACACTCTACCCAGGGTCAGGGGTTGCCGCCAAGCGTGATCGCATGGCCGGTGCCGCACCGGGACGCAGCTCGCCCTTGAAAAGAATTTAGCAGCGACTAAACTCTGTTGGCCTGACTACCACCGCCGGTGCACCGGAAGGGAATCGTTGCGCATGCCCGTTGCCCGTCGCCTCGTCCTCGCTGCCGCCCTGAGCCTCGCCGTCGGCCTGCCGCTGCCCGGCACAGCGGCGGCAGAGCCGCTCACCATCGTCGCCACCACGAGCCAAGTCGCGGATTTGGCGCGCCACGTCGCCGGCGAGCGGGCGGTGGTCACGGCGCTCATGGGCGAGGGGGTCGACCCGCATCTCTACCGCCAGACCCGCGCCGACGTGGCCCGGCTGCGCAAGGCCGACCTCGTCCTCTGGAACGGCCTCTACCTCGAGGCCGGGCTCGAGGATTTCCTTCTCGCTCTCGGCCGCGAGCAGCCGGTGGTGGCTCTGGCCGAGCGCCTGCCGGCCGATCGTCTCCTGACCGACCCGACCTTCCCCGAGAAGCGTGACCCTCATGTCTGGATGGACGTGGCACTGTGGGCTGGGCTCGCCGACGAGCTGGCGCTGGTGCTGGGCGAGCTGGACCCGCCGGGTGCCGCCGTCTACGCCGCCAATGCCGCCGCCCATCGGGCCGAGCTCGAAGCGCTCGACCGCTACGTCCGCGCCAGCGTCGCCGGCATCCCCAAGGCGAGCCGCGTGCTGGTGACCGCCCACGACGCCTTCCACTATTTCGGCCGCGCCTACGGCATCGAGGTGATGGGCATCCAGGGCCTCTCGACCGAGAGCGAGGCCGGCCTCGCCCGGATTGGCGAGCTGGTCGACGTGCTGGTCGAGCGCGCGGTGCCGGCCGTGTTCGTCGAGAGCTCCGTCGCTGACCGCAACATCCGGGCCCTGGTCGAGGGTGCGGCCGCCCGGGGCCACCCCGTCGCCATCGGCGGCGAGCTCTTCTCCGATGCCATGGGCGCCCCCGGCACCTACGAGGGCAGCTATGTCGGCATGCTCGACCACAACGCCACGCTGATCGCCCGGGCCCTCGGCGGCACCGCCCCCGAGCGCGGGCTCAACGGCCTGCTGGGTGCGGGGAGCTGAGGCCGCGCATGGCCAGGGCGACCCATCTGCGCGACGTCACGACACCCGACCCGGCCGCGGCGCGGCCGCTCGTCGTGAGGGGTCTGACCGTCGCCTACCACCGCAAGCCCGTCCTCTGGAACATCGAGTATGTCAGCCCCGAGCGCGGCCTCGTCGCCATCGTCGGGCCCAATGGCGCCGGCAAGTCGACCCTGATCAAGGCGGTGCTCGGCCTCGTCCCGGTGCTCGCCGGACAGGTCACCGTGCTCGGCCTGCCCGCCGCCCGGGCCAAGGGGCGGATCGGCTACGTCCCGCAGCGCAGCTCGGTCGACTGGGACTTCCCGGTCACCGCCCTCGACGTCGCCACGATGGGCCTCTACGGCCAGATTGGCTGGCTCCGCCCCATCCGCCGCCGGCACCGGGAGGCGGCCATGGCGCAGCTCGCCGCGGTCGGCATGGCGGACCTGGCACACCGGCAGATCGGCCAGCTCTCCGGCGGCCAGCAGCAGCGCGTCTTCCTCGCCCGGGCCCTGGCCCAGGACGCCGACCTCTACCTGATGGACGAGCCCTTCGCCGGCGTCGACGCGGCGACCGAGGCCGCCATCCTGGAGACGCTGCGTCGCCTCGATGCCGCCGGCAAGACGGTGGTCTGCGTCCATCACGACCTCGAGACGGTGGCCGCCTACTTTGACCACGTCCTTCTCCTGAACTTGAAGAAGATCGCCGACGGGCCCATCGCCACGACCTTCACCCCCCACAACCTGCAGGCGACCTATGGCGGCAGGCTGGTCCCGAGCGAGCTCGTGGCGGCGAGCTGAGCCGTGCTGGTCGAGCTCTGGCGCTATCTCTCGCTCGATGCCGGCTACAACGCCGCCGTGGTCATGCTCGGTGCCGCGGTGCTCGGCGCCGGCGGCGGGGTCGTCGGCTGCTTCGGCCTCCTGCGCAAGCGCTCGCTGCTCAGCGACGCCGTCAGCCACGCCACGCTGCCGGGCATCGCCCTGGCCTTCATCGTCCTGGCGCTGCTCACCGGCCAGGGCCGCCAACTGCCCTGGCTGATGGCGGGGGCGGCCGTGGCCGCGCTCATCGCCGTGCTCGCGGTCGGCTGGATCAAGAACCGCACCCGCCTGCCCGAGGATTCCGCCATCGGCACCGTGCTCGCCACCTTCTTCGGCCTCGGCGTCGTGCTGCTCTCGGTCATCCAGGTGATGCGCACCGGCGGCCAGGCCGGGCTCGAAGGCCTGCTGCTGGGCGCCGCCGCCGGCATGCTGATCGGCGAGGCCCAGCTCGTCGCCGTGGCCGCCCTCGTCGTCACCGCCGTGGCCCTGCTCTTCCTCAAGGAGCTCGGGCTCGTGGCCTTCGACCAGGACTACGCCCGCGCCATGGGCTACCCGGTCGCCCGCCTCGACCTCTTGATGATGGCGCTGCTCGTCGCCGTCACCGTCATCGGCCTGCCCATCGTCGGTCTCGTCCTGATCATCGCCATCGTCATCATTCCGCCCGTGGCCGCCCGGTTCTGGACCGACCGCCTGCTGCCGATGCTGCTGATCGCCGCCTCGATCGGTGCGCTGGGCGGCTATCTGGGTGCTGCCGTCTCCGGCAGCCGCGCCGACCTGCCCACCGGCGGGGTGATCGTCCTGACGCTGACCGCCCTCTTCGCGCTTAGCCTGCTCCTCGCCCCGCGCCGCGGCGTGGTGGCCCAGGCCGTGCGCTACCTGCGCTTCCGCCTCGCCATTGCCGAGCGCCAGGGCCTGCTCGCCATCGCCGCCGGCCAGCCGGTGCTCGAGCCGCTCGCGCGGCTTCGGCTCCGGCGGCGCGGCTGGCTCACCGGGACCGGAAAGGCGACCGAGGCCGGGCTCTCGGCCGCCCGCCGCATCGCCCGCGACCAGGCGCTCTGGGACCGCTACCTCGCCGACTATCCCGACGAGGCCTTCGCCAGCGACCGCTGGGCCTCCGTGGCGATCGAGAAGGCGCTGCCGGCCGACCTCGTGGCCGAGCTCGACCGCCGGGTGCGGCGGGCGGCGGGGGCCGGATGAGCGGGGCCCCCTGATGGAGACCGGGGAGTTCCTGCAGCTCGACCTGCCGCCCATGCTGCTGGGCACGCTGGCAGCACTCGCCTGCGGCCTGCTCGGCAACTTCCTCGTGCTGCGCCGCCAGAGCCTCCTGGGCGATGCCCTCAGCCACGTGGTCCTGCCCGGCATCGTCCTCGGCTTCCTCGTCTCGGGCAGCACCGGCAGCCTGCCCATGCTCCTCGGCGCCGGGGTGGCGGCGCTCGTCGCGGTGCTGCTGATCGAGCTGATCCGCCGGCTGGGCAATCTCGAGAGCGGTGCCGCCATGGGGGTCGTCTTCACCGCGATGTTCGCGCTCGGCCTCGTGCTGCTCGAGCAGAGCGGTGCCAGGAACGTGCACATCGACGTCCAGCACGCGCTGATGGGTAATCTCGAGGGGGCGGTCTGGCTGGCGGCGACCGGCTGGGGCGACCTGCTCGACCCGATGGTCCTGGCCACCATGCCCGAGTCGATCTGGCGACTGCTCGCCGTGACCGGCCTGATCGCCCTCCTCGTCGCGGCCTTCTTCAAGGAGCTCAGGCTCGCCACCTTCGATCCGGGCCTGGCCCAGAGCCTGGGCTTCCGGCCGGGCTGGATCGGTGCCGGGCTGGTGGCGCTGTCGGCCCTGGCCGCCGTCGCCGCCTTCGATGCCGTGGGCTCGATCCTGGTGATCGCCATGTTCATCTGCCCCGCCGCCACCGCCCGGATGCTCACCGACGACCTTTCCCGGCAGGTCTGGCTCAGTGCGGCCGCCGCCGTGCTGGCCGCCGTTCTCGGCTACGCTGCAGCCGTCTTCCTGCCGCTCTGGCTCGGCCTCGACCTGGCGCTGAACGCCGCCGGCTCGATGGCCGTCATGGCCGGGCTGCTGCAGCTCCTGGCCATGCTCCTCGCGCCGCGCTACGGCGTGCTCACCCGCCGCTGGCGCCGGGCTTTGCCGGCGACCGGACCCGGGCTATAACCACCATCCGACCGACGACCAGGGGGATCCGCACGGTGCCACGTCCCAAGCTGCAGCTGCTCGAGCCGAGTGCGCAGGCGCTGGGCTTCGGCCGGATCCGCGAGGACCACCGGGCCGAGATCGCCGAGGACTATGTCGAGCTGATCGCCGACCTGATCGCGGCCAGGGGCGAGGCCAGGGCCGTGGACCTCGCCGAGCGCCTGGGCGTCACCAACGCCACCGTCGCCAACACCGTGGCCAAGCTGCAGCGCGACGGCCTCGTCACCTCCGAGCCCTACCGGGCGATCTTCCTGACCGACAAGGGCGCGGCGCTCGCCCGGCACTGCAAGCGCCGGCACGAGATCGTGGTGAGCCTGCTGCGTGCCGTGGGCGTGAGCGAGGAGACGGCGCATCGCGACGCCGAGGGCATCGAGCACCACGTCAGCGACGAGACCCTCGACGCCTTCGCCCGCTTCGTCGAGGGCCGGGGCGAGCCGCGGCGCGGGTGACGACAGCGCCGGAACCCCGCACCGCGGCCAGCAGTTGTCGGCGTCGATCGCCATCCGAGCCGGATCGGCGAGGCGTTCGCCCTCCCGGAGCCTGAAGTGACCGCCGACCAGTTCACCGTGCTCGCCGTCCTCGCGGCCACCATGGGCCTCTTTCTGTGGGGCCGCTGGCGCCACGACATGGTGGCGATCGCGGCCCTGCTCGCCGTCGTCGTCACCGGCCTCGTGCCCGCCGGCGCCGCCTTCGACGGGTTCGGCCATCCGGCCGTCATCACCGTCGCCTGCGTGCTGATCCTGAGCCACGGGCTGCAGCATTCGGGCGCCGTCGATCTCCTCGCCCGCCGCGTCCTGCCGGCGAATGCGGGCGCCTTCGTCACCGTCGCCGTCCTGACGACCCTGGCCGCCGTGCTGTCGGCCTTCATGAACAACGTGGGTGCGCTCGCACTCCTGATGCCGCTGGCGATCCAGCTCGCCGGACGGCTCGGTCTGCCGCCGGGACAGATCCTCATGCCGCTCTCCTTCGGCTCGATCCTCGGCGGCATGACCACGCTCATCGGCACGCCCCCCAACCTCGTGGTCGCCGGCTTCCGCGCCGAGGCCAAGGGCGAGGCCTTCGGCATGTTCGCCTTCGCACCCGTGGGCGTCGCGGTCGCCGGGCTCGGCATCCTCTTCATCTGCACCGCCGGGCGCTGGCTCGTGCCGAGTCGCGAGCGGGCCCAGGGCGAGAGCTTCGAGATCGGCGCCTATCTGACCGAGGCGCGGGTCGGCAAGGACAGCCCGGTCAAGGACAAGACCCTGCGCGAGGTCGAGCACGCCCTGGAGGCCGCCGACGCCCAGGTGATCGGCCTCGTGCGCGACGAGATCCGCCTGCCGGGACCACATCCGAGCCGTCGCGTGCACGAGGGCGACATCCTGGTGATCGAGGCCGACCCCGAGGCGCTGGCCAAGGCGCTCTCGACCCTCGACCTGAAGCTCGAGGAGGACAATCCCGAGGCTGCCGAGGAGGAGAGCGAGGCGGAGGACGCGGTGGCGACCGAGCACGTCGCCGACCGGATCGAGGCACCGGCGGTCGAAGGCACGCCGCAGCAGACCCAGAAGAAGAAGGACGATGAGAAGAAGGCCGCATCCCAGGAGGACGTGGTCCTGATGGAGTTTGCGGTCCTGCCGGACTCGGCCATCATCGGCCGCTCGGCCACCGACCTCAGGCTGCGCACCCGCTTCGGCATCAACCTGCTCGCCGTCTCGCGGCACGGCCGACGGACCATCTCCCGGCTGCGCACGCTGCGGATCAGCGCCGGCGACGTCCTCCTCATGCAGGGGGCCGCCGACGCGCTGGGCGAGTTCGGCGCGCAGTTCGGCTGCCTGCCGCTGGCCGAGCGGCCGCTCCGCCTGCCCAACCGACGGGCGGCCTACACCGCCGGCGGCATCATGGCCGCGGCCATCCTCCTCGTCACCTTCGGCATCCTGCCGGCCGCCATCGCCTTCGCCGGCGGCGTCCTCGCCGTCATGGCCACCCGCGTCGTCCAGCCGCGCAACGTCTATCAGGCGGTCGACTGGCCGGTGATCGCGCTGCTCGGCGCGCTGCTGGCGGTCGCCGGGGCCATGGAGGAGACCGGCACGGCGGATCTCGTGGCCACTTGGCTCATGACCAGCGTGGCCCAGGGTGATGCGGTCATCGCCCTGGTGGTCCTTCTCGTCGTCACCATGCTGCTCACCGATTTCATGAACAACGCCGCCACCGTCGCCGTCCTCTGCCCGATCGCGCTCAGCGCCGCCGCCGGCCTCGGCGTCAATCCCGACGCCTTCCTGATGGCCGTGGCGGTCGGCGGCTCCTGCGCCTTCCTGACCCCGATCGGCCACCAGAACAACACGCTCATCCTCGGTCCCGGCGGCTTCCGCTTTGGCGACTACTGGCGCCTCGGCCTGCCGCTGCAGGTCCTGATCGTCGCCGTTGCCGTGCCGATGATCCTCGTCGTCTGGCCACTCTGAGCGCCGGCCGCAGCCCGGCGCGCGGCCCTCGACCGCCAGCGGGAGCGCGATGAGCCGCTCCAGCACCGCTGCCGCTTCGACCCGGCGGCGCTCGGCTAGAGCATTTTCACGCTGACCGTACATATCCTGCATTGTCGATGTAGTTT
>CAYWSB010000196.1:0-8998 GCA_964460465.1 uncultured Geminicoccaceae bacterium | reverse complement strand
GGCAAGCTCGGCCGCGGGGCGGCCGCCGGCGCCGGTGCCGCCGCCGCTGCCGGTGCCGGGCCGGGAGCGGGCGCCGCGCCCTCCTCCTTCGCCGCCGGCTGGTCGAGCCGTGCCAGCGTCGCCCCCACGGGCACCGTCTCGCCCGGCTGGACGACCAGCTCCAGGATCACCCCCTGCTCGAAGATCTCGACCTCGATCGCCCCTTTCTGGGTCTCGACCACGCAGACGATCTGGCCCGGTGTCACGGCATCGCCGGGCTTGACCAGCCACTCGGCGAGGATGCCCGCCTCCATGTCCGCGCCGAGCGCCGGCATCTTGAAGTCACGCATCAGCCACGCCCCAGAAGCTCGCGCACGGTCGCCACGATCACCGCCGGCTGCGGCAAGGCGGCGTCCTCCAGCGCCGGCGCGTAGGGGATCGGCACCTCGGCCGAGCAGACCCGGCGCGGCGGCGCGTCGAGGTCGAAGAACGCCGTTTCCGCGACGCGCATGCCGATCTCGGCGGCGAGCGAGCCCGACCGCCAGCCCTCGTCGACGATCACGCAGCGCCGCGTCTTGCGGATCGAGTCCAGGATGGTCGCGTCGTCGATCGGGCGGAGCGTGCGCAGATCGACCACCTCGGCGTCGATGCCCTCTGCCGCCAGGGTGTCGGCCGCTGCCAGGCACTTCTTCAGGCTGCCGCCATAGGTGATCAGAGTCACGTCGGCCCCAGCGCGGCGCACCCTTGCCCGGTCGATGTCGACCTGCGTCACCGCCGGATCGAGCACCGCCTCGTCGTTGTAGAGCATGACGTGCTCGAAGATCAGCACCGGGTTGGGGTCGGCCAGCGCCGGGGCGAGCATGAAGCGGGCGTCCTCGATCGTCCCCGGGGCGAGGACCCGGATGCCCGGAATGTGCGCGAACCAGCCCTCGAGGCTGTGCGAGTGCTGCGCCGCCACCCGCCGCCCGGCGCCCGTGGCCATGCGGATGACCAGGGGCACGGCGAGCTGGCCGCCCGACATGTGCGGGATGGTGGCGGCGTTGTTGAGGATCTGGTCGAGCGCCAGGAGGCTGAAATTGCAGGTCATGAGCTCGACGATCGGCCGCATGCCGACCATGGCCGCCCCGATCCCGGCCCCGGTGAAGCCGCTCTCGGCGAGCGGCGTGTCGCGGATGCGCTCGGGCCCGAACCGGTCGAGCAGGCCCTTGGTCACCGCATAGCAGCCGCCATACGCACCGATGTCCTCGCCCATGAGGAAGACCCGGGAATCGGCCTCGAGCGCCGCGATGAGCGCCTGCCGGCAGGCCTCGCGGTAGGTCAGCGGCCCGGCCGCGCTCATCGGCCCGACTCCTGCGGCACCTCGTCCATGGTGACGAAGCGCAGCAGGTCCGCCACGGGCTCGGGCGTGCCCGCCTCGGCGATGGCCACGGCCTGCTCGATCTCGTCCCTGGTCCTGGCCTCGATGGCCGCGAGCTCGCCCTCGTGCAGCATGCCGGTCGCCGCCATCCAGCCCTGCAGCCGGGTGATCGGGTCCCTCGCCCGCCAGGCGGCGATCTCCTCCTTGGTACGATAGCTCTGCGCGTCGAACATCGAGTGCGCCCGGAACCGGTAGGTCCGGCATTCGAGGAAGGCCGGACCGTTGCCGGCGCGGACGTGCTGAAGTGCGCGGCGGGTCGCGGCCTCGACCGCCACCACGTCCATCCCGTCGACCTGCTCGGCCGGCAGGCCGTAGCCCTGGGCCTTTCGCCAGATGTCGGGCTCGGCCGTCGCCCGCTCGAGCGCCATGCCCATGGCGTAGAGGTTGTTCTCGCAGACGAAGAGGACCGGCAGCCGCCAGAGGCAGGCGAGGCCGAGGCTCTCGTGGAACTCGCCCTCGTCGGCGGCGCCGTCGCCGAAGAAGCAGGCGGTGACGGCGTCCCGGCCCTGCATTCGGTCGCCTAGGGCCACGCCGACGGCGAGCGGCAGCCCGCCGCCGACGATGGCGTTGCCGCCGTAGAACCGGGCACCGGCGTCGAAGATGTGCATCGACCCGCCGCGACCGCGGCAGCAGCCCTCGACCTTGCCCAGCATCTCGGCCATCAGCCGGTCCATGCCGATGCCGCGCGCCAGCGCCTGGCCGTGCTCACGATAGGTGGCGACGATGGCGTCCCCGGGTCCGAGCGCCTCGATGACGCCCACCGAGACCGCCTCCTCGCCGTCGTAGAGGTGCAGGAAGCCAAGGATCTTTTGCGCCTGGTAGAACTCGACGCACTTGGCCTCGAAGAGGCGGATTCGGATCATGGCCTCGAGCAGGTGCAAGAGGTACTGGCGGTCGAGATGGACCTTGTCGGTCATGTGGAATCGCTCTCGAGGGTGGAGAGATCGCCCTCCGGCAGGCCGAGCTCGCGCGCCCTCAAGAGCCGGCGCATGATCTTGCCCGAGCGCGTCCTGGGAAGGTCGGTCTTGAAGTCGATCAGCTTCGGCGCCACCGCGGCACCCAGCCGTTTGCGGGCGTGCCCGAGGATGTCGCGCCGCAGCGCCTCGTCCGGCTGGCGGCCGGGCTTCAGCGCCACGAACGCCTTGACCAGCTCGCCCGCCGTCGGATCCGGCACCCCGATCACCGCGGCCTCGGCCACGGCCGCGTGCTCGATCAGGACGCTCTCGACCTCGAACGGGCCGATCAGGTGGCCCGAGGTCTTGATCACGTCGTCGGCGCGGCCGACGAACCAGTAGTAGCCCTCCTCGTCCCGCATCGCGAGGTCGCCGGTCAGGTACCAGTCGCCCGCGAAGCACTTGCGGTAGCGCGCTTCCTCGCCGAGATAGCCGCGCATCATCGAGGGCCAGCCGGCCTTGAGCACCAGCTCGCCCTCGACCAGGGGCTCGTCGACGAGCTCGATGCCGCCCGCCGGGCGATGCCGGGCGATGCCCGCCTCGATGCCGGGGAGCGGCCGGCCCATGGAGCCCGGCTTGACCGGCATCGAGAGGTAGTTGGCGATCATGATCCCGCCGGTCTCGGTCTGCCACCAGTTGTCGTGGAAGGGCTGGCCGAACGCCTCCCGGCCCCAGACCACCGCCTCGGGATTGAGCGGCTCGCCGACCGACGCCATGAAGCGAAGGGCGGAGAGATCACGGCCCGCGAGCGCCTCCTTGCCGGCCTTCATCAGCATGCGGATGGCGGTGGGTGCCGTGTACCAGACGTTCACCCGCTCGGCCTCCAGGGTTTTGTACCAGAGGCCCGTGTCGAACTCCGCCTCGAGCACGAGATTGGTGACCCCGTTGGTCAAGGGTGCCACGATCCCGTAGCTCGTGCCGGTCACCCAGCCCGGATCGGCCGTGCACCAGAAGATGTCGCCTGGCCGAAGATCGAGGGCGTAGAGCCCGGTGACATGGTGCGCCACCACCGCCTCGTGCACGTGCACCGCCCCCTTGGGCGTGCCCGTGGTGCCCGAGGTGAAGTGCAGCAGCGCCATGTCCTCGGGATCGGTGGGCGGGGTCTCGAACACGTCCGCGGCCGCCGCCATCAGCCGGCCGAGCGCCCGGGTGCCCGGCGGTGCCGCATCGCCGGTGACCAGCACGTGGGCGAGCTCCGGCACCGTGTCGCGGATGCCCGCCACCTTGCGGGCGTGGAGCTCGGCGCTCGTCACCAGCACCCGGCCCTGGCCGATCCTCAGGCGCGTGGCGATCGGCTCCGGCCCGAAGGCCGAGAACAGCGGCGAGACCACGGCCTTGGCCAGAAGCCCGCCGAGCACGGCGACATAGAGCTCGGGCACGCGGCCGAGCATGACGAAGACGCGCTCGCCCGGCCCGACGCCAAGGCCGCGCAGCCCGTTGGCGAAGCGCGCGATCTCGCCCGCCAGCTCGGCGTAGCTGATCGCCCGCCGCTCGCCGCGCTTGCCGAGCCAGAGCAGCGCCGTCGTCGCCGCCCGCGACCCGGTGGCATGCCGGATCACCGCCTCGTGCGCGATGTTGAGCCCGCCGCCCGGCAGGCCGTCGAGCAGCGCCCGGGCGGCGGCCCAGCTGAAGCCGGCGCAGGCGGTCGCGTAGTCGCCAAGATTGCCAACCAGGCCCGCGGGCTTCTCCAGCCGCGCCGTCCGGGCCGGCATCGCCGGGCGGGCAAGAGCCGTCATGATCGCCCCCCTCGCTTCGGCACCGGGCCACCGCACCGGCGCGCTTGTCGACCGAGGGAGCATGCCATGCGCCGGCCGGCGCTTCGTTGATCGAGGTCAATCGCCGCTCGGGTCGCCGTTTACCGAATCTTAGCTGGCCGGCTGCATGCTGCGCGGCATCGGCCCGGGCAATAGCGCGTGAGATGGAGGGATCCGGCGGGATGAGCAGCCTGGTTGCGGCCTACATGGTCACGGCCACGATCCTCGGCCTGCGCTTCGAGACGGGCGAGGTGACGGCAGAGGGCGACACCCGGCCCTACCACGCCCTGCCCGGTGATCGCGAGCGGTCCGGCGGCCTCGTGCTGCGCAACGGCGCGCCCTACGGCCTGCGCAGCGCAACGCCCAGGGGCGAGCCGATGATCCAGGTCTTCGACAGCTTCTCGCCGTCGCCCGCGGCCGACTTCTTCCTCGGCCGGCAGCCCGGCACCCTGGCGGGCCTCCTCGGCATGGGTGGCTCGCCGCCGGCGGCCGACGAGCCCGCGCAGTACAGCATCGTCGACCTCGCCGCCGCCGGGCCGCTGCTGCGGCCGCAGGCGGTCTGGCGCAAGTCGAAGATCGTCGACACGGCCCGGACGGCGCCCGAGGAGAACGGGCTGGTCGTCCAGCACCACGTCTTTCTCGAGCTCGCCGAGCCGCTGGTGCCCGGTGCGGCGTACCGGGTCGAGGTGGCGGACCCGGCGGTGCCCGGGGCGACGCTGACCTACGACACGGCGCGGCTGCGCAGCGAGGCCGTGCATGTGAGCCATCTGGGTTTTCGCCGCGACGATCCGGTCAAGGTCGGCTACCTCTCGATGTGGCTGGGCCGCAACGCCGCCGATCCCGAGGCCGAGGCCGCCGTCGCCTATGCGCCCGGGACGCCGTTCCGGCTGCTCGACACCGTGACCGGCGCCGTGGTCTTCGAGGGTGCGGCCGAGCTCGACGAGCCGTGGGACGCGCCGACCAACCTGCGGCTCAACTTCAATCTCGCCCCCGTCCTCGCGCTCGACTTCAGCGCCTTCGACCGGCCGGGCGAGTACGTCGTCGAGGTCGAGGGGGTCGGCACCTCCTTTCCCTTCCGCATCGCCGACGACGTCTGGGACGACGCCTTCCGCACGGCGATGCTGGGCTTCTACCACCAGCGCAGCGGCATCGCGCTGGAGGCCCCCTGGACCGACTGGCCGCGGCCACGCAGCCTGCATCCGGCCGACGGCATCCGCGTCGTCCGCTCGGGGGCGACGCTGATGGACACCGACCAGGGCCTGAACCTCCTGGGCCGCAAGAGCTTCGACGCGCTCGTGGCCGAGCGGACGGACGCGGTGGTGGCCGATGCCTGGGGCGGCTGGCACGATGCCGGCGACTGGGACCGCCGCGCCCAGCACCTGCATGCGGTGCGCGACCTCCTCGATCTGGCCGAGCTGCGCCCGGCCTTCGCCGCCACGACGGCCCTGGCGATCCCCGAGACCGGCAACGGGCTGCCCGATCTGGTCGACGAGGCGCTCTGGACGGTCGATCTCTACCGTCGCCTGCAGCACGCCGACGGCGGCGTGCCGGGCGGGATCGAGGCCGGCAGCTACCCGCCCCGGGGCGAGACCAGCTGGACCTCGAGCCAGGAGCTCTACGTCTACGCCCCCGACGCCTGGTCCTCCTATCTCTATGCGGGGGTGGCCGCCCGCGTGGCGTTCCTGCTGGACGGGCTCGATGCCGCCCTGGCCGCGGGCTACGCGGAGAGCGCGTTGCGGGCGATGCGCTGGGCCGAGGCGAACACGCCGGCCCATGCCGTGGACCGGGTCGAGGTGGTCAGCGCCCGCAACCTCGCGGCGGCCGAGCTCTACCGCCTGACCGGGGACGCGGTCTGGCACGACGTCTTCGTCCGGACCTCGGCCTATGCCGGCGGGCGGCAGCTCGGCCACGAGGAGCAGCAGTTCTACGCGACCCTGGTCTATGCGCGCACCGACCGGCCGGTCGACGAGGCGCTGCTCGGTCGCGGCCTCGCGGCGCTGACCGGCTATGCCGACTTCCTCATCGGCAGCGGCCGGCGCGGCGGCTTCGGCCAGGTCGTGAACCCGTGGATTCCCTATGGCTGGTCCTACACCTCCGCCCTGCCGGTGGAGGCCGACGTCCTCGTCCTCGCGCACGCGCTCACCGGCGACGAACGCTATTTCCGGGCCCTGATCGGCGAGACCCAGTTCGGCCTCGGGGCCAATCCCGACAACATGACCTTCACCACCGGCCTCGGCCACCGCTGGCCGCGCGAGGTGCTCTTGGTCGACAAGTACGGGATGGGCGGCGTGCCCAGGGGGCTCACCGTCTTCGGCGGCTGGAACGTCCAGGACCGCGGCCAGCACTGGTCGTTCGCCGAGGCGGCCCGGCACATGACGCCGCGCTATCCCGACGCCTGGCCGGTGCACGAGACCCATATCGGCTATTTCTGGGCGGTGCCGATCACCGAGTACACCGTGCACAGCACGCTGGCCCGGGTGGCCAAGGCCTGGGGCTACATCGCCGCCAGCGATGCCGGCGGGGCGCGGGCGGTCAGCGCCGGCGACGACGTCCGGCACGGGCTCGGGGGCAGTGCCACCGGGGCGCTGCCGCCGCGCTCCTAGCGGGCGAGCAGGGCCGCCGCGATCGCGTCCCACTCGGCGTCGAGCGGTCCTGCGGCCACCGGCCGGCCGGCGCGGCGATACCAGTAGCCGGCATTGCCGAGATCGCCCTCGACCCGGTGGAGATGCGCGTGCACCCAGGCCCCGTCGGAGTCGTCCGCCGCCTGGGCCAGTTCGTGGGCGCGTCGCCAGTCGCCCTTGCCCTGCCACCAGAGCGCCTCGAGCGCCTTGGCCAGGCCCGCCGGCGGCGCCGGCGCGGCGAGGCTGGCGCGAAACGCGTCGTCGGCCATGTCGATCCTCCCCTCGGCTGGCCCTCGGCCTAGCACGGTCCGGCAGGAGCGGCCAGGGCGGGCGGTCAGCTGATCCGATAGCCGAGGGCTCGCGGCAGCCAGAGGGCCAGCTCCGGCAAGGCGACGACGAGGCCGAGGGCGGCCGCCATCGCCAGCAGCAGCCAGCCGGCCCAGCGGAAGGTGGCCTCGAGCGGGACGGCGGCGATCCGCGCGGTGACCATCAGGTTGATGGCCACGGGCGGGGTCACCTGGCCGATCGCGACGGTGATCGCCATGACCACGCCGAACCAGACGAACGACCACTCGAAGGCCTGGGCTATGGGCACGAGCAGCGGCAGGGTGATCAGGTAGATCGAGACGCCGTCGAGCACCATCCCGGCGAGCAGCAGCAGGCCGATGACCAGGAGCAGGATCAGCCACTGGCTGTCGCTGACCGCCATGATCCAGCCGGCGGCGAGGCGGAAGGCGCCGAGCGTCGAGCCCGCCCAGGCGAAGATGCCGGCGAGCGAGATGATGAGCATCAAGACGGCCGAGATCCGCGCACTCTCGACCAGGACCGCGTAGATCTCGCGCAGGCCCAGGGTGCGGTGGATGAGCGTGCCGACCAGAACGCCGTAGAACACGGCGACCACGGCCGTCTCGGTCGGCGTGAACAGCCCCGAGCGCAGCCCGCCCAGGATGATGACCGGGGCCATCAGGCCGGGGACGGCCCGGCCGAGGCTGGGCCAGAAGGCCGGCCGCTCGGCGGCCGCCTCGAGCTCGCCGAAACCGTGCCGCCGGCTCAGGAGCACGACCGGGACGGCGATCGCGAGGCCGACCAGGAGGCCCGGCACGATCCCGGCGGCGAACAGGGCGCGCAGGTCGGTGCCGGGCACCAGCACCGAGTAGACGATCAGCGCGATCGAGGGCGGGATGAGGATCGCGGTCGAGGCCGCGGCGGCGATGACCGCGGCCGAGAAGGGCTTGGGGTAGCCGGCCTTGAGCATGGACGGGATCATCACCGTGGCGACGGCCGCCGCGTCGGCCGGCCCCGAGCCCGACATGCCGCCCATGACGAGGCAGACGAGGACGGCGACCAGGGCGAGCCCGCCCCGCCTCGGCCCGATGCAGGCCGCGGCGAAGGTCACCAGCCGGGCCGCCACCCCCGACCGCTCGAACACCATGCCGGTCAGGACGAAGAGCGGGATGGCGATCAGCGGGTACTTGGCGATGGCGTTCCAGGTGTTGGTGCCGACCGTGCCGAGTGCGGCGAGGTCGAGGCCGAGGAGGATGCCCACGACCCCGCCGACGCCCAGGGCCACGGCGACCGGCGTGCCGATCACCAGGAGCACCGCGAAGGTCAGGAGGAGCGCGAGATTGGCGTCAAGCATTCGGCAGGCCCTCGGGCCGGCGCCGCAGCATGGCCCAGCCGCGGCCGAGCACCCGGAGGACGATGGCGAGCGCCAGGACCGGCAGCCAGATCGAGTAGAGCCAGGCCGGATAGCCGAGCCCCGGGCTGGTCTCGCCCCAGAACCACTCGTCCCAGGTCACCTGCGCGCCATAGTAGAGGATGAGCGCGAACAGACCCGTGGTCGCCACCAGCGTCACCAGCTCGGCCAGCCAGCGCAGGGGCCGCGGCAGCCGGTCGAGGAACCAGGTGATCCGCACATGCTCGCCCGTGGCGAAGGCCGCCGACGCACCCGTGAAGGTCATGATCACGAGGAGCACCACGGACCACTCCTCGGTGAAGGCGAACGAGGCGCTGGTCAAATAGCGCGCCAGCACGTTGCCCATCGAGATCAGGCAGATCAGCGCCATGGCGGCCGCCGCCAGCGCTTCCTCGATTCGGACCGGCACCCGGGGCTTTTCAGGCATGTTGAAGAAGATGCGGGGAGGATGATCCTCCCCGCGCCCCACCAAAATCTTGAGGGGGCACGGGGGAAATCATTGGCTTAATTAGCGTTAGCTACGTGTGCCGGGTGTCCGACCGGCGTCGGCCCGGCGACCGAGGCCATGACCGAGCGCG
>CAYWSB010000195.1:0-9046 GCA_964460465.1 uncultured Geminicoccaceae bacterium | reverse complement strand
AAAACTACATCGACAATGCAGGATATGTACGGTCAGCGTGAAAATGCTCTAGACCACCCGCCTCCAGCCGGGCCAGCTCGTCCCGGGCCTCGACCAGCTGCCGGTTGAGGGCGACGATCCGGACGGCGATCGGCTCCTCGTCGAAGACGGAGAGCACGCCCTCGGTAGCACGGGCCAGGAGGTTCAGGGCACCGGTGGCGGTGCCCGACGCCGCATCGGTCCGGCCGATCGCTTTGAGCAGATTGCCCCAGGCATCGGCGAGCCGGTTGGCCGCACCGGTGAGCCCGCTCGCCTCGGCCCGGGCGGCACCGCCGACCTGCTGCTCGAGCGCATCGAGGATCACCCGCTGCGCCTCGGCGGTCCTGCCCGTCTCGACCAGCGTCTGGATGACCTCGCGCTGGCTCGATGTGAACGATACACCGACCCGCCTGAGGGCGGAGATGCCCTGGATCGGCTCCTCCAGCGCCTTGCCGAGCTGGGTCGCCGAGCCCCTGAGGTCCTGGCCGAAGACGGTGGAGAGGTCCTGCGCCAGCCGGATGGCGCGGGTGAAGGTGTCGCCCGAGACCGAGCGGAAGGTGGCGAGCACCGATGCGGCGTCCTGCACCGCCTCGGCAGTGACGAGGGTGTTGCGCTCCATCGCCGCTGCGAAGCCGCGAATCTCGCGGCCGGTCAGCCCGGCAGCGAAGCCGGTGGCGCGCAGCACGGCCTCCAGCCGGTTGTAGGACCGCTCGGCCTCGGCTGCCTCCTGCACGCCGCGGGTCAGCACCAGCCCCATGCCGGCAAGCGCCGCCCCGGCCGCCAGACCCGCCGGCCCGAGCCCACGCAACGCCCCGCCGAGCGGCCCCAGCCTGCCGGTCAGCCCCTCGAGCGAGCCGCGCACCTGGCCGGCCGCACCGTCGACCGCCAGGAGTGCCCGCGACGCCGGCCGCGACGCCTCCTCGATCCGCCGGAGCGAGCGCTGCCCGCTCTCGCCGACATCGCGCAGCTCCGCCTTGACCTTGCCGCCGTCGACCACGGCGAGCCGGACGGAGAGGTTGCGGGTGGTCATGGCTGATCGCTCGTCGCTGTCTCTTGGTTCAACGCCGCCAGCAGCCCGGCTTCCCCGGCCGGCAGCAGCTCGGCGAGGGTTCGTCGGTCATGACCGAGCGCATCGCCGATGCCGAGCATGGCAGTGAGGTCGAGGCCGATCACCGAGCTGCCGACAACGCGCAGCTGCCCCGAGCATCGCAGCAGCACGTCCCAGGCCTGCCAGCCGGCGTCGGTGAGCGGCTCGTTGGCGATGTACGGGCAGAGCTCACCATCGGCCCCCGGCTCGCCACGAGCGCAGGGTCGCCCCTGCCGGGCACAGCCGTCGCAGTAGCGTGCGCCGCCGCCGAAGTGCCACTCGGCCCGGGCCCTCAGCCGTTTTTTTCCTCTTCCAGCAGCAGGGCGGGCCCCAGGTACTGCCGCTCGAAAGCATCGGCGATGGGCCAGAGGTCGAGCAGGGCCTCGATGCCCTCGGGCGTGATGTCGGCCGGCTTGCCGTCGGCGTCGCCGACGCCCTCCCACTGGTCGACGGCGAGCCGGGCCAGGGTCTTGACGAAGGCGGCGGTCAGGGTGCCGGCGGCTTCGTCGGTCGGCAGGGCTCTGGCCTCGCGCGCCGTTGCCGCCCGGGCCGCCATGACCAGGGCCGTGGTGCAGGGGCGGACGTGCAGGCGCACGCCGTGGCCGAGGTCGAGCCAATGGGGCTGGCACTTCAGGTCGAGACGGATCATGGCTTGCCTCAGCTGTAGCTGGTGACATCGTTGAGGAGATGGGCGCGCAGCATCGTGCCCTCGCTCTCGGCGAAGGCGGCGCGCCAGTCGAAGCTGGCCTCGACCCCGCCGGGGCCGGCGACCGAGTATTTGGGCTTGGGCAGGAAGACCCTGGGCAGCTCGAGGCGCAGCGCCTGGCCGTCGGGGAAGCTGAAGCCGTATTCCAGGCTCACCGGATCGCCGTTGGCGGCCTCGGCGACCAGCGTGCTGCCGTCGAAGCGCACGGTCAGCGTGCCCTGGGCCGAGGCGAAGGTGGGATCGGCCGCCTCGATCCGCCCGTCCTCGCGGATCACCCGGACCCGCTCGAGGTTGTTGGAGAAGGTCAGGCTGCCGCCGGTGACGCCCGCCAGCGGCTGGCCACCCCTGCGGATGAAGCCGCGGCCCTGGCTGAAGCGGCGCAGCGTGAAGGCCTCGGGGGTGGTATCAACGGTGGTGGCGAACCGCTCCTCGCCCTGGGCCACCAGCTGCAGCCGCGCATTGGCCGGCCCCTCCTGGCCCATCTCGAAGGCGAGGCTCTCGATCACCGTGCCGGTGTGGCGGAAGAAGACCGGTGTGGTGAGCAGGGGATGGCCGATCTCGATGGTGTAGCTCGGGATGTCGTCGGCCCCGCTCTCCCAGACATGGGCATGGCCGCCGCCGGTCAGGGTAGCCCCCGAGACAGTCGCTGCCGGTGCTGTGAGCGTGAAGCTGTTGCCGGTCGGACCCGCCGTGTCGAAGGCGATGACGAGCGTCTCGGTACCTGTGGGCCGCGCGTAGCTGCACTTGGCGATCTCGGCATCGGCCGAGGCGTTCAGGTCGTCGACCAGCGCGTCGAGGGTCTGGATCAAGGTACCCTGGACCTCGGTCTCGTTGCCTGACGCCATGCCCGAGACGAAGGTCCAGACGGTGCCGTTGAGCGTGACAGTGTCGCCGGGCGACGGGTTGGTGGCGAAGGCGATCGTGCCGGTGGCGGCAACGGCCGTGGTCACCGGATCGCCAAACAGGCCGGTGAGCCAGAAGCCCGTGCCCCGCAGATCGAGCGGGATCTCGATCTGCCCCTCGTCGGTGACCAGCCCACGATAGGGATCCTGCGCGTTGCGGCCGCGGCCGAGCAGCGGATCGTCGCCCAAGGGCTGGGTGGAGGACAGATCGGTCGACTTGAAGTAGAGACTGCGCCAGCCGGCGAGCGGCAAGACACCATAGCTCGTCTCGCGGGCGGCGAGCAACCGCGCATCGGCGCCATAGGCACGCTGCTTGGGCATCACGGGATCTCCAGAGGATGGTTCAGCCGGCGAGCGAATCGCTCACTAGGTAGTCGACGATAACGGTGAGCCGCGCGGTCAGGATAGGTGCGGCACCCTCAACCGCCAGCACGCCGGTCTCGGGGGCGGCAACGACGAGGTTCTCGGCGAGGCCGCCGAGCGACGGGTCGGGGGCGAGAGCGGCGCCCACGTCGGCCACGAGCGCATCGAGCAATGCCTCGCCGCCACCAGCGGTCGGCTGGGTGACAAATAGCTCCAGCTCGACGCGGTGGCTGTAGAACGCGGTGCGTGGGTTGAGCGTCACGTCAGGTTCACCGGGATCGCCGTCGCGCAGGATCACGAGGCCAGAGGCCGGGACCTTCTCGGGCAGGACCTCGTTGCGACGGAAAGTGGCGGTGAGGCTGGCCTGCAGGCGCTGCAACAGCGCTGCCAGGACCTGCTCGCGTCGAGACATCGGCGCCCTCCTTCGTCGGCAAACAGCTATTCGCGCACGTTGAGTACTGGTAAGTGCCTTACGAGAAACCGCTTGGCGACGAGTTCTCAGAACAATTGCCGCCGATTGCGAAGGAGTAGATCGATGGACGCGCCGACGATCGACGGCCTGTCCGATCAAGACGCGCTCCAACTGATCGCCAGACTGGTGAATCAGGCGAATGACAACGGCGATTTGGCGATCTGCCACCAGGCCCAAGCGCTTGCAGACGCGCTTCAGGAACGCGGAGTACCGCCCGGCGCTCTGGCGGTGCTCGATTACTTCCGCGCGAATGCATGGGACTGCCGCTACCAGAAGCGCCTGCGCGATCGAGCTCAGGTCTGGGACTGGGAACAGCCCGAAGTTCGCCACCAGGTTTATCTGCTCAGGCGCGCCCTCATTAGCCCGGCGTTCGACACGCTTCACTCAACGTACCGGTGCCAAATTCTGACGAATCTCGCGAATCAGCTCGACAAGCTCGGCCGCTTCGTCGAGGCGCAGGCGCTCTGGAGCCGAGCGCTCGCCATCGAATCGAACTTTTGGATGGCGCGTGCAAACCGCGGCAACGGCCTCATGCACTACGCGCAAGCGCTCTACGACGTCGGCCACAAGCACGTGCTGACGCTTTATGCGCATCGGGATCTGGCCGATGCCGTCGACCTAATCGCGCGACATCCCGAATTCGGTGAGATCCACCTAGCCGCAAGGTTCGATCAGCAGGCGCAGCGGATCGCTCAGGCTGTTGACCTCGACGCGATCCGGACAAGCCACGATCCCGACGGCTGGTCCCTCGGCGATACCGCGGAGGAGCGATCCTATCGCCGGTGGTGCCTCGACAACATCCTGTTTCTCAATCCGCTCAACGACGTTGCAGCAAGGTCGATCGCGGCGCGCGACGTCCTCGGTCTGCCGAGCTTCGCGACAGAACTCGATGAGCCGCCCATCGTGGTTGGGATGGCAAACGAGCTGAAGCAGGGTTACGCATCGGGACGCTGGCTGCTCTGGGAGGGCACCCAAGGCGGCAGCGTGCACTTCTCCGACCGCGGAGTGCTGCTCTACAACACGCTCGACTATCCGTCCTACGGTCTGTCGGTCGAGAAGGTGAAGCTGGCCTACCGGATCGCCTACTCCACGCTCGACAAGATAGCCTACTTTCTCAATCACTACCTCGCGCTTGGCATTCCCGAGACAAAAGTGAGCTTCCGAAAGATCTGGCGCGAGCAGGAGGGCGGTTCGATCCGTGAATGCTTCGCTGAGTCGGAGAACTGGCCATGGCGCGGCCTCTTTTGGCTCAGCAAGGACCTGTTTGACGAGGAGATGCGAGACACGATCGAGCCTGACGCGCGGGCGTTCGCCGAAGTGCGCAACCACCTCGAGCACAAGTACGTGAAGGTTCACGAGATGGGTCCGCCGTCGCGGAAGACTGGTGACCCGTTCCACGACACGCTTGCGTACGCAATTGCGCGCACCGACCTCGAGCGCCGGACGCTGAGGCTGTTTCAGCTAGTTCGCGCCGGGCTGATCTACCTGCTCCTCGGGATGCATCGTGAGGAGCTGTCACGGCGAAAGGGCAAGGCTGGACTGACGGCACCCATGATCCTCGATGAGTGGAGCGACGATTGGAAGCTGTGATGCTTGGTCGACCGCTGTCTAGGCTTGGTCTACGATAGCGGTGGATTGCTGCGCCCAAGATGACCTGCCGACTCTCACCCTATGACGTGCCAGCGACATGACCTGTGCGCCCGACCCCAAGCCGATACGTTTTCGGTTGTCATGATTACGACACGGCACGCCGCGGCTGATCTAGCAGGCGCAGGCCGGTGCGACGCTCCCATTCACCCGGGGTGATCCGGCCGCCGAGCAGCGATTCGACTGGCTCAGGCGATATGCCAGACTACGCCACCCAAGCCCGATCGACGAGCCCCGGCAGCCGCCTTGCCCACGTCGCCGCCGGTCCCTCGATGTCGAGCCGCTTTTGTAGCGTCACCTGCGGCACGAGGATGAAGATTGGCACGGTGGTGCGGCCCTGCAGCCGGGTGAAGCTGGCGCCGCGCCGCCTGCCGGTATTGCCGACGGCCCGGCCGCGACCGGTCAGCCGCCCGTTGTCGGCGACGAGCAGCGACGGGCCGTTCTTGCGGTAGACGAAGCGCAGCCGGAGGCCGGTGCGGCGCTCCCAGCCGAGGGGCGTGATCTTTCGCCGGCCATCGCCGAAGCGGCCGGCGGCCGGCGTCGGGATGGCGAGGTAGAGGCCGCGCTTGGAGCGGATGACAGTGGTGCGGATGAACGCGCCGATGATCCTGGGCGCCTTGGTCCAGACGACGCCGGCGGCGGTGAGGCTGGTGCCGCTCTCCGGATAGACCCGGCTGCGCCAGGCGCGGGCGAGCCGCGGGCCGAGCCCGGCTGACGTCACCTGGGCACGGAGCTCGGCCTGCAGGCCGGCGGTCGCCTCGCCCACACCCCTGGTGACGGCCCGCTCGGCCTGCTGCAGCTCGGCCTGGAGCAGCTGTCCGAGGTCGCCACCGATCGCCGCCTGGAGCCTCATGCCGGCCTCGTGTCGAGGGTCCAGACGAGACCCAGGGCATCGAGCAGCGGCGTGCCCTGGACGACGACCGTGCGGCCGTCCAGCGCCAGCGTGTCGCCGGCTCTGGACTCTGGCACCTCGCTCACCCTGAGATCGAGCACGGTCGTGCTGCTCGCGATCCGCGTCTCGCCGAAGCTCTCGATCCGGTCCGGCCGGCGGAGCATGACCCGGACGGGGATGCCGTCACCAGACCCACCGGGCCGGTAGACGGCATCCCGCGCCAGATGCGGGTCGGCGAAGAGGACGTCGGTGGCGGCAGCAAACGCCGTCACGTGCCGGCCGGGGTGACGGCCCCGAGCTTGACCCGGACGACGGTGTCGGCCGAGGCGGCCGCCGCCACCGCGACGCCGACACAGACCTGCGCCGTCGCCGTCTTGTCGAGCACGCCGTCGCCGGCGTTCCAGAACAGCCGGTCGCCGATGCCGATGGCGAGCGGGGCGGCCTTGGGCAGCTCGACCACCTCCTCGGTCAGGATCTCGAGGTCCTGGCCCTCGGCGGCATCGTGTTGGGCGACGCCGAACAGGCTGCCGATCAGGACGGGCGCACCGCTGAGGGCACCGCCAGTGGGGGCCGGGACGGTGAGCACGCGCCCCGGCTGGATGTAGGTCTTGGCCATCTCTGGCTCCTCGTGTTGGGATGGGTCCGATGGAAGGGAATCGGCGGGCGCTCAGCTCAGCGTCACGCCCGGATTCTTGTAGAGACCACGCCAGTCGATGGCCTTGGCGCCGAAGTCGAGCCTGGCCTTGATCTCCACCCCGTCGACGTCGAAGCCGGTGCGGCTCTCGATGAACACCCCGTCCTGGCCCTCGAGATAGGCGTACTCGATCGTGTCGATCGCGGCCGGGCTGGCGAAGAGGAACCAGGGCACCGCACCCGCGGCCGGGTCGAGCCGGGGCTCGGCGATGACGGCGAGGCTCCTGATCGAGTTGGGCACCACGTCGCTGGTCTTGGCCGGCACCAGGCTCTGGGCGATCAACTGCTCGGCCATGAGCTCGAGGGCGGCGGGCACGACCAGGAAGGTCGGCCGCAGGTTGAGGAGCGTCTTGCCGTCGAGCCCGGTCTGCTTGGCCATGGCAGTCCTCGCCTTGCCGAGGCTCGGGACGTCGAGGGCGGTGCCGGTGCCGGCGAGGTTCTTGTGCGATCCGTGGAACAGGGCGTTGCCATCGGCCATGGCCGGGTTGTCGATGACGATGCCCCAGACGATGTCGCTCTCCAGGGTCGCGGCCGAGGTGCCGAACAGGGCCGGAACCCGGGTGAAGGCGTCGAGGTCGTCGTTGATGATCACCTGGCGGGTGATGCCGATCACCTTGCCCCAGGTCTCGACCCGGTAGCTCTCCTTGGCCTCGCCGATGCTGCCGCGCTTGAACTCGCCGCTTTCGTTGACCTTCTCGAGCTGCGGCGCCTCGCCGAGCTGCAGGCGGTGGATCTGCTTGAAGTCGGCGGCACTGGTCCGTCGGGCGATCGGCATGAAGGTGCGCGGTGCCGCTTCGTAGGCGTCACGCAGAGTCTTGCCGGTGACGGCGGCGAGGATCGCTGGGAAGTCGGAGGTCGAGTGGAGCGCACGGGTGGCGATCTCGTCACGGCTGAGACCCCGCGGCCGCTCGCCGGCGGCTTCGAGCAGTGAGCGGGCCATCTCGATCAGGCTGAGGCCGCGCCAGTCGCGGGCGGGCTCGGTCAGCGCATGGCGGCCCGGGTCGTAGCGATGCAGGAGGGCGTTCTCGACCGCTGCCCTGCGGGTGGTGACCTCGTCGAGCCCCCCGGCCCGGATATGATGCGGCCGGGTCTCGACGCTGCGATCCTGCTCGGCGGCCTTGTCGATCAGCGCGCGCCGCGCCTCGTCGAGGCCGATGCCGCGGCGGACCAGGTCCTCGGCCACGCTGATCTCGACCCCGAGCTTCCTGGCCGCGTCGGTAATGCCGGCGACGCGCTCGCGCTCCTCCTTGAGCACCCGCTCGGCGATAGCGCGGGTCGCGGTCTCGTCGGGCGCTGCCTGGCGGGTCACGGTGTCGGCCGGGGCCGTGCGACGCCGCGCGGCCGCGAGGGCCGAGCGCATGGCGCTGGTCGGGGCCAGCGCGGCCACATCCTCGGGCGGCGAGGCCCGGGTCTCCGGGATGGCGGTGTCGACGACCTCGTCGTCGGTGGTGTCGTCGGTCTCGGTGGTCACGGGTGCAGTCTCCTGCTTTTCGGTGTCGGTGGGTGCGTCGCGGTCGATGGTTTCGTTCATGGCTCGGGTCTCCATGCGTGGGGGATCGAGCCGGCGGAGCAGCCGGCAGGGGTGCTTGGTGGTATCGCTGCGCATGCCGGCACCCGGGTCGGCCGGGACGGCGACCAGCGACAGCTCGACCGGCTGCCAGTCGACGGCGCGCCAGACCGGCGGGTCGGCATCCTCCTCGATGCGGAAGGTCCGAACGCGGTAGCCGACCGAGACGTGGCGGATGATGCCGCTGCGGACGTCCTCCCAGACCGGGGTCACCTCGGCGCGGCTGCTGAAGCGGATGACGGCCCGGCCCTCGGGGCCGGCGGCACCGGGCTCGACCCAGGCTCGCTCGACCACGCCGATGATCCCGGCGAGCGTGAAGGCGGCATGGCTGTCGAGCAGCGGGGCGCCGCTCGCCAGGCGGGAGAGATCGACATGGCCCGGCTCGAGCGACAGCACCTCGTGATAGGGCTTGCCGGTCCAGGGATCGGTGCGCCGCACCTCGGCGCCGGTCGACCAGACGACCTCGACGGTGCGGGTCTCGGCCACCAGGCTTGCCGGAAGCAGGCGGACGTCGTGGCGCTGCTGCAGCGGCAGGTCGAGCATCATGGGGGGTGGCTCGACACTTGACGGACCGTCAACCGGTGGTTCAAGCATGCTCTGCCTCCCTGATGGCGTCGGCGGGGGCGGCGTCGCTCTCGGGCTTCGCTGCCCCCGTCCGCGTCGCCTTCCTCGGATCGGTGTCGAGGGTGATCCCCAGCC
>CAYWSB010000194.1:0-9113 GCA_964460465.1 uncultured Geminicoccaceae bacterium | reverse complement strand
TCGTCAATATCGGCTCGCTCTCGGCGATGATCGTCAACTACCCGCAGAAGCAGGCGCACTACAACGCCGCCAAGGCCGGCGTGCACATGCTGACCAAGTGCCTCGCGGTCGAATGGGCACCGCACAACATCCGGGTCAACGTCCTGACACCGGGCTACATCCATACCGAGCTGGTCGACCCCATCCTCGCCGTGCACGGCGACACGATTCGCCGGCACTGGCTCGAGCCCGCCGTCCAGAACCGCTTCGGCAAGCCCGAGGAGCTGGGCCCGGCGCTGGTCTATCTGGTCTCCGACGCCTCCACCTTCGTGACCGGCGAGGAGATGGTGGTCGACGGCGGCTACACCCTGCGCTGAGCTGATGAAGGAAGGACCGATGGAAGAAACCGCCGCGCCATTGCTGCAAATGACCGGCATCGCCAAGCATTTCGGCGGCGTGATGGCCGTGGCCGGGGTCGACCTCACCCTCGCCAGGGGCGAGGTCCTGGCCATCGTCGGCGACAACGGCGCCGGCAAGTCGACCCTGATCAAGGTGCTGACCGGGGTCCACGAGCCGGACGAGGGCCAGATCCGCCTGGAGGGGCGGCCGGTCACCATCCAGAGCAAGCGCGCCAGCCAGGCGCTGGGCATCGAGGCCGTCTACCAGAACCTGGGCCTGGTCGACACGCTGGATGCCGCAGGCAACGTCTTTCTCGGCCACGAGCTCAAGACCTCCTTCCTCGGCATCCCCATCCTGCAGAACGCCAGGATGGCCAAGGAGGCCGCCCGCGTGCTCAAGGAGAAGGTCGGCATCGAGCTCGAGGACATCACCGTCCCCACGCACAACCTCTCGGGCGGCCAGCGCCAGGCGGTCGCCATCGCCCGTGCGATCTACACGACCGACCTCAAGATCCTGGTGATGGACGAGCCCACCGCGGCGCTGGGCCCGGAGGAGACCAGGAACACCCTGGCGCTTATGAAGAACCTCAAGGCCCAGGGCATCGCGCTCATCGTCATCAGCCACAATCTCGACCACGTCTTCGCCGTCGCCGACCGGGTGATGGTCATGCGCGGCGGCCGGGTGGCCGCCACCCTCGAGACGGCGAGCGTCACCAAGCAGGACGTCCTCGCCCACATCGTCGCCGCCACCGACGGAGCGATCGCCGTCTGACCGGCCCCGGCGCGGCGGGGCAGGGGCGGGCGGCCCGGCCGGTGGGACCGCTCGCCACGGGCGCCGCGCCTGTCCGGCGGTCCGCGCGGCGCCGCCAACATGTGCCCGGCCGCCGGCCGCGATCCCGCGGCGGCCACCGCCGGGATCGGGGAGGAGAACGACCATGCGCCATCGCCGCTTCGGCTCGACCGACATCGAGCTCTCCGAGGTCACCTTCGGCAGCATGCGCTTCGTCTCGGGCAATCTCGGCAGGCGCGACGACGCGGTCGGCAAGCGGGCGCTCGAGGTGGCGCTGGCGAACGGGGTCACCGCCATCCATTCGAGCTACGAGTACGGCACGCGCTGGGCCGTGGGGGAGGTGCTTCGCGACCATCCCAGGCGGCACGAGGTCCGGCACATCATCAAGGTAGCGACGCCGGACTTCGACGATGCCGGCTTCGACGAGGCCAAGTTCCGCGGCCGCGTCGAGGAGGCGCTCAAGGAGACCGGGGCCGAGCGGATCGCCATCGTCCAGCATCTCCAGCGCGGCGTCGGCCGCGACGTGATCAACGACGCGCGGGGCGATCCGGCGCGGCTCGCGGCGATGGCCGCGGTCAACGAGCGGCTCGCCGCCGCCGCCGCGAGGCTCAAGGCCGAGGGCAAGATCGGCGCCCTCGCGTGCTTTCCCTACACCGCGGGCTTCGCCGGCCCGGCGGTCGCGTCCGGCATCTTCGACGGCGTCGTCGCCTACTACAGCCTGGTCGAGACCGAGCTCGTGCCGCTCATGGCCGAGATGCGGCGGCGGGGCATGGGCTTCGTCACCATGCGCTCGCTCCTGCAGGGGCTGCTCACCGACAAGCGCGCCGATCGCACGAAGCTTGCCGCCGACGATCCACGGCGCAAGCCCGCCTGGGACGGCGCCTATGCCCGGTTCGAGCGGCTGCAGCGCGAGCTCGGCCGCGAGGTCGGCTCGTGGCAGGTGCTGGCGATCAAGTTCGCGCTCGCCGACCCCCTGTTCCCCTCGGTCATCCTCAGCATGAACAGGCCCGAGCAGGTCGAGGCGACCCTGGCGGCGGCCGACGGCGACTATCCCGATCCGTCCTTCATCGCGCGCGTGCACCGGCTCAACACCATGGGCTGAGCGGCGAGCGCGACCGGTGCTGCCGCTGCCGTGCGGCGTTGCTGCCGCGCTGGCTCAGCCCTTGGTGGCACCGGAGGTCAATCCGGCGATGTAGTAGTCCATGAGGAAGGCGTAGACGAGCACCGGCGGGGCCGCGGCGAGCAGCGCCCCGGCCATGAGCCCGCCCCAGTGGAAGACGTCGCCGCGGATCAGCGAGGTGACGGTGCCCACGGTCAGGACCTGCTGGTCCTGGCTGTAGAGGAAGGCGAGCGGATAGATGAAGCCCGCCCAGGAGACCGTGAAGGCGAAGATGGTGGCGGCGATGATGCCGGGCAGCGCCACCGGGATGAAGACGAGCCAGAGCATCTGCCAGTGGTTGCAGCCGTCGATCAGCGCCGCGTCGTCGAGCTCGCGCGGGATCGAGGAGAAGTAGCCGATCATGATCCAGGTGCAGAACGGGATCGAGATGGTCGGATAGACGACGATCAGCGAGACGTAGTTGTTGAGCAGGCCGAGCCAGCCGATGAACTTGAAGAGCGGGATGAACAGCAGCGTCTCGGGCACCAGGTAGGTGAGGAAGATGCCGAGCGCCAGGATGCCCGCCCCCCAGAACTTCAGCCGGGCGAGCGCGTAGGCGGCGAGAATGCTGACCACCATGGTGATGGCGACGACCGCGAGCGTGACGATCACCGTGTTCTTGAAGAAGGTGAGAAAGCCGGTCTCGGTGAACAGCTTCCAGTAGTGCTCGAAGGTGATCCCGTCGGCGATGATCCAGGGGTTGGTCGCGAGGCTGGCGATCTCGGCATTCGTCTTCAGGGACGTGACCAGCATGTAGTAGGGCGGGCCGAGGAAGAAGATCATGAAGACAAAGAGCGCGAGGTAGGAGAAGACCAGCGCCCAGCGCCGCTCGTGCCGGAGCCAGGCGATCGGGTTGGTCGCGAGCCGGGGGCCGGCTGCCACGGTCGCCATCACACACGCTCCGAACGATCGCGCACGTTGCGCAGGATGAAATAGGCGAGCACGGCGAGGATCGGGAACATGAAGAGGGAGACCGCGGCGCCGAGCGGCACGTCGCCGGTCTCGATGCCGATCCGGAACGCGTAGGTGGCGAAGAGATGCGTGCTGTTCCTGGGCCCGCCCTGGGTCAGCACCCGGACGATGTCGAAGTTCGCGAAGGTCACGATGGTCGAGAAGAGCACGGTGATCGCGATGATGTTGCGCATCATCGGCAGGGTGACGTGGACGAACTGCTGCCAGGCGGAGGCGCCGTCGACCTTGGCCGCGTCGTAGAGCTCGGCCGGGATCGACTTCAGGGCGGCCAGATACATGATCATGAAGAAGGGGGCACCGTACCAGACGTTGACGAGGATGACGGCGAAGCGCGCCCAGAAGACGTCGGAGAGCCAGGCGATCGGGGCGAAGCCCATGCCCTCGAGCAGCCAGTTGAAGGCCGAGTAGCGCGGCTCGAACAGCCACCACCAGCCGAGCGTGCCGAGGGCCGGCGGGATCACCCAGGGTATGAGCGCCAGGCCCCGCCACAGGCGCTGGCCGCGGGCCGGCAGGTTGTGGATCAGATGCGCCACCGCAAGGCCGATCAGCATCTTGAAGAGGACCGCCAGGACGGTGAAGATGATCGACTGGCGGACCACCATCCAGAAGGTCTCGCGACCCCAGAGGAAGATGTAGTTGCCGAGCCCGACGAACTCGGTCTCGGGCTTGCTCAGCATGCTGAGGTAGATCGAGAAGACGAACGGATAGACCACCAGGATGCCGATGATCAGGATCACCGGCATGCACATCAGGACGCCGACCGTGGACCGGCTGCTGAACCAGTCCAGAAGCCCGCTGAGCGGCCCGAATTCGCGTTGGCGACGCTTCCAGGCCGCCCCTGCCTGCTGGCTCATCGAACCCTACCCATGCGATAGAGGGCGTGCCTGCCGGGGCCGGCGTGCCGGCCCCGGCGGCAAAGGTCAGCCGCGCATGAAGCCTTCGAGCTCGTCCGTCGCCCAGCCGATGGCGTCGTCGTGGCTCTCGCCGTCGACGGTGACACGCGCGATCATGTTGGGGATCAGCGCCTGGAAGTAGATGTTGGCGGCGATCGAGGGGGGTGCCGGCCAGCCGGCCACGGTCAGGATCTCGTCGCCCTGGACCGGGTAGTTGAAGAGGGTGCCGGCGGGCGGCTCGGCCTCGGCGTAGGTCTTGAAATCGTCGAAGCTCTTGAGCATCGGCATGTCGAAGCCCTGGGACGCGGCGACCAGCGCCTCCTGCTGCTCGCGGCGGGCGAGGTGGAGGAGCAGGTCCTTGGCGGCCGACTTGTTCGGCGAGAACTCCCACAAGCCCCAGAAATAGGGGAGGTTGCCGCGGTAGTGCCCCTGCGGCCCGCGCGGCGTGTCGTGGTGCCAGACATTGGCCGCGACCTCGGGCGCGTCGCGCTTGGCGACCGTCCAGGGGCTCGGCGGGTTATGGATGCAGGAGCCCTGGCCGGAGATCAGCCAGCGATTGTTGGCGGCGTCGTCCCAGGCGTAGATGTCCTCGGGCATGTACTGGACGAGCTCTTCCATGTAGGCCAGCGCCTCGCGGGTCGCGTCGCTGTCGGCGGTGATCTCGCCGCTCTCGTCGACCATCATCGCACCGAAGGAGAGGAAGAGGGGACCGAGCCAGTCCTGGCTGTCGGAGGTCTGGCCGATCGGGTCGCCGAACGGGTGGCCGGCGGCGTGCAGCTTGCGCGCGTGCTCGAGGAAATTGGCCCGGGTCCAGTCCCTGGCCTTTTCCGGGTCGCGCGGGCCGGCCGGGAACATGTCCTGGAGGTCGATGCCGGCGATGTCGCGGAAGTAGTCGAGGCGCGAGCACATCGGGTAGCTTTGCGAGCCGGCACAGGTGGGCACCGCCCGCCAGGTGCCGTCGAGGCGGGCGAGGTAGACGGCGTTGTCGGCGAAGTCGCCGTACTCGGCGATCAGCGCCTCGCAGACGTCGTCGACGGGCTCGAGCGCGTTCTGGTGCACGGCGATCTGGAAGGTCGGGTGCGAGAGGATGTCGTGGCCGGCCCGGGCGCGCGCCTCGGCGGCGGCGGTGAGCAGGTTCTGGTTGCCGACCGAGGTGATGAAGTCGATCTGGACGTCGACATTGTTGGCCTGGCCCCAGGCCGTGGCGAGCTCGACCATCCGGTCGTTGGCGCCGGGCACCCAGTGGTCCCAGAGGCCCAGCGTGACCGTCCCCGCCGAATGCGCCCGCTTGACATAAGGCATGGCGAAGCTGCCGGCCGCCGCCAGCGCCGACGTCTTGACCAGCCGACGCCGCGTCCATCGCGTGATCATCGTTCTCGCCTCCCCGGTTATTGCGGCCCGTCCGTTGTCGGCCGCCTTCGATGGCCTCCTGAAAAGAGATGATAAAACCGTATCAGCGGTGATCCGGGCTGACAACCCGCGTTCCGCCCGCGCCGAACGGACGCGGCTGCCGGCCGGTGATCTGCTGCGCGAGCCGGCCTCGCCGACCCGCTGTTCGCCCCGGCCATTCTCTGCACGAACGCGCTCGAGCCGGGCGCGGCGACTCCGGCGGCAGCCGACGGCGACCATCCCGTCACCGGTCGCGCCCGTGCACCGGCTCAGCACCGGCGCGTCAGGGGCGCCGCTGCTCGGCCGCCGACGTAGCGGTGCCACGCGTGCCCGGGCCGGAAGCCGAGGCCGCGCCTGACCTTGCGGTTGGAGAGCGGGGTCTCGAACTCGCCGAGATCGTCCACCGCCGACGGCACGTCCGGACAAAGCCGCTTCAGGAGCTCCCGGGTCGGCAGGTTCGAGGCGCTCTCGTCCTTGGCGACGTTGAAGACCTCGTAGCCGAGCCCGTCCGTCTCGATGCGGAGCCGCGTGATCTGGCGGAGGTCGCGGGCGTCCATACAGCTCCAGGCGAGCCGCTTCTTGAAGCCCGGGTCGGCGAAGTCCTTGCCGCGCTCGGCGCACTCCTGCGGCGCGATCACGTTGCCGATCCTGAGCGCGCAGATGTCGCGGCCGCTCCTGGTGGCATAGGCCCGCGCCGTCTTCTCGTTGCAGATCTTCGAGAGCGCATAGGAGTCGGCCGGATTGACGTCGTACTCCTCGTCCAGCGGGACGTGCTGCTGGTCGACGGGCTCGTGGTCGAAAATGCCGTAGGTGGTCTCGCTCGAGGCGATGACGATCTTCCTGATGCCCAGGGTCACCGCCGCGGCGACGACGTTGCAGGTGCCCATGGTGTTGACGCGGAAGAGCTCGTTGTCGGGGGGATCACGATCCGCGGCACGGCGGCGGAGCGGGCCACGGCGTCGAGCCGCTGTGGCCTGAGCGACGGTTCGAGCTCGCGCAGGCCCATGTCGGAGGAAAGCGCCACGAAGACCTGGCGCGGATCGGTGCTGTCGGTCTCCAGCGTCCGGACCTGCGGGTGGTCGGGCGGTGCCGGGTCGATGCTCAAGACCTCGTCGCCATGGACCACCAGATGCTGGACGACGTGGCGGCCGGCCCTGCCGCTGCCGCCGGTGAGCATGAGTCGCTGGCCCCTGAACGAGCCATCGAGGACATTGAGCGCCGCCAAGAGCGTCGTGGTGCCGTTGCGCTTGTAGTCATGCGTCATCGTGCCGAGCCGGCCCTTCTTCATCGGCAGGCCGGGCTGGGTGCGATCGAGCGCCTGAATCGGCGACTTCTCGTCGATCGACAGCACCACGGCACGCTCTGGAGGGTCGACGTAGAGCCCGACCACGTCCTCGACCTTCAGGGCGAAGGCGGGATCGTTCGAGAGCTTGAACTGCCGCCAGCGATGCGGCACGAGACCGGCCTCGCGCCAGATCACATGCACCTTGGCCCGCGACACGCCCGTCGCCGCCGCCATCGCCCGGACCGTCCAGTGCGTGCCGCCGTCCGGCGGTGCCTCCTCCTGCGTCCGGCGGATCACCTCCGCCACCTTCTCCTCCGCGAGCTTCGGGATGCGCGACGGCCGCGTCTTGTCGCGCAACAGCCCGTCGACGCCCGCCGCGACGTAGCGCTCCTGCCAGCGCCAGACCGAGACCTTGCCGAGCCCGGTCCGCCGCATGATCTCGTTGGTCCCGACGCGATCGCCGGTCAACAGCACCACCTCGGCCCGCCAGACATGCTTTTGCGGGCTGTTAGGCGTAGACGGCCATGCAGCCGCGGTGCGGGCAAGCCGGCTCGCCGTTCGTCTCGCTCCAGCGCAGCGCTTGGAACGTGGCGCGGGCCTCGTCATCGCTCATGCGGGCAACCTGCACTAGGGAGAGGGTGCGGGCCTTGGCGGTGAGGAGGAAGTGAGAAGCCATGTCATCGTTTCCAGTGCTTGTGCACGCAATAAGATGACATAGGAGCGTATTGTCAATGACGAAAGCACGCTATATGATGACACGCGCATCATAGGAGCATGCAATGCCAGAGCGAACAGATTGGGAAGCCAGAGCACGCGGGATTGTGCGCGCGGAGATGGCGAGGCAGAACGTCAGCTATTCCCAGCTCAGAGAACGGCTGGAAGCCTTGGGAGTGAGGGAGGATGAACGGAACCTGCGGAACAAGGTCAGCCGGGGAAAATTCACAGCGGCGTTTATGCTCCAATGCTTAGCCGCGCTTGGATCGCCGTCTTTGCGGCTGGATGGATAGTTAGCTCTGCGGCGGCACAAACGCCATCGCCGCACCCTGAAGCCAAGCTACCCGAGCCCCAGCGCGAAGCGCATCGTGAACACGAACCAAGCGACGGCCAGCACGAGCCCACCGAAGAGCCCTCCGTAGAAACTGACGGAGGAGCATCCGCCATTTCTCCAACTGAACCGGCCAGCGATGAACATGATGCTTACAGCCCCGGAAAAGGCGGAGAAGATGTACCCAATAGCCTTTATTTCGGCGATACGGTTGCTCAATGGATTATGGCCATCAGCGGCCTTATTGCTCTTGGCTTGAGCGCTTGGGCTGTTTGGCTGTTGCGCGAAACTCTCCTCGCCACTCAAACGGCGATGGATATTGCTGAGAAGGGCAATGCCGCTGCGGTCAAAGCCGCTGAAGCCGCTGAGCGGCAAGCTTGGATAGGCAGTGAAGCTCTTGTTGCTGAACAAAGAGCCTGGATGAAAATTCATGACCCTACACTCGAATCCGGCTTGAATCGCACGCCCAAACCTAACGGGGCTACCACCATAGCCCTCCATATAAGGGCTGAGAACATAGGGAAGGGCGCGGCTCAAAAATGCGATCTTCATCTGCATGCTCGATTTACTAGTTTCCCATACCATGGGGTAGAAAAAAAGCATCGACATCTTGCGCCACATTAACTATATGCCAGAATACACTATAAGCGTTATCCCCGGCGAGGCTATTGAAACCCGATCGGTTATTATGATAGACCCGGCCAATGGTACCGAAAAACAGTTTCTCGATATTGAACTTGTCGTAGCATGCCGCTACCGCATATTGGGTGGTGCCCGAAACTTCATCACGGCTCGTAAATACACGTTTCACATTTGGAGTAGTGAAGAGCGTCCATGTAATACAAAGATGAAAATTGACCCGCGAGGCGAGACAATATCGATCGGCCATCTTGGGCTCGGCAGACTTGGCATCAACGACGCATACGCAGACTAATAGCGCAACTACTCCGGCAGCTACCCACCTCATATTACCCGACCGCGGCGGCAGGTGTATTTGCTACATAATAGCGCTGATCAGCGACGAGCCGAAGCGCACGGTCTCGCTCGGCATCGCGTCCTTGATCCTCGAGACCTCGGTCTATTCGTGGGGGCTGGTGAACGCCGCGGGCGTGCTGGCCACCGTCCCCGTCCTCTTCCTTTTCGCGCTGGCGGTGGATTCCCGCTCGAAGTGCAGAAGCAGCTGGTTCAAGCAAATCTGATCTG
>CAYWSB010000193.1:0-9170 GCA_964460465.1 uncultured Geminicoccaceae bacterium | reverse complement strand
CATCCCCTCGACCCACGCGGCGCCAGCCGACCTGTGATCCGAACACCGCTTACGGCGCAGCGGCCGCTCGGGGAAGAGCGGGTTGCCGGCCGCGCGCTCGACGCAGGGCTCGACCTGCGCTCCGGGATCGCCGAGCGGCGAGCGGACGAGCTCGATGGCCTCGGCGCTGCTCAGTCGGGCCAGATCGAGCGTGACGATCGGCGTCCCGCCGGCCCGGCAGGCGCCGTTCAAGCCGGATGGGTGGCGGGGTGCAGTGCGGGGCTCGGGTGCGTCTCCAGGATCTCGAGCGTCTCGCGCACCTTGGCGACGATGCCGGCGGCGTCGAGGCCCGCCTCGGCCATCTGGCCGGCCGGGGTGCCCTGGTCGATGAAGCGGTCGGGCAGCATCATCGCCCGCAGCCGGGCGTGCGCCCCGTCGAGCAGGCCGGATTCGAGCAGGTGCTGCTGGACGTGGGCGGCGAAGCCGCCGATCGAGCCCTCCTCGATGGTGACGAGGAGCTGGTGGTTGCGGGCGAGCTGGTCGACGAGGGAGGTGTCGAGCGGCTTCGCGAAGCGGGCGTCGGCGACGGTGGTCGAGATGCCGATGGCGTCGAGCTCGTCGGCGGCCTTGAGGCAGTCACCGAGGCGGGTGCCCAGCGCCAGCAGCGCCACGCTGCGCCCCTTGCGGATGATCCGGCCCTTGCCGATCTCCAGCGCCTGGCCGCGCTCGGGCATGTCGACCCCCACCCCCTCGCCGCGCGGGTAGCGGAAGGCGATCGGGCCGTCGTCATGGGCGGCCGCGGTCGCCACGGCGTGCATCAGCTCGGCCTCGTCGCTTGGTGCCATGACGACGAAGTTGGGCAGGGTCGCGAGGTAGGTGATGTCGAACGAGCCGGCGTGGGTGCAGCCGTCGGCGCCCACCAGCCCGGCGCGGTCGATGGCGAAGCGCACGGGCAGGTTCTGGATGGCCACGTCGTGGACGACCTGGTCGTAGCCGCGCTGCAGGAAGGTCGAGTAGATCGCACAGAACGGCTTGAAGCCCTCGCAGGCGAGGCCGGCGGCGAAGGTGACCGCGTGCTGCTCGGCGATGCCGACGTCGAACACCCGCGCCGGGAACCGCTCCTGGACCTTGTCGAGACCGGTGCCGGCCGGCATGGCGGCGGTGACCGCCACCACCTTGTCGTCGGCCTCGGCCTCCTTGATCAGGGCCGAGGCGAAAACGCCGGTGTAGGAGGGCGCGTTGGACTTGCCCTTCACCTGGGCGCCTGTGGCGACGTCGAACTTGGCGACGCCGTGGTACTTGTCGGCGGCAGCCTCGGCGGGAGCGTAGCCCTTGCCCTTTTGCGTCACGACATGGATCAGCACGGGCCCGCGGTCTGGGTCGTCGCGGGCGTTCTCGAGGACCGGGATCAGGTGGTCGAGATTGTGCCCGTCGAGCGGCCCGATATAGAAGATGCCCAGCTCCTCGAACAACGTGCCGCCGGTCGCCATGCCGCGGGCATATTCCTCGGCGCGCTGGGCGGCGCGCTGCAGCGGCCGCGGGAAGTGGCGGGTCAGCTGCTTGGCGACGTGGCGAAAGCTGCGATAGGTGTGGCTCGAGACGACGCGGCTCAGATAGGCGCTCATGGCACCCACGGGCGGGGCGATCGACATGTCGTTGTCGTTGAGGATGATGATCAGCCGCTGGCGGAGCGCGCCTACGTTGTTCATCGCCTCGTAGGCCATGCCGGCGCTCATCGAGCCGTCGCCGATCACGGCGATGACGTTGCGCTCGCGGCCCTCGAGCTTGCCGGCGACGGCCATGCCGAGGCCGGCCGAGATCGAGGTCGAGCTGTGCGCCGCCCCGAACGGGTCGTATTCGCTCTCGGCCCGCTTGGTGAAGCCGGAGAGCCCGCCCGGCTGGCGCAGGGTCCGGATCCGGTCGCGCCGGCCGGTGAGGATCTTGTGCGGGTAGCACTGGTGGCCGACGTCCCAGATCAGCCGGTCGTAGGGCGTGTCGAAGACGTAGTGGATGGCCGTCGTGAGCTCGACGACGCCGAGCCCGGCGCCGAGATGCCCGCCCGTCACGGAAACCGCGTCGATAGTCTCCTGGCGCAGCTCGTCGGCGAACTGGCGCAGCGACGCCGGCTGCAGCCGGCGCAGGTCGCGGGGCTCGTGGATCTGGTCGAGAAGGGGTGTCTTGGTCATCGGGTCAGCACCGTTCGCGTCGTCTCGAGAGGGGACATAGACCGTCCTCAGTGGGAGCGGTCGATCACGAAGCCGAAAAGACTGCGCAACAGAGTCGCACGTTCCGCAAATCTGTCAAGCAAAGTTGACGCTCCGGAGTGTAAACTTTTCAATTCGGTCTCCGCCCCGGCGATCCCGAGGAGGCCGACGAAGGTGGCCTTGCCCCGCTCGGCGTCGCCGCCGACGTCCTTGCCGACGGCAGCGGCATCGCCGCGCACGTCGAGCAGGTCGTCGGCGATCTGGAAGGCGAGGCCGAGCTTGTCGCCGTACGCGAGCAGTGCTGACCGGTCCGCGTCACCAGCGCCGCCCAGGATGCAGCCGGCCTCGCAGGCGAAGCGGATCAGGGCACCGGTCTTGAGGTCCTGCAGCCGGCGGATGCCGGCGAGGTCGAGGGCCAGCGCCGCGGCGCGCAGGTCGATCATCTGGCCGCCGCACATGCCGAGCGGCCCTGCGGCACGGGCCAGGCCGAGGGTGAGGGCTCGGCTGGTGCGGTCGTCGACGGCAAGCTCGGGCCGCGCCAGGATCTCGAACGCCATGGCCTGCAGCGCGTCGCCGGCGAGGATCGCCGTGGCCTCGTCGAACGCCCGGTGGCAGGCGGGCTTGCCGCGACGGGTGGCGGCATCGTCCATCGCCGGCAGGTCGTCGTGGACCAGCGAATAGGCGTGGAGCAGCTCGACGGCGGCGCCGACGGCGAGACTCGTCCCGGCCGGCACGGCGAACAGGTCGGCGGTGGCCTTGACCAGGAAGGCCCGGACCCGCTTGCCGCCGCCCAGTGCCGCGTAGCGCATCGCCGCATGGAGCGGCGCGGCCGGGCCCTCGGCCGGCGGCAGCACCGCCTCGAGCCAGCCGTCAACCGCCTGTGCCTGTGCCCTGAGCGCCGCCTCCAGCGCCGCCCGGTGCATCAGCCGCCCCTCACCGCTCGTCGACCGGCTCGAGCCGGGGCTCGCCGGCGCGGTCGAAGGTGATCTTCTCGACCCGAAGCCGCGCCTCGTCGAGCCTCGCCGCGCAGTGGCGGCGCAGCGCCGTGCCGCGCTCGTAGGCGGCGATCGAGGCCTCGAGGTCGAGCTGGCCGCGCTCCAGCCGCTGGACGATGGCCTCGAGCTCGGCCAGTGCGGCCTCGAAGCTCAGGGACTCGATGGCGGGCTCGCTCGTCTCGGTCATGGTGCGTCGTCCTGATCGGCCTCGAGGGCCTCGAGATGGGCCCAGACGCTGCGCGCCAGGGCCGGCGGGTCGTAGCCGCCTTCCAGCACCGAGACGATGCGGCCATCGGCGTGGCGGTTGGCCAGGGCGACCAGCCGCGCGGTCACCCAGGCGAAGTCGGCCTCGGTGAGCTCGAGCTGGGCCAGCGGGTCGGCCGCGTGGGCATCGAAGCCGGCGGAGATCATGAGCAGCCGGGGCTTGGCGGCCTCGATCCTGGGCAGGATGCGGGTCGCCACCAGCTGCCGCCAGGCGGCCGAGCCCATGCCGGGCGGACAGGGCGCGTTGACGATGTTGCCGAAGCTGCCGGACTCGGCGGCCGCCCCGGTGCCCGGGTAGAGCGGCATCTGGTGGGTCGACAGGTAGACGGTCTCGGGGTCGTCCCAGAAGGCCGCCTGGGTGCCGTTGCCATGGTGCACGTCGAAGTCGAAGATGGCGATCCGGCCGAGGCCGTGCACGTGCCGCGCCTGCAGCGCCCCCACGGCGACCGTGTTGAACAGGCAGAAGCCCATGGGCCGGTCGGGCTCGGCGTGATGGCCGGGCGGGCGCATGGCGACGAAGGCCCGCCTGGCCTCGCCGCCGAGCACGGCGTCGACCGCGGCGCAGGCGGCCCCGGCCGCGCGGAGCGCCGCCTCGCCGGAGCCCGGCGACAGGACGGTGTCGGCGTCGAGCCGGCGATAGCCGTCCGTGGGCTCGGCCGCGACGATGCGCTCGGGATAGGGTGCGGGGTGGACCCGCTCGAGCTGGGCGAGCGTCGCCTTGGGCGCCTCGCGGCGCTCGAGGAAGGCGGGGTCGCGCTCGGCCAGGAGCTTCTCGATCGCCACCAGCCGCCGCGCCGCCTCGGGGTGGCCCGGCCCGGCATCGTGCCGCAGGGCCGCGGGATGGGTGTAGTAGAGGACGGTCAAGGGCGCTCTTTCTGCTCGCTCGCCCGGCACGCCCGGCCCCGGCGGACCCGGCGCCCGTGGCCGTCTGTCCTGCCGAAATCGACGCCGGCACGCAAGGTCCGATCGACCGGCCGCCGGGGGTGCCGGGTCGATAAGGCTTGCCTTGACTGGCAGCTTGGGCAAGTTGGTCGCATCGCCACGGTGCGGCCACGATCGTGCCGTCGGACCAGCAAGCGATCAGGGAGACCACGAATGAGCAAGCGACAGACCCTCGTGGCGCTGGCAGTGGGTGCCGGCATCGTCACCGCCGCCGGCATTGCCGAGGCGCAGCAGCTGCGGCTGATGACCGGGCCGCAGGGCGGCTCGTGGTACCCGCTGGGCGGGGCCATCGCCAACATCGCCGCCAAGGACGGCTTCAACGTCCAGGTCCTTCCGGGTGCCGGCATCGCCAATGTGGTGGCCGTCTCGCTGGGCCGTGCCGATCTCGGCTTCGGCAACTCGATCTCGACGGTCGACGGGGTCGCCGGCCGGCCGCCGTTCGAGGCGGTGGCGGAGAACGTCTGCAACGTCGCGACCCTCTACCCGCAGTATTTCCAGATCGTCGTCAACGCCGATTCCGGCATCGACACGATCGAGGACGTGCGCGGCAAGTCCGTGGCCATCCAGCCGGTCGGCAACACCGCCGAGGCGATCAGCGCCCAGCTCTTCGAGGTCTACGGCATGACCTACGAGGATCTGGGACGGGTGAGCTTCGTCTCCTACACCGACGCCGTGTCGCTGATGAAGGACAACAACGCGCAGATGTTCACGCTCGGCACCACCGTGCCGGCCTCGGCGGTGATGGATCTGGCCTCGTCGCGCGCGATCAAGCTGCTGGAGCTGCCCGACGACAAGTTCGCGGCGATGCGCGAGCTCAACCCCGGCTACTCCAAGCTCACGATCCCGGCCGGCAGCTATCCGGGCCAGGACGAGGACGTCGACGTGGTGGGCTATGCCACCCACGTCATCGCCCGCTGCGATCTCGACGAGGACGTCGTCTACAAGATCCTGGAGGGCATGGTCGAGGACATGGCGGACCTGATCTCGATCGTCCGCGTCATGGACGCCACCACCCTCGAGGTCATGGCCACCGACACGGGCGTGCCGCTGCATGCCGGTGCCGAGCGCTTCTACCGCGACCACGGCGTGATGTAGGGACCCCCCTGGCCGCCCGCGAGAAGGCGCCGCCGCCATGCTCCTGCCGGCCCGGACGACCCGCTGGGCGATCACCGCCGTCGCCGTCTCCATGTCGGTCTTCCACCTCTATGTCGCCTTCGTCGGCCCGCCCGACGCCTATGTCATGCGCGGCCTCCACGTGGCCTTCGCGCTGGTCCTGGCCTTCCTCATCCTGCCCGGCTGGAGCACCAAGGCCGAGCGCCCCGGCATCGTCGATGTCGTCCTGCTGACGGCAGCCGCGATCTGCGCGCTCTATCCAATGTGGAACCTGCAGTACATCACGACCCGGATGTACTACGTCCACGACCCGATCCTCTGGGACTACGTCTTCGGCATCGGGCTCATCCTGCTCATCATGGAGGCGACCAGGCGGGCCACCGGCTGGGCGCTGCCGATCACCGCCGCCTTGTTCCTGCTCTACGGGCTGACCTGGGGCAACCAGTCGGTCGGGATCATGCTCGACCAGCTCTATCTGACGACCGAAGGCATCTTCGGCATCCCGCTCTACGTCTCCGCCACCTACGTCATGCTCTTCATCCTCTTCGGCGCCTTCGTCGAGCGCTCGGGTGCGGGGCAGATGTTCATGGATTTCGCCCTCGCCCTCGCCGGCCATACCTCGGGTGGCCCCGCCAAGGTGGCGATCATCACCTCCTCGCTCTTCGGCACGGTCTCGGGCTCGGCCGTCGCCAACGTGATGACCACCGGCACCTTCACCATACCCTTGATGAAGCGCACCGGCTACCGCCCGGCCTTCGCCGGGGCGGTCGAGGCCGTGGCCTCGACCGGCGGCCAGCTCATGCCGCCGATCATGGGGGCCGCCGCCTTCGTCATGGCGGAGTTCCTGGGCACCAGCTACCTGACGGTCGCCGCCTTCGCCATCCTCCCTGCCCTGCTCTACTACGTCGCCGTCTTCATGGCCGTGCATTTCGAGGCGCGGCGCGTCGGCCTCGTCGGCCTGCCCCGGGCCGACCTGCCGCGGCTGAAGGGGGTGCTGCTGGACCGGGGCCACCTCTTCCTGCCGCTGGCCGTGATCATCGGCGTGCTGCTCTCCGGCTACAGTGCCGCGTTCGCCGCCATCTGCGGCATCGCGTCGGTGATTCCAACGACTTGGCTTCGGGCCTCGACCCGCCGGACCTTCACGCCGGTGGCGATCGTCGAGGCGCTCGAGGCCGGCGCCCGGAACACCATCGTGGTGGCGCTGGCCTGTGCGTGCGCCGGCATCGTCATCGGGACGATCACGCTGACCGGGCTCGGGCTCGCCTTCACCAATGTCGTGATCGCGCTCTCGCAAAACATGCTGCTGCCAGCCCTGATGCTGACCATGGCAGCCGGCATCGTGCTCGGCATGGGCCTGCCGACGACGCCGGCCTACATCGTCCAGGTGGCGCTCTTGGTCCCGGCCCTGGTCCGGCTCGGCGTCCAGGTCGAGGCGGCGCATCTCTTCGTGCTCTACTTCGCCGTGCTCTCGGCGATCACGCCACCCGTCGCCATGGCGGTCTACGCCGCCAACGGCATCTCCAGGGCGGGTCTGATGGAGAGCAGCTGGGCGGCGATGAAGCTCGGGCTCACCGGCTACATCATCCCCTTCATGTTCGTCTTCGGCCCGTCGCTGCTGCTGATCGGTGCCTGGCCGCAGATCCTGCTCACCGCGGTGACCGCGACCGTGGGCGTCACCTGCCTCGCCTCCGCGCTGCACGGCTTCTTCTTCTGGGGACGAACGCGGCTCTGGGAGCGGGCGATCCTGCTCGCCGCCGCGTTCGTCCTGATCAAGCCGGGCCTCTGGACGGACTCTATCGGCGCAGCGCTGGTCGGCCTCGCGGTGGCGAGCCAGCTCCTCCTCAAGCCGACCGCCCCGGCACTGGCCGAGGCCGAGCGGGCCCCCGGCAGGTGATCGGCGCCGATCCGCGCCGGTCGCGGCAAGCGGCGGGGCAGAGTGATCGCTGGTCGCTCTTCACGACGTGACGGGGCGGGCCTCACAGCTCGGCAAAGCCGCGGTGCATCAAGGCCCGGCCGTCTGCGGGGGCCTGCCGCGCCCGCCCGGTCCCTGAGGGAGCAGGGCGGCTAGCCTTCCTGCGTCGCTTCCCCAACCGCCTTCTTTGCCTTGGCCGCGGGCGCCAGCTTGGCCGCCAGGACCAGGAGTCCCATCAGCACGACGACGGCGGCGATCTGCGAGAGGCGGCCGGTGGGCCAGATGAGGAAGGCGCCGCTGAGGAAGATGGGCGGGCGGAGCCAGAGGGGGATGGGGTGCTCGGCGTGGCCCTCGAAGCCGGCGGCGAGCGCGTAGATGCCGAAGGCGGCGAAGAAGGTGATCTCGAGGCCGTGCACCCAGTCGCCGGAGAGGAAGTCGGTGTAGGCGAAGAGGATGGGAACGATATAGAGGCCCTTGGCGATCCGCCACGCGGTGAAGCCCGTTGCCATGGGCGGCGTCTTGGCGATCGCGGCGGCGGCGAAGGCGGTGAGGCAGACCGGCGGGGTGACGTTGCTGTCCTGGCTGAGCCAGAAGATGATCATGTGGGCGGAGAGCAGCGCCGTGGTCAGGACGGCGGGGTCGAGGGCCTGCTGGAACAGCGTGCGGGAGAAGTCGGCCGGCACCAGGGCGTAGAGGGCCTCCGCCTGGGCGTAGGACATCGGCGCCGCGAGCTTGGTCATGGCCTCGGGGTCGACCAGCATGAACACCGCGCGAGCGGCCTCGGGCAGGGTGCCGGCGGCGATCATGTCGATGACGGCGGCGTTGTTGATGAGCTGGTAGAGGGCCGGCGCCGACAGCGTCGCCAGCACGATGTAGGCGGCGGTCACCGGCAGGCCCATGCCGAGGACGAGCGAGGCCAGGGCGACGAGCACCAGGGCGATGATCAGGCTGCCGCCGGCCCACTCGGCGAGCATCAGCGAGAGGGTGTTGCCGATGCCGGTGGTCTCGACGACCATGACGATGAGTCCGACCGAGACCAGCAGCATGGCGGTCATCACCATGTTGCGGGCACCCAGCGCCAGGGCGTCGATGATGGCGAGCGGGCCCATCGGCTGCTTCGTCAGCCAGGAGGAGGCGATGACCGCGAGGATGGCGAAGGAGGCGGCGTAGGTGGGGGTGTAGCCCATCATCAGCATGCCGATCAGCACGGCCATCGGGATCAGGAAGCTGAGCCCGCCGCGGCGCAGGATCGCCACGACCGAGGGGGTGTCCTCGTCGATGCCGGTGATGTTGTGCTTCTTGGCCTCGATGCGGATCCACACGGCGACGGAGAAGAAGTAGAGGATGGCCGGCAGCACCGACACGGCGACGATGGTGAGGTAGGGGATCTGGGTGTAGGTCGCCATGACGAAGGCCCCTGCCCCCATGATCGGCGGCATGAGCTGGCCGCCGGTCGAGGCCGAGGCCTCCACCCCGGCCGCGAACTTGGCGGGAAAGCCGGCCTTCTTCATGAGCGGGATGGTGATGACGCCGGTGGAGACGGTGTTGGCGACGGCCGATCCCGTGACCGTGCCGGTCAGGGCCGAGCCCAGCACGGCGACGAAGCCCGGCCCGCCGACGACCCGGCCGGCCACGGCCCGGGCGAGGTCGATGACGAACGCGCCGGCCCCGCTCCTGACCAGGAAGGCGCCGAAGAGCACGAACATGAAGACGAAGGTGGCGCTGATCCGGGCGATCGAGCCGAACATGCCGTTGAGCTCG
>CAYWSB010000192.1:0-9199 GCA_964460465.1 uncultured Geminicoccaceae bacterium | reverse complement strand
CCCAAACAGGCAGATTCCACCTATGAGTGGCCCTAACTTCGGGGCTGGGTCAGGTCCAGCACATCTTCTGGAGTTGCAGGAAGAGCCCGGCCTGCCGCCGGCCCAGGCGGCAGCCATCGAGGCGGTCGTCGCCGCGCTGCGCGACGGGGCGATCGCCGGCGATGCAGCCCAGGCCGCGCTCGAGGCGACCGTCGCGGCGGGCGACCCGACCAGGGCACGGCTGCGCGCGCCGGAGGACGCTGCGGCGGCGGCTCGCGCCGAGCGCCGCTTCGTGCAGCGGTCCCGCCATCTCGAGCCGCCGATGCAGATGACGCCGGCGCAGATCGCCCGCCACCGGACCCTCCACGGCTACGGCGACGCCGCGTGCGCCAAGGTTCCGGAGGGCCGCGACCCCGAGTTATGACGACGCCACAACGGCTGCCGCTGATCGACCCGGGCGGACCGCTTCATGGCCGCTCGCCGGCGCCGCGGGGCGCCGGCCATCGCATGGCGGGCGCCCCGCGGCGCCGGCTGGCGTCGGCCTCCCTGCTTCATGCATCGATCTGAAGGGCAAAAAAGTGGCGCGCCCGAGAGGACTCGAACCTCTGACCTCGTGCTCCGGAGGCACGCACGCCGATCGACCGAGCCATGCGTGCCGGTGATGGTGACAGGACCGCCGGGCGCGGGCGGCAGGCCGCGTTCATGGTCTTGCGTCGCTCCCGCTGGCTCTCAGCGGGCGTCGATCCGGCGCAGTGAAGCGCCAAGTCGGTCCGCGACGAAGGACTCGATGGCGTCGGCAAGCAACATGTTGCCGTGAGCGTTGAAGTGGCCCTCGCAATGCTGCGGCTTCGTGAGTAGAGAGCAGAACTCGGCCGCCGTGAACTGCTGGGTGGCCACGGCCTCGAGGTCGAGAACGGGCATGCCGATCGCCTCGACCGCGTCGCGGAACGCCGCCATGGCACTCCGTCCTTCAGAGGCATGGTACGCGATTGAAGCCGGCGTCGGGAACAGCACAACGAAGCAGTTTTTTCGCCGCTGCAGGCAAAGCGCGGCATACTCCCTGACGATCGCAAGGGTGACCTCCATAGCCTGCGTAGGATGGCCGGGCTGGGCAAAATCGAACCAGCTTGGGCGACCGCGAGCCCAGTTGCGGAGATCGTCGCGCATCGCGATCCGCATGAGGGCCACAGTGTAGGGAAATCCGGGCCTCACGGGTCCGTACCGCGTGCCGGGCAGGAACGGCTCGTGGGTGAACACGGCCGCCGGTCTGTCGCGGATGGCGTTCGGTACCTCCAGCGCCTCGAGGGGAAGGGGGACAAGAACAAGTTCGCCATGCTCGATAGAGAACCGCGGCTTGAGGGCGAACTTGCTGGAGCCCGCCAGGAAGTATCGATATTGATTGACGTTTCTCAAAAAATTGTGGGGATAAACGCCCAGCATCGTGATCGGAGCGGCGTCGTCCACATGGTCCCGGAAAAGCAAGAACGCCTGATCCGTGCCGAATCCGCCGACACCGTAGTTTGCGATCCGGCATTCCGTGTTGCGGGCCAGATGGTTGCTCCAGGCATCCGCATCCGGCACTTCGGACCCATGCACGAAGGAGTCGCCGTAGGCGCTGAGGCAGACCGGACGATGCGCAGGGGAGTCGGGGGTATGGCGGGGCACGGGACCACGCTGCTCGATGTTGCGCCTCGGCCAGCCGGTGAGCGGGTTGTAGTAGCTGCGATAATCGGCCACCTCTTCGGCTTCGAACGCAGGCGGAATGTAGACGAAGCTTTCCAGCCATCTTGCTGGAGCAAAATGGAAAATAGCAGCGCTAAAAAGCTCGGCACTGGCCAGAACGATTGCGACGATCGTGGCGATGCCAGCGAGCTTGACCAGAGACTTGCGGTTTGGTTCGGGCATTGCGTCAAAGAACGAGAAAATCGGCCATGACCACTCAATCCATCGCGGAGGCGCTACGGTCGTCGAGTTCAAGGACTGGGTCTGGATTCGCCTTGCCGATACAGGTTCGCCGACCGCCAGTGGATCGGTTCGAGAAACCATCAGCCATCGGCGGGCGTGTTGTCGGCAACAGAGTACGGCCCAGCCGCGCAAATGAAAGACAATGTCGGCCACGATCGGGCGTTCGGCGCATACGGCGATACGCTACCTTGTCGACTGGCAGCACATCCCCGCTCGGCTTCCGCCAAGCGAGCGGGCTCTGGCAGGATCGGCATACGGCACTGGGCAGCGTGTGGGCCGCCCCTGCAAGACGGCGGACGCGCATCGTCTTGGTTGTTCCTCGGCCACCAGCCCCGGAAGGTCAGTGTTGCACAGGGCCGATCCGGTCGCCGATCGTCTGCCCCGGGAAGTTGCCTCGGCACTCTGGCCGGTGCGAACCAAGTTGCGCTCACCACGCGGCGACGAATCTGGGGTCCGAAAAAAAATGGCGCGCCCGAGAGGACTCGAACCTCTGACCTCGTGCTCCGGAGGCACGCGCTCTATCCGACTGAGCTACGGGCGCCGATGGCCGTGGCTATAGCGCATGTGACGGCGGACGCAAAGGGTTCTGCGGTCAACCCGCCTCGGCCAGGGCCACGCAGGTGATCGGCGAATCGTCGCCCTGGTGGAAGAAGAGGTGGCCCTCGAGCCCGCCCGTGTCCAGCGGCCGGAGCCAGCCGCGGCCGATGAGCTGCTCGCCGTCGGCGAAGCCCGCGAAGGTGAACTCGGCCACCGGGCCCTCGTCACGGACGTCGTAGCGCAGGTCGAGCGTGGCCTCGAGCGTGCCCAGCCGCAGCGTGCCGGCGTCGCCGTCGATGGTGATGGTCGCGGCACCGCCGAGCTCGAGCGCGTCCTGGTCCCAGAACTCGGCGTCGACGAGGCGCCAGCGGCCGGCGAAGAGCAGCGCCAGGTCGTCGCCGTCCCCGCCATCGGTCCCGACATCCGACATGGCAGGTCAGGCGGCGCCGCTGCCGCCGGTCAGGCGCACGAAGAGGTCCTCGAGATCGCCTTCGCTGGTAGCGAGATCGGTGACGACGAGGCCGGCCTCGCGCACCGCCTCGAGGAAGTCGCCGACCTTGGCTTTGCTCGGCCGGTAGCGGACGGCGATCCGGCCTTCGGCGTCGAGCCGGGCGTCGAACGCCAGGAGGCTCGGCGGCAGGGCCTCGGGCGGCCGGTCGAGGGTCAGGGTCAGGGTCTTCTCGTCGAGCCTTTGGACCAGGGTGCGGGTGTCGTCGCAGGCGACCACCAGGCCCTTGTCGATGATGGCGATCCGGTCGCACATCGCCTCGGCCTCCTCGAGGTAGTGCGTGGTGAGCACGATGGTGATGCCGCGGCTGTTGAGCGCCCGCATGTAGTCCCACAGCTGGCGGCGAAGCTCGACGTCGACGCCGGCGGTGGGCTCGTCGAGGATGACGACCGGCGGATGGTGGACCAGTGCCTTGGCGACGAGAAGGCGCCGGCGCATGCCGCCCGAGAGCGAGCGCGCATAGGCGTCCGCCTTGTCGGCAAGGCCCACGGCAGCGAGAATCGCGTCGGTGGTGCGCTCGCGCTTCGGCACGCCGAAGAGGCCGGCCTGCAGCTCGAGCAGCTCGCGCGGGCTGAAGAAGGCGTCGAGGTTGAGCTCCTGCGGCACCACGCCGATCGCCCGCCGGGCCCGCCTGGGATGGCGGTCGATGTCGATGCCGTAGACCTCGGCCGTCCCGGCGGTCTTGACCACGAGGCCGGCCAGGATGTTGATCAGCGTCGACTTGCCGGCGCCGTTCGGGCCCAGCAGGCCGAAGATGCTGCCGCGCGGCACCTCGAGGTCGACGCCCTTGAGCGCCTCCTTGGCCGGCTGGCCGTTGGCCACGGCATAGGTCTTGCGCAGGCCCTTGAGCCGGATGGCCGAAGCTGGCAAGTGGTCGGGGCCGGTGGCCGTGGGTGCTGCAACGGCGGCGGGCATCGTTTGGGTCCAGTGCAAGGTGGCGCCGGGGCGGGCCGGCTCTTGGGGGATGACGGTATGGCGGATGGCGAGGCCTATCTGATCGACGGCGAGGAGGTCGTCGTGACGGACCGGATGAACGTCCAGTGCGACGGTGGCGGCGGCACCCTCGGTCACCCCGTCGAGTACCTGACGCTCGTCAAGGGCGGCCAGACGGTGTGCAAATACTGCGACCGCCGCTACGTGCACAAGTCCCACCCGGAAGCCGCCGAGGTCCGCCGGAAGGGCCGGCGCTTCGCCGCTTGAGCCGCCGCCGCTCGTCCGAGCATCAACTCGACGCCGGTGCGGTCGAGAACGGCGCGACCCCGACCGACGGCGCCTGGCGCAGACCAGCGGGACAACGCGACGACATTTCAGGGCCGAAAACGCGCTGGTACTGGCTCGGCGATGCTACCGGCGGATCGATGACTCGCTTGGCGCGACACCCGATCTGCACATTGCCTTGACGTCAGACCCTGCCGTGGCGCTCGGCGGACATGGCAATCATCGCAAGCTTTAGCTTGCTGAACGGAAAATGCACCGGAACCGGGTTCGCGGTCGAGCGCAAATGAGTTATACTATCGTTAAATATCTGCGGCGCGGGTGGCAGCACGACCAGGCGCTCGAGAGCCCGGACCGACCGCCGGCCGCATGCTCCGAAGGGGCAGGCATGGCCAGATTTCTCGATCGGGCGGGCTCGAATAGCCGGAGACGGGACGTGGCGACGAACAGCGGTGTTCGTCTCAGCGTCATCGACGTCGGGCGTGGGGCGCCCCTGGTCATCATGCCGGCCTGGAGCAATGCCGCGGTCGAGCACTGGCGGCAGATCATCGACTTCGCCCGCGATCATCGCGTGATTGCCATCGACATGCGCGGTCACGGTGAGTCGGAAAAAGTCGCGCACGGCTACCGCGTCTGCCGGCTCGCTGCCGAACTCCGAGATGTGCTCACCAATCTCGACCTCGAAACGGCAGCCCTCATGGGCCACTCCATGGGATGCTCGGTGATCTGGGCCTATCTCGATCTTTTCGGCGACCGTCGGGCAAACCGATTGATCCTCGTCGACCAGGCGGCAACGCAACTGATCCAGCCCTGGTGGACGGCGGAGGAGCGGCAAGCCTTCGGCTGTCGGGATACGCCGGAGGATCTGTTCGCCTTCTGCGCCGGTCTCGCCGGAGCCGACGGCGACCGGTTCACCTCCGACCTTTTCCTCGGTCCCTTCACCCCGGCCTTCGACGCTGTCGAAGCCGAGGTGATCGTCGGAGATATCCTGAAGATGCGGCGCCGCCACGCGGCCGCATTGATGCTCGACCACGCGACACGCGACTGGCGGGATGCCATCCGGCGGATCGCGCTGCCCAGCCTCGTCGTGGGTGCCCGCAAGAGCGTCTTCCCCCCTGAGTCGCAGGCCTGGATCGCCGAGCAGATCCCGGGCGCGCGTCTGGCCATCTTCGAGGAGGAGGAAGGCGGCTCGCACTTCATGTGCTTCGAGAACCCGGAGAAGTTCAACGTCCGCGTCCGGGAGTTCCTCGACGCAGCCTAGACAATGGCACGTTGTCGATTGGCTTTGTCGGGTTTGCCGGATCGTCACAGCATCAACAACACGGGGAATCGACCGCCGACCGATCGAAGAATCACGAAAATGTTCCTCGTGCGCACTTTAGCAGGCTGCTGAAAAAGTCCTGGCGGTGTGCGGGTTTTGGTGATTCGCTGGCCTTGAACGGCGGAGGGCACGATGCGCGGCGTGGACGCTCGAAACGGCAGCTTGTTTTCGTATGTCGATCTTGAGGCGAGGGTGCCGGCCGGGCACCCTCTGCGGGTGATCCGACGGCTCGCCGACGCTGTGCTGGCCGGCATGTCGGGGCAGTTCGCTGCCGCCTACGCGCCGATTGGGCGGCCGTCGATCGCGCCGGAGAAGCTGCTCAGGGCCTTGTTGCTGCAGGCGCTCTACACGATCCGCTCCGAACGCCAGCTGATGGAGCGCATCGATTTCGACCTGCTGTTTCGTTGGTTCGTCGGCCTCGGCATCGACGACGCGGTGTGGGACGCGTCGACCTTCGCGAAGAACCGCGACCGGTTCCTGGAGATGGATGCGGCAGCCGAACTGCTGGCGGGCGTGGTCAACCATCCCGAGGTGCGCCGGCAGATGAGCCGGGATCATTTCTCGGTCGACGGCACACTGATCGACGCCCTCCGCGGCCTCCTGGCCGCGTCTCCTCCGGAGATCGGATCGGCGGGCCTGCTGGCCGCCGATGGGCCTCGATGAAGAGCTTCAGGCCCAAGGACAAGCCGGGTGGCGACGGCCCCGAGGGTGGCCGCAATGCCGAGCGGGATTTCCGCGGCGAGAAGCGGTCCAACGCGACGCACGCGTCGACCACCGACCCTGACGCCCGACTCTACAAGAAAGCCGCCGGACAGCCGAGCCGGCTGTGCTTCGTCGGCACGGCATTGATGGAGAACCGCAACGGTTTGGTGGTAGACGGCCGTCTGACGCGGGCTGCGGGTGTCTCGGAAGGCTTGGCGGCGATCGACCTCGCCGACGCGCACATCCGCCAGGGCGGCACGCTGGCCGGCGACAAAGGCTTCGACACCGCCGACTTCGTGGCCGAGCTCCGCGATCGGCGGATCACCCCGCACGTCGCTCAGAACGCCTACGACACCGGCAACGCGAAACGCCGGTCCAACATCGACGGGCGCACGACCCGACACACCGGCTACGCCGCCAGCCAGAAATGCCGCAAGCGCATCGAGGAGATCTTCGGCTGGCTGAAAACCGTGGCATGCTGGCGCAAGTCGCGGTTCAGAGGCTTGGACCGCACCGCGCACGGCTTCCACCTGGCGCTCGCCGCCTGCAACCTCGCCCGCATGCCCAAGCTCCTCGTCGCCGAGGCCGGATGATGACAAAGCATGAAGCCCAGAACCAGGCTCGAGGCGGCACCAAGCGCCGGCCTGAGCATGCCGCAGGGCTCGCCGGAACGCTCTCAGAACTGTCGATGGGCCGCGGCCCGATGTCATCAGCCTACGACCCTCACTCGCGAGCGACGCCCGACGCTTCGCCGATGCCTTCTTCAGCAGCCTGTTAGGAGAAAGCCGATGACCCCTTGGGAGATCGATGGCCTCGAGCTGGGCAATTGCAACTGCAGCTACGCTTGCCCCTGCCAGTTCAACGCCCTTCCCACCGATGGCAGCTGCGAGGCGGCCGCCGTCGTCGAGATCGAGCGCGGCCACTACGGCAGCGTCACGCCCGACGGTCTGCGCGCCGCATGGTTGCTCAAGTTCACGGGTGCGGTGCACGAGGGCAACGGCCAGATGCAGGTCATCATCGACGAGCGTGCGACGCCCGAGCAACGTGACGCGCTCGAGACGATCATGACCGACGGCGATACGGAGGACATGGCAACCATGTGGTGGGTGTTCTCGGCGATGTCGCCGCACAAGCATCCGACGCTGTTCAAGCCGATCCACACGGACATCGACGTCGATGGCAGGCGTGGCCGCGTTGTCGTCGAGGAGGTCTTGGAGATCGAGGCGGAGCCGATAAGGAACCCGGTGACCGGTGCCGAGCACCGCGTCCGGATTGATCTGCCGCAGGGTTTCGAGTACCGGATCGCCGAGATCGGCAGCGCCACGACGGTGACCAAAGGCGCCTTCAGCCTCCAGAGGAACAACAGCAGCTACGGCCAGTTCAACCGGGTCCATTTATCCCATCAGGGCGTGCTCGACGCCGCAGCGTGAGCGAGAGGAAAGGCGGTGGATGGTGACGGTCTGAGCGAGCGGCTGCTGCGCCACGATCGGGCGATCGTCCTGTTGGCGATCGCCAGCGTTGTAGCGACGGCGTCCGCCTACACGGTCCTCGGCATCGGCATGCCCATGTCCGCCATCCAGATGACGACGATGGCCGACGTCGGGCCGACCGACATGGACACCGACATCGGCATGCTGATGCCGGTGGCCTGGTCGCCTCGCTACGCCCTTCTGGTCTTTCTCATGTGGTGGGTGATGATGGTGGCGATGATGCTGCCGAGTGCGGCACCCACCATCCTGCTCCACACCGCCCTCACGAGACGCACGGCTGCGCCGCATACCCCCGCGACATTCGCCGCCACCTTCATGCTCGGATACCTCTTGGTCTGGGCGACCTTCAGCCTGATCGCAACTGGTCTGCAGTGGCGGCTCGAGTTGCGCGGCCTCGTCTCGCGGGCGATGATGACGGTAACCAGTAGCCTGCTCGGCGGCTCAATCCTGCTGGCTGCCGCCGTTTATCAGGTGAGCCCGCCGAAGCGCGTCTGCCTCGAGCACTGCCGCAGCCCGATGCGCTTCCTCGTCGAGCGGCGCCGGTCCGGCCAGGCGGGTGCTCTGCTGATGGGGATCGAGCACGGCGCCCTTTGCGTCGGCTGCTGCTGGGCGCTGATGGCGCTGCTCTTCGTCGGCGGGATCATGAACCTCTATTGGATCGCCGGCCTCGCCCTCTTCGTCGCCGCCGAGAAGCTGCTGCCGCGGGGCGGGCGGCTGGCGCAGATGCTGGCCGCGATCCTGGCGCTGGCCGGGCTCTGGATGCTGTGGAACGGGATATGGTGATCCGTCGGCGTCGAACGGTGCCGGGCGCGATGCGGCGTGGCGACCGTCAAAACGGTGGCCTGTCTTGGTATTGCGCCAACCGCCACCACTTCGCTAGCAACTGCCGGCGAACGGCGACGAATGCCGGACCGCTCATGCGTCCGCGGACTAGCCGCCGCCCACCTCCGAGGCCGGCAGCATGCGCCGCAGGTAGACGAGCGTCACCGCGGCACCGATCCAGGCGATGCCGACGATGCCCCAGTAGATGCCGGGCAGGCCGAAGCCCATGACCGGGTCGAGCAGGTAGAGGACCACGAGCGGCCCGAAGACGTGGCGGAAGAGGGCCACCGCCATGGCGACGTTGGGCTGGCGCATGCCCTGCAGGATCGCCCCGCCGAGCAGCAGCAGCGCGTAGGCGTTGAAGTTCAGGACGGCGACGGCGAGATAGGCGGCCCCCAGCTCGACCACCGCCCGATCGTCGCTGAAGACGCGCATCAAGGCGAAGCGCAGCGGCCAGACGAGAACGACGCCCAGCGTCATCACAGCCAGGCCGTAGACGAGGATCAGCCGTGCCGCCTCGCGCACCCGGTCGGGCAGGTTCGCACCGTGGTTCTGGCCGATGATGCTGAGGGCTGCCGTGTGCAGCCCGATCATCGGCAGCATGGCGAGCTGCTCGATCCTGAGGCCGATGCCGTAGGCGGCGATCGCCGCCTCGCCGTG
>CAYWSB010000191.1:0-9232 GCA_964460465.1 uncultured Geminicoccaceae bacterium | reverse complement strand
GGCCGGCCGGCGCCCTCGGCCCGGCGGGCGGCGGCGCCGGCGGTGGCCGGGGCTCCAGCGGTGGCGGGGCTGGTGCCGGCATGGCGGCGAAGCCCTCGCTCGCGGCGATCGCCAGCTCGAGCGCCGCGGCCACGTCGTTGCCGGAGCCGTAGCCGGCAGCACTTGTCGAGTCGACCAGGCGCCGCTGCACGGCGGCGAGCGGCGGCGGCAGGTCGGGCGCGTCGTCCGGCGCACCTGCATCACCGGCGAGCATCGCTGCCATGGTTCGGCCGAGCGCGAAGAAGTCGCTCTGCCGGTCCGGCGGCGCGCCCGCGGCCACGCCGGGCGGGACGAAGGCCGCGCTGCGGGCAGCCTGCGGCAGCGGGTCGGCGAGGCGGACCGTGCCGCCGACGAACAGGACGGTGCGCGGCTCGACGCCGCCATGCACCTTGCCCTGGGCGTGCAGCCGGTCGAGCGCGCGGGCGATGCGCGCGGCAAGCCGTGCCGCCTCGCGCCAGGGCAGCGGCCCCTCCTGCTCCAGCCGTGCGGCCAGCGATGGTGGCTCGTGCGACAACTCAAGCGCTCCGCGACATCGGGGCAGGATCGAGCGCTCCCCGCCGAGGCCCGAAGGTGCAGGACGCTGCGGCCGCTGTCGAGCGTCTGCTCGTCACGACAAGGTTTAATCGAATAGGCGGCGGCGCAACCGATGATGCGCCAGCCAGAAGGCGGCCACGGCGAGCGCCGCCGGATAGGCGAGATGCACGAGGAACGGCCCGAACGCCAGCGCCTCGCCCGTCGTCAAGGGACGGATGACGGCGATCAGATGGGTCATCGGCAGCACCCAGGCCAGCGTCTCGATCGCCGGCGGAAAGCGGTCGATGGGAAAGAAGGTGCCGGAGAAGATGAACATCGGGGTCACCCAGAAGGTGAAGAAATAGGAAAAGAACTCCCAGTTGCGCGCATGCGCCGTGCCGCAGAGCCCGAAGGCGGCGAAGCCGAGGCTGGCCAGCGCCAGCACCGGCAGCGCGAGGAGTGCCCCGGCGAGATCGCCGATGCCGCCCCAGAGCGCCCCGACGACGAGCACGGAGAAGGCGGCGAGCACCGCCTTGGCCGTGGCCCAGAGCAGCTCGCCCAGGAGCAGCTCGACCAGCCGCACCGGGGTCGCCAGCGTCGCATCCCAGGTCCGCTGCAGGTTGAAGCGGGCAAAGGCGCCGATCGTGGTCTCGAAGCTGGCGGCGAACATCGCCGAGTAGGCCATCATGCCGGGGACGATGAAGGCCAGATAGGGCACCCCGTCCATCTCGCCGACGAAGGCGCCGAGGCCGAAGCCGAAGGCGAACAGGAACAGCAGCGGGTTGGCGACGTTGCTGGCGAGCGACGGCCACATCATCTGCCGCCAGGTGAGCAGGTTCCTGAGCACCACGGCGGCGGTGTAGCGGTTGAAGGCCTGCCGCATCAGGCCTCGCGCAGCTGCCGGCCGGTGAGCCGGAGGAAGACGTCCTCGAGATTGGCCGCCCGCCGGGTGTAGGTGGCAGAGCGGGCGAACTGCGCCTCGAGCGCCGCGCCGTCGGCGGTGAACACCAGCACCGAGCGGCCGAGATCCTCGTGCACCAGCGACCCCAGGTCGAGACCGGGAGGCAACGGCTTCGCCACCTCGAAGACGTGCCCGTTGACGTGCCGCGCGACGAGGCCCTGCGGCGTGTCCTCGTCGAGGATGCGGCCGTGGTCGATCAGGATGATGCGGTCGCAGAGTCGCTCCGCCTCGTCCATGTAGTGGGTGGTCAGGAGCAAGGTCTTGCCGGCCTCCTTCAAGGTCTGCAGCCGGCGCCAGATCAGCACGCGGGCCTGCGGGTCGAGCCCGGTCGTGGGCTCGTCGAGAATGACGAGATCGGGGTCGGCGATCAGCGCCCGGGCGATCACCAGCCGTCGCTTCATCCCGCCCGAGAGCTCGCTGACCCGGGCAGCGGCCTTGCCGTCGAGCTGCATGAAGGCCAGGAGCTCGGCGACCCGGGCGGCGATCCGCTCGCGCTCGAGGCCGTAGTAGCGGCCGTAGAGCTCGAGATTGCGGGCGACCGAGAGCTCGGGGTCGAGCGTGTTCTCCTGCGGCACGAGGCCGATGCGCGCGCGGCTCATGCGATCCAGGCCGGCCGCCGGCTGGCCGAACACCCGGATCACCCCGCCGGTCGGCCGGGTCAGGCCCATGATCATCCGCATCGTCGTGGTCTTGCCGGCACCGTTCGGGCCCAGGAGGCCGATGCAGCTGCCGGCGGGGATGGCGAAGTCGAGGCCGGCCACGGCGACGACCCGATCGAAGGCCTTGGCCAGGGCCACCGCCTCGATGATCGGCAACTCGAGAGGCGGGCCGCCCGGGCTCTGCTCGCGCATGGGCGCGAGGTAGCACGCCCGGTACGCCGGCAAAAGAGTCGAGCGCGATTGTTGGCCTTTGGTGACAGTTGGGCGAAATCGGCGTCACCGGCTGCGCGAAACGGCAGCTGCAGCGACGCGAAGGTTGCATCCGGGCCGCCGAAGGCCGAGGTTAAGGATCCGTTAGGTCGAGGTTCGGATGGCGGTTCGCCTGCGGATACACGGCCGGGTCCAGGGTGTCTGGTATCGCGGCTGGCTGGTCGAGCAGGCGCCCCTGCATGGGGTTGACGGCTGGGTCCGCAACCGGGCCGACGGCACGGTCGAGGCGGTGCTCGCAGGCGAGCCCTCGGCAGTGCGAGCCGTGATCGAGCGGTGCCGGGCGGGGCCGACGCTCGCCCGGGTGGAGCGGATCGACGAGATGCCGGCCGCGGAGACACCACCGCCCGGCTTCGTCCAGCGGCCGAGCGTCTGACGCGAGGCGGGCCTGAACGACGTGACGACTGGAGTTCTCGACGTGGGTGACTCGATGCTGCCGAAAATCGCGACCATGGCAGGAAGCCCGACCGGGCCGGCGTTGTCGCGTCGCGGCTTCGCCTTGTCCTGCCTCGGTGCCGTCGGGGTGTGCGCCCTGCCCGCGGTCGGCCGCGCCCAGCCCCTGCCGGTCGACCGCGTCTTCGCCATCCATCGCGAAGGCAGCGAGATCGGCCGGCACGAGGTGCGGTTCCGGCCCACGGCAGACGGGTTCGACGTGACGACCGACATCGACATCGCGGTCAAGGTCGCGTTCATCACCGCCTTCCGCTTCAGCCAGCACGCCGAAGACCAGTGGGTGGCAGGCCAGCTGGTCGACAGCCACGTGCGCACCGACGACAACGGCACGAAAAGCGTGACCGACATCGAGGCGCGGGGCTCGGCGCTCAGCGTCGAGGGCGGCATCGAGAACCGGACGCTCCGGGTGCCGCTCGGCACGATGACCGACATCGCCTTCTGGAACCTGGACATCGTGCGTCAGCGCGAGCTGGTCGACATCCAGCTGGCCGCACTGACCGACGTCGCCGCCCGGCATGCGGGCACGGACATGATCGAGGTCGGCGGCCAGCGCATTGCCGCGGAGCGCTACACCGTCGATTCCCGCTCCGGCCGGAACGGCGACGTCTGGTTCGACGCCGCCGGCAACTGGGTCAAGGGCCAGCTCGTGACCCGCGGCGAGTCGCTGGACTACCGGCTCGTCGTTTGACCGTTCCGCCGGGCGGCGTGGCCGCCAGCGTCAGCCGCCCCGGGCCGTGATCGCGTCGGCCAGCGCCACCAGCCGCTTGGCCTCGACGACGTGGAGATTCTCGACCAGCTTGCCGTCGAGCACGGCCACCCCCTTGCCGGCGCGCAGGGCCGCCTCGTAGGCCTCGATCTGCCGCCGCGCCTGCGCCACGGCCTCGGGCGAGGGCCCGAACGCCGCATTGGCGGCGGCGATCTGCCGTGGGTGGATCAGGGTCTTGCCGTCGAAACCCAGGTCCCTGCCCTGCTCGCAGGCGGCGACGAGGCCCGCGTCGTCCTCGAGATCGAGATGCACCCCGTCGACGATGGCGATCCCGGCCGCCCGCGCCGCCAGGAGGCAGAGCCCGAGGGACGGCAGCAGCGGCAGGCGCTGGGCCGTGTGCCGCGCGGTCAGGTCCTTGGTCAGGTCGGAGGTGCCCATCACCAGGCAGGCGACCCGCTTCTGGTCGGCGATCGCCTCGGCCCGAAGGATGCCGCGCGGGGTTTCCATCATGCACCAGACGGCGAGCTCTGCCGACGCACCGGCGGCGTCGAGGACGGCCAGTGCACGGCGCACCATGTCGGCGCTCTCGACCTTGGGCAGGAGGACGGCATCGGCGCCGGCGGTCGCCATGGCGGCCAGGTCGCCATAGCCCCAGGGCGTGTCGAGGCCGTTCACGCGGACGACGAGCTCGCGCTCGCCGTAGCCGCGCCGGTCGGCCAGGGCGGCGCGGATCGCATCCCGGCCGGCCGCCTTGGCGTCCGGGGCCACCGCGTCCTCGAGATCGAGGATCAGGGCGTCGGCCGGCAGCTCCCGGCCCTTGGCCAGGGCCCGCGGGCTTGAGCCCGGCATGTAGAGAACGGAACGGCGCGGGCGGGTGGCGACCGGCATGGCGGGGCTCCGGCGGATGACGGACGGACGGCACCCCCTAGCGGATGTCACCCGCCGGCTGAAGGGGCCACGACGTCACGGCTGGCGGGCCTCAGGGCTGCGCCCGGGGCCCGCGCCGGAACAGGAAATCGACGCCGGCCAGCAGCACGGTGATCGCGATGACCGCCGTCAGGTCGAGGCGCGGCACCTTCCAGAGCAGGATGCCGAGAAAGCCGCAGAGGACCAGGAGCGCCAGGACACCGAGCAGGCGATCGAGCATTACGTCACTCCTTCGGGTTGCGCGTGGCGACGAAGCCTGCGAGCCAGCGCGCGGTGCGCAGGAGCCGCCCGTCGTCGCCGCGCCGACCGACGAGCTGCGCCCCCATCGGCAGACCGGCCTCGGTCTGGAGCACCGGCACCGTCACGGTGGGCGTCCGGCACATCGTCCAAAGCGCGTTGAAGATCGGATCGCCGGTGCCCTCGGCGAAGCCCGGCGCCGGCCCGGGCGCCGCCGGGGTCAGAATGGCGTCGCAGTGCCGGAAGATCTCGTCGAGCCCGGCATTGAGGACGTCCGCCCAGTCGAGGGCGGCGATGTAGTCGCGTGCCGGCGTGGCGTTGCCGCGCTCGATCACCCCCTGCAGGGCCGGGGAGAGCCGGTCGAAGCCGCGGCGCGCGTAGCCGTGGTAGTTCTTGGCGAGCTCGGCGAACTGGATGCGCTGGCGGATCGTGTCGGCCTCGGCGAAGGCCGGCGGCAGCTCGACCGCGAAGCACTGCTCGCCGAGCAGGGCCACGAGCTCCTCGAGCGCGGCCCGGGTCACTTCGTCCGCCCGCTCCCAGTAGGGCGTGCGGACGAAGGCGAAGACCGGCGGCAGCGGGGGCTCGGCCAGTGCCGTCTCCAGCAGCCGGGGCGGCGGTGCCGGTGCCGTTGCCGGGTCCTGCGGGTCGTGGCCGAAGAGCACCTCGGCGAGCATCGCAGCACCCGCGACGTCGGCCGCCAGCACGCCGATGGTGTCCAGGCTCGGGGCCTGGGCGAGCACGCCGCGCCGCGGGATGCGGCCGAAGGTCGGCTTGAAGCCCACCGTGCCGCAGAAGCTCGCCGGGCGGATCACCGAGCCTGCCGTCTGGCTGCCGACGGCGAAGGGCACCATCCCGGCCGCGACCGCCGCGGCCGAGCCGGCGGACGAGCCGCCCGGCGAGCGGTCGGGATCGACCGGGTTGCGGGTCTTGGAGGGATGGAAGAGGGCGAGTTCGGTGGTCACCGTCTTGCCCATGATCACGGCACCGGCGGCCTTGAGCTTCTCGACCACGGCGGCGTCGGCCACGGGCACCCGGCCCTGATCGAGGACCGTGCCGTTCTCGGTCGGGATGCGGACGGTGTCGACGATGTCCTTGACGCCGACCGGCAGGCCGTGCAGCGGGCCGATCGGGCGGCCGCTCGCCCGGTAGTCGTCGAGCGCCTTGGCCTGGTGCCGGGCGAAGTCGGGGTCGTGCCAAGCCCAGGCCTGGACCACGGGCTCGCGCTCGCGGATCCGGGCGAGTGCGGCCTCGGTGACCTCGCGGGCGCGCAGGCTGCCGCGGACCAGTGCCTCGCGCAGGGCCAGGGCGTCGCCGAGCGGCACGGCCCGCTCAACGGCCATAGAACAGCTCCGGCAGATAGTAGACGGTCTGCGGGAAGATGTAGACCGTCGCCATCGCCAGGAACACCATGAAGAGGAACGGCATAACGCCCGAGAAGATCTGCGTCAGCCGCACCTCGGGCGGGGCGATGCCCTTGAGATAGTAGGCCGACATCGCCATCGGCGGGGTGAGGAACGAGGTCTGCAGGTTGAGCGCCACCAGAATGCCGAAGAACAGCGGGTCGACATTGAAGATGGCGAGCAGCGGCAGGAAGATCGGCACGAAGATGATGATGATCTCCGACCACTCGAGCGGCCAGCCGAGCAGGAAGATGATGAGCTGGGCGAGGATCAGGAACTGCAGCGTGGTCAGGTCGAAGCCGCGCACGAACTCCGAGATCAGGTGCTCGCCGCCGAGATAGGAGAAGACGGAGGAGAAGGTGTAGGAGCCGACGAACAGCCAGCAGACCATGGCGGTGGTGCGCACCGTCAGATAGACCGATTCGCGCAGCCGCTCGTAGGTCATCGCGCCGTAGCCGATCGCCAGCACGATGCCGCCGAGCGCCCCGATCGACGCGGCCTCGGTCGGCGTGGCGAGGCCGAAGAGGATCGAGCCCAGCACGGCGAGGATGAGGAAGGCCAGCGGGAAGAAGGAGGTCGCCAGCATGAGGACGAGCTGGGCCATCGGCACCTCGGGAACCTCGTCCCGACTGGGTCGCGGCGCCACGCTCGGCTGCACGATCGAGCGGCCGATGACGTAGACGAGGTAGAGGCCCACGAGAACGAGGCCCGGCAGCAGGGCGCCGGCATAGAGCCGCACGATCGAGACGCCGGAGGCCGCGGCATAGACGATCAGCATGATCGAGGGCGGGATCAGGATGCCGAGCGTGCCGCCGGCGCAGATGATGCCCGAGGCGAAGGAGTGATCGTAGCGCGCCTTGAGCATGGCCGGCAGGGCCAGCAGGCCCATCAGGGTGACCACCGCACCGACGATGCCGGTGGCGGTGGCGAAGAGCGCGCAGGTGATCAGCGCCGCCACCCCCATCGAGCCCGGCACGTTGCGCGAGGCGATGTTGAGCGTCGCGAACAGCCGGTTCACGATGTTCGCGCGCTCGACGATGTAGCCCATGAAGAGGAACAGCGGCACCGCCGTCAGCACCTCGTTGGACATCACCGTATAGGTCTGGTTGATGAACAGGTCGAAGATGCGACTGTTGAAGAAGCCTTCGATCCAGGCGGAGGTGCTCTCCCACCAGGAGGCATCCTCGCCCAGGCGGTTGAAGGTCCGCCACATCCGGCCGCCGTCGAAATAGGCGTAGTAGCCGAAGCCGATGCCCATCGCCATCAGGGTGAAGGCGATCGGGAAGCCGAGAAACACCAGGAAGATGAACAGCCCCAGCATGAACAGGGCGACTTGCGGGTCGGTCATACGTGGCCTCCCGGCCGGGTTTCCGCCTCGGTCGCCTTCTGCAGCAGCACGTCCTCGGTCTCGCGCACGTCCTCCTCGGCATGCATCCAGGCGTTGGTGCGGATGCAGAGCAGGCAGCGGCAGACCTGGGCGATGCCCTGGATCAGGAGCAGGAGCCCGGCGGCGACGAGCACCGACTTGAACTGGAAGATCGGAATGCCGGCGGGGCTGTTGACGCTGACCTCGGCGTAGCTCCACGAGCGCGCCGCGTATTTCCAGCCGGCGAAGACGAGGGCGAGCACGCCCGGGAAGAAGAAGAAGATGTAGAGGACGAGATCGACCTTGGCCTGGGTGCGCGGCTGCCAGAGCCGGTAGAGGAAGTCGCCGCGCACGTGGCCGCCGCGCGACAGCGTGTAGGCGCCGCCCATCATGAACAGGGTGCCGTACATGATGAACGAGACGTCGAGCGCCCAGGGTGTCGGGCTGCCGAGGACGTAGCGGACGAAGACCTCATAGGCGGTGCCCAGGGTCATCAGGATGATGAGCCAGGCGAAGGCCTTGCCGAATGCCGCGGAGAGCGCATCGGCGAAGCGAATGAAGCCAACCATCGCGGTGCGCTACCTCCGGTTGCTCAACTCCGACACATCAGTGCAAAAGTGCCCGGCGGCGTCGTCGCCACCGGGCACCCGTCGGTCCGCAATGCCGGCGCTAGAGTGCCAGGCGGCCCGGGAAGTAGTGGTTGTAGGCGAGCGCGTAGTCGGGCGCGTTCATCAGCTCGTAGTAGCTGACCTTCTCGACCCAGGCGCGCTGGCTGTCCATCACCCGCTTGGAGAACTCGTCCTGCTCGAGGTCGGCGATGATCTGGTCCCAGGCCTCGAGCTGGGCTGCCAGGATGTCGGTCGAGGTCCGGTGGATCGCCACCCCGAACTCCTCGCGGATGCGCACGAGGTCGTTCGAGTATTCCTGCATGGCGAGCGCCGTGTTGGCGGTCGACGCCGCCTCGACCGCGTATTTCAGGATCGCCTGCAGGTCCGGCTCCAGGTCGTCGAAGAAGTCGCGGTTGAACAGGAACTCGAAGCTCTCGGACGCCTGGTGGTAGGACGAGAGGTAGTAGTTCTTGGCGACGTCGGGCGCGCCGAACCGCAGGTCCGAGGACGGGTTGTTGAACTCGAAAGCGTCGATGACGCCGCGCTCCATGGCCGGCACGATCTCGCCGCCCGGAAGCTGGGCCACCGACATGCCCATCGCCTGCAGAAGGTCCGCGGCGAGGCCGACGGTGCGGTACTTGAAGCCCTGCAGGTCGGCCGCGGTGTTGACCTCGGTCTTGAACCAGCCGAACGGCTGGGCCGGCATGGGAAAGCCCATGAAGCCGTAGACGTCGAGGCCGAGGATGTCCTGGGTCAGCTCGCGGTAGAGCTCGTCACCGCCGCCCTGGTAGAACCAGCTCAGCATGGTGGTGGCCGAGCCGCCGAACACCGGGCCGGTGCCGAAGAACGAGGCCGCCTTCGACTTGCCGTACCAGTAGACTGGGACGGTGTGCGAGGCATCCAGCACGCCGTCGTGCACCGCGTCCATCACCTGGAAGGCACCGACCACGGCGCCGGCGGGCAAAAGGTCGATGGTCAGCCGGCCACCGGACATCGCCTCGACGCGCTCGGCGTACTGGCGCGCGAAATCCGTGAAGATGTCCGACGCCGGCCAGGACGTCTGCATCTTCACGACCAGCGGTGCCTGGGCCAGCAC
>CAYWSB010000190.1:0-9262 GCA_964460465.1 uncultured Geminicoccaceae bacterium | reverse complement strand
TGCCGAGCTCGCGGTAGAACGGCACGTTGGCGTCGCCGTTGATGGTCGAGACCACCGCCGTCTTCTTGCCCTGGCTGCCGAAGTCCTTGATGGCGGCGACGCGGGTCTGCCAGTCGCTGTGGCCGAAGGGCGTGTAGTTGACGTCGATGTCGGACGGATCGACGCCCTGCTGGATCAGGTAGGCCTCGAGGATGCGGTTGGTGGTGCGGGGATAGACGTAGTCGGTGCCCTCGAGCACCCAGCGCTCGACGCCTTCCTCCTCCATCAGGTAGTCGACCGCCGGGATCGCCTGCTGGTTGGGGGCAGCACCGGTGTAGAAGACGTTCCTCGAGCTCTCCTCGCCCTCGTACTGGACCGGGTAGAAGAGAATGTTGTTGAGCTCCTCGAACACCGGCAGCACCGACTTGCGGCTCACCGAGGTCCAGCAGCCGAACACGGCGGCCACGCCCTCGACCTCGATCAGCTCGCGGGCGCGCTCGGCGAAGAGCGGCCAGTCGGAGGCAGGGTCGACCACCACGGCCTCGAGCGGCATGCCGAGCACGCCGCCCTTCTTGTTCTGCTCCTCGATCAGCATCAGCATGACGTCCTTCAGCGTCGTCTCGCTGATCGCCATGGTGCCGGAGAGCGAGTGCAGGATGCCGAGCTTGATCGTCTCCTCCGCACTGGCGGCGGTAGCACTGCCGAGCAGCGTGGTGCCGAGAAGGGCCGTGGCGAGCAGCTTGCCCGAGAACCGATGGCGCATAGTTCATCCCCTTGGGTGGTGTGCGTGCCTTCGCCGCCCAGTCAGCAAGGAGCGGGCCAAGAGGCCGGGCGGATGAGTGCGCGCGCCATCACGTGTCGCGCGGTGGCCCTTCTGCCCACAAAACCGGCATGATTTGCGCGCCGCCGGCGTTTCTGCCCAAGTTGGCGCCAGTTGCCGCGAGCACGAGACGAGTCCGGTAGGTCGCTGCGGGGCCGGCGGTTTGTGAGCCTCGGGCCGTTGCGCTAAGACCCTTTCCGGCGCCTTCCGGGGCGTGACGACACGGCAAGCCTGGAGTGATGATGTCGACCACCCGCAGCAGCCGCTGGACCGTCTGGCCCGGCCGCAACTACCCGCTTGGCGCCACGTTCGACGGCTACGGGGTCAACTTCGCCCTCTTCTCCGCGCATGCGGAGCGCGTCGACCTCTGCCTGTTCGACCGCTCCGGCCGGCGCGAGCTCGATTGCGTCCCCCTGCCGGAGTTCACCGACGAGATCTGGCACGGCTACCTGCCCGAGGCGCGGCCGGGCCAGCTCTACGGCTACCGGGTGCACGGCCCCTACCGGCCGCACGAGGGGCACCGGTTCAACCCCAACAAGCTCCTGATCGACCCCTACGCCAAACAGCTCGCCGGGCAGGTCCGCTGGTCGGACGCGCATCACGGCTACCGGCTCGGCCACCGCCGTGCGGACCTGACGTTCGACCGGCGCAACAACGCCGCCGGCATGCCCAAGGGCGTGGTGGTCGATCCGAGCTTCTCCTGGGGCCAGCATCGCCGGCCCGATCATTCGTTCGCCGAGACGGTGATCTACGAGGCGCACGTCAAGGGCCTGACGAAGCGGCACCCCGACCTCGCCCCGCATCACTGCGGCAGCTACGCGGCGCTCGGCGAGCGGCCGGTGATCGACCATCTGCTCCGGCTCGGCGTCACCGCGATCGAGCTCCTGCCGATCCACGCCTTCGTCGACGACCGCTTCCTGTTGGAGAAGGGGCTGGTCAACTACTGGGGCTACAACTCGATCGGCTTCTTCGCCCCCGAGCCCCGCTACGTCTCGCCGGGGGGCGATCTCGACGAGCTCAAGATCGCCGTCCGCCGGCTCCACGAGGCCGGCATCGAGGTCATCCTCGACGTCGTCTACAACCACACGGCCGAAGGCAACCATCTCGGGCCGACCCTGTCGTTCCGCGGCATCGACAACAGCAGCTACTACCAGCTCGTGGGCGACGACCCGCGCTACTATTTCGACGTCACCGGCTGCGGCAACTCGCTCAACCTCGCCCATCCGCGCGTCCTGCAGATGGTCGTCGATTCGCTCCGCCACTGGGTCGAGGTCTACCAGATCGACGGCTTCCGCTTCGATCTCGCGACCACGCTCGGCCGCGACACGCACGGCTTCGACCCGGGTGCGGGGTTCTTCGACGTGCTGCGCCAGGACCCGGCCCTGAACGGCGTGAAGCTGATCGCCGAGCCCTGGGACGTGGGCCACGAGGGCTACCGGCTCGGCGGCTACGGGCCCGGCTGGGCCGAGTGGAACGACCGCTTCCGCGACGGCGTGCGCGCCTTCTGGCGCGGCGACGAGGGCATCCTGCCGGAGCTCGCCGGCCGGCTGCTCGGCTCCTCCGACCTCTTCGAGTACCAGGGCCGCAAGCCCTGGGCGTCGGTGAACTTCATCGCCGCCCATGACGGCTTCACGCTGATGGACGTCGTCAGCTACGACGACAAGCACAACGAGGCCAACGGCGAGGACAATCGTGACGGCCACAGCCACAACCTCTCGCACAACTACGGTGCCGAGGGGCCGACCGACGATCCGGAGATCCTGGCGATCCGCGCCCGCCAGGTGCGCAACATGCTGGCCACGGTGCTGCTCAGCCAGGGCACGCCGATGCTCTTGATGGGCGACGAGCTCGGCCGCAGCCAAGCCGGCAACAACAACACCTACTGCCAGGACAACGAGCTCTCCTGGATGGACTGGGAGACCGCCGACCAGGACCTGATCGACTTCACCGCCCGGCTGATCGCGCTCCGGAAGGCGCACCCCGTGCTCAGGAAGCGCCGCTTCATGCACGGCGACCACGCCTCGCCCGACGGTATCAAGGACGTCACCTGGCTCCATCCCGACGGCCGCGAGATGACCGACGGCGACTGGCACGACGGCCTCGGCCGCTGCCTCGGCATCATGCTCTGCGGGGCCGCCACCCCCGACATCGACGCCTTCGGCCGGCCCTACCCGGCGACCACGCTCCTGATCCTCGCCAACGGCGCGCCCGAGCCGCGTATCTTCCGGCTGCCCGAGCGCCCGGCCGGGGTCTGGACCATCCTCGTCGACACGACCGGGGACGCAGAGGGACGGCGGCTCGCCGCGGACACCGAGATGCCCCTCGACGGGCGCCACCTGCTCGTCCTCGAGCATGCCGAGCGCCGGCCGGCGACGGCCGGGGGAGACTGAGCGGTGCGCTTCGGACCGAAGCCGGCGGCAACCGGCACGCGCTTCGATCTCTGGGCGCCCGATGCGGCGGCCGTCACGCTGCTCGCCGACGGCGCCCGCATCCCGATGACGCCGGGCGAGGCGGGCTGGCACAGCGCAACGGCACCGGTCGGACCGGCGGCGGCCTACGCGTTCGAGCTGCCCGATGGCACGGTGGTGCCCGACCCGGCGTCCCGGCAGCAGGCGACCGACGTGCACTGCGCCAGCCTGGTGCCCGGGCCGATCGTCGCCGAAGCCGGCTGGCGCGGCCGGCCCTGGGGCGAGACCGTGCTCTACGAGCTGCATGTGGGGACCTTCACCGCCGAGGGCACGCTCGCCGCCGCCGCCCGCGAGCTGCCGGCCCTGGCCGCGCTCGGCATCACCGCCGTCGAGCTGATGCCGCTCGCCGCCTATTCCGGCCGCCGCGGCTGGGGCTATGACGGCGTGCTGCCCTATGCCGTGCACAACGCCTACGGCACCCCCGCGGATCTGGCGGCCTTCGTCGCCGCGGCGCACCGCCTGGGGCTGATGGTCTTTCTCGACGTCGTCTACAACCACTTCGGCCCGGACGGGAACTATCTCGGCGCCTATGCGAAGCGGTTCTTCCGCGACGACATCGCCACGCCATGGGGGCCGGCGATCGATTTCCGCGAGCCGGCGGTGCGCCGCTTCGTCATCGAGAATGCGCTCTATTGGCTGGAGACCTACGGCATCGACGGGCTCCGTCTCGATGCCGTGCACGCGATCCACGACGGCAGCGATCCGCACATCCTGACGGAATTGAGCCAGGCGGTGCGCGAGCGGATCGGCAACCGCCGGCACGTGCATCTGGTGCTCGAAAACGACGCCAATGCCGCCTCGTTCCTGGCGCACGCCTACGACGCGCAGTGGAACGACGACTACCACCACGTCGCCCATGTCCTGGCCACCGGTGAGACCGACGGCTACTACAGGGACTACGGCGACGACCCGGTCGGGCTGCTGCTCAAGAGCCTCGGCTCGGGCTTCGTCTATCAGGGCGAGGCATCGGCGCATCGCGACGGTGCCCGGCGCGGCGAGCGGAGCGGGCATCTGCCCCCGCAGGCCTTCGTCAACTTCATCCAGAACCACGACCAGATCGGCAACCGCGCCCTGGGCGAGCGGCTCACGGGGCTCGCCGCACCGGCGGCCGTGCAGGCGCTGCAGGCGCTGCTGCTGCTGGCGCCGCAGGTGCCGCTTCTGTTCATGGGCGAGGAGTGGGGCACGCGCACGCCGTTTCTGTTCTTCTGCGACTTCGAGGGGCCGCTGGCCGAGGCGGTCCGCGAGGGCAGGCGGGCCGAGTTCGCCACGTTCGCGGCCTTCGCCGACCCGGCGCTGCGTGCGCGCATCCCCGACCCGCTCGATCCGGCGACGATGGCGGCGAGCCGGCTGGACCGCGCCGAGCTGGCGCAGCCCGGGCACGCCGCGTGGCGGGCGATGGTCCAGGACCTGCTGGCGGTGCGCCATCGGCACATCGTGCCGGGGCTCGGCGGCATGGCGCCCGACGCCCGCATCGCGCGGGTGGGCCGGCGCGGTTTCGCCGTGACCTGGCGGCTGGCCGACGGCCGCGAGCTCGAGCTGCAGGCCAACCTCGAGGAGCGTGCCGCCGACGGCTTTCCGGCGCCCTCCGGCGCGGTGGTGTGGGCCACGCCCGGCACCGAGCCGGCGGCTGGCCGACGCCCCGGCTGGTCCGTCGTCGCCGCGATGAGCGCCGGCCGATGACGCGCGATCTCGACAAGCGGGCGGCCGCCGCCGGCATCGCCCCCGGCTACCACGACATCGACGGCACCTGGCACGTCACCTCGCCCGAGACCAAGGCGGCGCTGCTGGACGCGATGGGCGGGGTGCCCGAGGACATGGTCGACCTGCACGCCGTTTCGGCGCCGCCGGTCACCTGCCTGTCGCCGGCCGAGCGTGGCATCGGGCGGGCCTGGGGGGTTGCCTGCCAGACCTACGGCCTGCGTTCGCTGCGCAATGCCGGGATCGGCGATTTCGCCGACATTGCCCGGCTGGCCGAGCTGGCGGCGGGGCAGGGGGCCGACGTCCTGGGGCTCAGCCCGCTGCACGCCCGCTTCCGCGACCAGCCGGAGCGCGCCTGCCCCTACGCGCCGTCGAGCCGGCGCTGGCTCGATCCCTATGCCATCGCCCTCGATCAGGCGGCGGCCGAGCTCGGCGTGACGCTGCCGGAGCTGCCACCGCTGCCGGCGGCCGAGCTCCTGGACTACCCGGCCATGGCGGCGGTCAAGGAGACGGCGTTCGCCGCCCTGTTCGACGGGTTCGGGCCGGCGCACCGGCTCTACGGCGCCTACCGCCGCTGGTGCGATGAGCAGGGTATGGCGCTCGAGAGCTACGCCCGGTTCGAGGCCATCGCCCTGACGCAGCGGCGGCAGACGGGTGCCGCCCGGGGCTGGCGCGACTGGCCGGCCGAGCTCCGCGACGTGCATCATCCGGCGGTCGAGGCCTTCGCCGCCCAGCATCGCCCGCTCGTCGAGGAGGCGCGCTTCCTGCAGTGGCTGGCCAGGCGCCAGCTCGGGCAGGCCCAGGCCCGGGCCCTGGCAGCCGGGATGCGCATCGGGCTCTACCTCGACATCGCGGTGGGCGTCGTGCCGGACGGGGCCGATGTCTGGGCCGAGCCCGCCGATGTCGTGGCCGGGGCCTCGATCGGCGCGCCGCCCGACCCGTTCAGCCCGACCGGCCAGAACTGGAACGTGGCGCCGCTCTCGCCGATGGCGCTGCTCGCCCGCGACATGGCGCCGCTCCGGGCGCTGCTCGATGCGGCCATGGCGCCAGCGGGGGCGGTGCGCATCGACCACGCCATGGGGCTGATGCGGCTGTTCTGGATCCCGGCGGGCGGCACGCCGGCGGACGGGGCGTATGTCAGCTATCCCCTGCCGGCGATGCTGCGCACCGTGGCCGAGGCCTCGCGTGCCCACGATTGCCTCGTGATCGGCGAGGACCTGGGCACGGTAGCGGCGGGCTTTCGCGAGGCGATGACCGGCAGCGGCCTCCTGTCCTACCGGGTCGTCTGGTTCGAGCGCTGGGAAAGCGGGCTGTTTCGCGCCTCGACCACCTACCCGGCAGCGGCGCTGGCGACCGTCTCGACCCACGATCTGGCCACCGTCCGGGGCTTTCTGGTCGGCCACGACATCGACTGGCGGCTCAGGGCCGGGCAGCTCGATGCCGCCGCGGCCAGGGTGGCGCGCCGGGAGCGCGAGGCGGACGTGGCGAGGCTGCGCGACGCCCTCGCCTACGAGGGCCTGCTCGCCGGCACCGCGCCGGACGATCTCGCCATTGCGCTGCATCGGTTCCTCGCCCGCACCCCGGCGACGCTGGCGATGGTCCAGGTCGAGGACCTCGAGGGATCGATCGAGCAGCCCAACCTGCCCGGCACGATCGACGAGCATCCCAACTGGCGCCGGCGGATGGCCGGCGAGCTCGACCAGCTCCTCGAGACCCCGCTTGCACGGCAGCTGGTCGAGGTGATGGCCGGGGAGCGACCCCGTGGCCGCTGAGCCCGCCATCCGCGCGACCTACCGCCTGCAGTTTCGCAACGGCTTCGACTTCGCGGCCGCGCGGGACGTCCTGCCCTATCTGGCGCGGCTCGGCGTCAGCCATGTCTATCTCTCGCCGATCTGGCAGGCGACGCCCGGATCGACCCACGGCTACGACGTGGTCGACCCGAACGTGATCGAGCCCTCGCTCGGCGGCGAGGTCGGGTTCCGGGACCTGGCCGCGGCGGCCAGGGCCCACGGGCTCGGCATCATCCTCGACCACGTCCCCAACCACATGGGCATCGGCCCCGGCAATGCCTGGTGGTGGGACGTCCTGGCCAGGGGGCAGGCGAGCGCCTTCGCCGGCCATTTCGACATCGACTGGCCGGCCACGGCCGGGGCGACGCCGGGCCGGGTGCTGCTGCCGGTGCTGGGCCGGCCCTATGGCGAGGTCCTGGAGGCCGGCGAGCTCGAGGTCGAGGCCACCGACCGCGGCTTCGAGCTGCGCTACCACGACCAGCGCTTCCCGCTGTCGCTCGATGCCCTGCCCGAATCGACGGACGACCTGCATGCGCTGCTCGAGCGCCAGCCCTACCGCCTCGCCTGGTGGCGGCTCGGGGCCGAGGCACTCAACTACCGCCGCTTCTTCGACATCGACGGGCTCGTCGGCGTGCGGGTCGAGGACCCGGATGTCTTCGCCGACACCCACCGCACGCTCCTGGCCCTGGTGCAGGACGGCCTCGTGCAGGGTGTCCGGCTCGACCACATCGATGGCCTGGCTGATCCTACGGTCTATCTCCGCCGGCTCGACACGGCCCTGCGCGAGGCGGCGGGTGAGCGGCCGCCGCCCCCCGTCTGGGTCGAGAAGATCCTAGAGGGTGGTGAAGCCCTCCGCCCCGACTGGCCCGTTGCCGGCACCACCGGCTACGAGGCGGCCGACCGGCTCAGCCGCCTGTTCGTCGCGCCGATGGGGGCCGGCACGCTGGATGCGCTTTGGCGCGCCATCGCCGGGCACCGCGCCGACTATGCGGCGATGCTGCGGGCGGCCAAGGCCACGATCCTCGAGACCGGCTTTCCCGGCGAGCTCGCCCGGCTGGTGCGCGGCGCGGCCGCAATGGCGGCCGCCGACCGGCGGTTTCGCGATCTCGGGTCGAGCTCGCTCGCCCGGGCGATCGGCGCCGTGGTCGAGGCGTTTCCGGTCTATCGCACCTATCTCGACGCGGCGCCGGTGACGCCGGCGGACGCGGCCCTGGTCGAGCAGGTGCTGGCCGAGGCCCGGGCCGCCGCCGGGCTCGAGGACGACCTCGCCTTCACGTTCCTGGCGGCGGTTCTGGCGGCTGCCCCGACCGATCCGGCGGCGCGGGACTGGGCGACGCGGCTGCAGCAGCTCACCGGGCCGGTGATGGCGAAGAGCAAGGAGGACACGCTCTTCTACCGCTACCACCGGCTGGTGGCGCTCAACGAGGTGGGTGGCGAGCCCGACCACATGAGCCTCGACGTCGACGACTTCCACGCCTTCGCCACGCGGCTGGCCGAGACGCATCCGGCCTGCCTGCTGGCGGGCTCGACCCACGACACCAAGCGCGGCGAGGACGTCCGCGCCCGGCTGGCGGCACTGGCCGAGCACGCCGACGACTGGGTCCTTGCGGTGGGCGACTGGCTCCAGGCCAAGCCCGCGGCCCTGCGCGCCGCCGACGCCTATCTGCTCTACCAGACCCTCGTCGGCGCCTGGCCGGAAGGGCTCCGGCCCGACGATGCGGCGGGGCTCGACGCCTTCGCTGGGCGGCTGGACGCCTATCTCGTCAAGGCCGCGCGCGAGGCCAAGGAGCGGACCCGCTGGACGGCACCGGACGCGGCCTTCGAGGCGGCGCTGGGCGGCCATGCCCGCCAGTGCCTCGGCAGCCCGCTGGCCGCCGGGTTCCACGCCTGGCACGAAAGGCTGCTGCCGGCCGGTGTGGTCTACGGTCTGGCGCAGACGGCGCTGCGGCTCGCCATGCCGGGCGTGCCGGACGTCTACCAGGGCAGCGAAGGCTGGAACCTCGCGCTGGTCGACCCGGACAACCGTCGCCCGGTCGACTTCGCGGCCCTGGCCGCCGCCCTCGACGGCCCGCCGCCCGACTTCGCCCGCGACTGGCGGCAGGGGCGGGCGAAGCAGCATCTGGTCCGCACGCTGCTCGCCGACCGGGCGGCCCGGCCCGGGCTCTACGCCGCGGGCCGCTACCTGCCGCTGCGCGCCAAAGGCCCGATGGCCGACCATGTTGTGGCGTTCGCCCGGACGGCGGGCGCGGCGGCCCTCGTCGTCGCCGTGCCGCGCGCCGTGGCCGGCCGGCTCGCTCCGGACGCGGCGCCGCGGCTGGGCGAGGTCTTCGCCGACACGGTGCTCGACCTCCCGGAGGAACTGCCGCGGCAGCGCTGGCGGTCGCTGCTCGATGCGGGCGAGCAGCCGGCGCCGATCGACCTGGCGGCGGCGTTCAGCTCTTGGCCTTTGGCCGTTTTCGCGAGCGGCTGACCGGGCCCGCATCGGCTTCCTGCGGCGGCGGGGCGAC
>CAYWSB010000189.1:0-9288 GCA_964460465.1 uncultured Geminicoccaceae bacterium | reverse complement strand
AGATCTGCGCCATGACCTGCGGGTCGATGCCCGGCAGCGGGATGTAGGTGCCGATGCGGTAGACGATCAGGCAGCCGAGCGCGAACCAGATCCGCCGCTTGAGCTCGGTGGCCTTGGCGAAGGCGCCGAAATTGATGTTCGACGCGAGTTGGTCGGCAACCGACGCCATCGCTGCTCCTTCAGCTTTCGCTCGCGGCCTCGGCTGCGACAGCACCACCACCGAGCACGGTGACCGTGCCGCCGGCCTTCTCGACGGCAGCGACCGCCGCCTTGCTGGCCCCCGTCACCTCGAGCGTCACCGCCGTCGTCAGCTCGCCCTTGGCCAGCAGCCGGACCCCGGCATGCGTCCGCCGCAGGACCCCGGCCTCGACCAGCTTCACGGCGTCGATCGGTGCTGCGGCATCCAGCCTGCCGGCATCGAGAGCGGCCTGCAGAGTCCCCAGATTGACGATCGAGAAGGTCTGGCGGGTCGGGTTCTTGAAGCCGATCTTCGGCAGGCGCCGGTAGATCGGCATCTGGCCACCCTCGAACACCCGGACGGCGCCGCCGCTCCGCGCCTTCTGGCCCTTGTGGCCCTTGCCCGCGGTCTTGCCCTTGCCGGAGCCGATGCCGCGACCGAGCCGCTTCGCCTTGTAGCGAGCGCCCGGGTTGTCGCGCAGATCGTTCAAACGCATGTCATCGCTCCGACGTCAGGACTTGGCGGGCTCGACCCGCAGAAGATGCTTCACCCGATCGATCCGCCCCCGGTTCTCCGGCGTGTCGTCGACGACCCGCGAGCGATGCATCTTGTTCAACCCGAGGGCGATCAGGGTCTTGCGCTGATAGTCCGGTCGGCCGATCGGGCTGCCGGTCTGCGTGATGTTGAGCTTCTCGGCCATCGGTTCAAGCCTCCGCCACCGCTTCGACGGCACCCTCGCGCCGGCCGATGATCTCGCTCACCTTCTTGCCCCGCTTGGCGGCCACCGCGCGCGGCGAGTTGACGAGCCGCAGCGCCTCCATGGTGGCCTTCACCATGTTGTGCGGGTTGGAGGTGCCGAGCGACTTCGCCACCACGTCGCCGATGCCGAGCGCCTCGAGCACCGCGCGCATCGGGCCGCCGGCGATCACCCCGGTGCCCGGAGGGGCGGCGCGCAGCAGCACGTGCCCGGCGCCGAAGCGGCCCTGGATGTCGTGATGCAGGGTGCGGCCCTCGCGCAGCGGCACGCGGACCATCGAGCGCTTGGCCTGCTCGGTGGCCTTCCTGACCGCCTCGGGGACCTCGCGCGCCTTGCCGCTGCCGTAGCCGACCCGGCCCTTGCCGTCGCCGACGACGACCAGGGCAGAGAAGCCGAACCGCCGCCCGCCCTTGACCACCTTGGCCACGCGGTTGACGCTGACCAGCTTGTCGATCAGCTCGGAGTCCTGGCGATCCTCGCCACGCTGTGGACGTGCCATCACACTTTCCCAATCAAACAGGCGTTCAAAACGCGAGGCCACCCTCGCGGGCGGCATCCGCCAGCGCCTTGACGCGGCCGTGATACTTGTACCCGCCGCGGTCGAACACGACCGCCTCGATCCCGGCCTCCTTGGCCTTCCGGGCCAAGAGCTGACCGACCTCCTTGGCAGCGGCCATGTCCGCCCCGGTCTTGAGCGCGCCCTTCAGCCCCTTGTCCAGGCTCGAGGCGGCGACCAGCGTGCGGCCCGCCGCATCGTCGATGATCTGCCCGTAGATGTGCTTCGAGGACCGGAACACCGACAGGCGCGGTCGGCCGTTCGCCGCCTGGCGCAGGGCGTAGCGGGTGCGCCGGGCACGCCGCGCGAAACGCTCGTTGGCTTTGATCATGGCTACTTCTTCTTGCCTTCCTTGCGCAGGATGACCTCGTCGCCGTAGCGGACACCCTTGCCCTTGTAGGGCTCTGGCGGCCGGAAGCCGCGGATCTCGGCCGCGATCTGGCCGACCCGCCGCTTCTCGAACCCGGAGATGACGATCGCGGTCGGCGTCTCGCAGACGATCTTCACGTCGTCGGGGATCGCGAACTTGATGTCGTGGCTGTAGCCCAGCTGCAGGTTCAGGATCTTGCCGTCGACGTTGGCCCGGTAGCCGACGCCGGAGATCTCCAGCCGCGTCGTGAACCCGTTGCTCACACCGGTGACCATGTTCTGCACCAGCGTGCGGGCCAAACCCCACATCTGCAGCCCGCGCTTGTCGCCGTCGTCGCGCGGCCGAACCGCCAGCGAGCCGTCCTCGAGCGCCACCACCACCTCGCCGGGCAGGGTCTCCTCGAGCGCCCCGAGCTTGCCCTTGACCTTGACGGTCTGGCCTTCGACGGCGACCTCGACCCCGCTCGGGATGCTGACCGGATGCTTACCGATACGCGACATGATCAAAACACCGTGCAGAGAACTTCGCCGCCCACCATCTTCTCGCGCGCCTCGGCATCCGAGAGCACGCCGCGGGGCGTCGACAGGATGGCGATGCCGAGACCGTTGTAGATCTCGGGCAGCTCCTTGACCCCGGCATAGATGCGCCGACCCGGGCGCGAGACCCGCCGCAGCTCGCGGATCACCGGCTCGCCGTTGTGGTACTTGAGCTCGATCGACAGCTCCGACTTGCCGCCCTTGGGCTCGCTCGCCGTGTAGCCGCGGATGTAGCCCTCGCGGCGGAGCACCTCCAGCACGTTCTTGCGCAGCTTGGACGACGGCGAGAGCACGCTGCCCTTCTGCGCCATCTGGCCGTTGCGGATCCGGGTCAGCATGTCCCCGAGGGGATCTGACATCGACATTTCAGTGCTCCAGCCTTACCAGCTCGACTTCACCACACCCGGAACCTGACCTTCCGAGGCCAGATCGCGCAGGGCGATGCGCGAGATCCCGAACTTGCGATAGTAGGCGCGCGGCCGCCCCGTCAGATTGCAGCGATTGCGAATCCGGATCTTCGAGCCGTTGCGCGGCAGCGCCGCCAGCTTCAGCACCGCATCGAACCGTTCCTCGGGATCACCCTCGCGGTTGTTGATCACCGCCTTGAGCGCCGCCCGCTTCTGCGCCTGGCGGGCCACCAGGAGCCGGCGGCGGTTGTTCTTCTCGATGGAGCTCTTCTTCGCCATGACCTACCTCTCCGTCACGCGCGGAACGGCATGTCGAAACCCTTGAGAAGGGCATAGGCCTCCTCGTTGGTCCGCGCCGTCGTGCATATGATGATGTCCATGCCGCGGACCTCGTCGACCTCGTCGTAGTTGATCTCGGGGAACACGATCTGCTCCTTGAGACCGAACGCATAGTTGCCGCGGCCGTCGAAGCTCTTGCCCGAGATGCCGCGGAAATCGCGGACCCGCGGCAGGGCAATGGTCACCAGCCGGTCGAGGAACTCGTACATCCGCTCGCGCCGCAGCGTGACCTTGGCCCCGATCGGCATGCCCTCGCGCAGCTTGAAGTTGGCGACCGACTTCCGCGCCCGGCAGATCGCCGGCTTCTGCCCGGAGATCTTGGTGAGCTCGACGACCGCCGCGGTCATCTTCTTGCTGTCGGACACCGCCTTGCCGACTGCCATGTTGATGACGATCTTCTCCAGCCGCGGCACCTGCATGGCGTTCTTGTAGCCGAACTGCTCCATCAGGTCCTTCTTGAGAGCCTCGTCGTAGCGCTGCTTCAGGCGCGGGGTCATGACGTCTTCCTCAACGATCGATGATCTCGCCGGACCGCTTGGCATAGCGGACCTTGCGGCCATCCTCGAGAAACTTGAACCCGATCCGGGTCGGCTTGCCGTCCCGCGGATCGACATGGCAAACGTTCGACACGTGGATCGGCGCCTCGCGCTGCTCGACGCCGCCGGCGCCCCGGGCACTGGGCTTGTTGTGCTTCTTGATCAGCTGCGCCCCCTGGACGACGACGCGATGGTCGTCCACGAGCACCTTGAGCACCTCGCCCTCGACGCCCTTCGACTTGCCGGCGGTGACGACCACGCGGTCGCCCTTGCGGATCCGGGCCGCCATCACAACACCTCCGGGGCGAGGGACACGATCTTCATGAACCGCTTGGCGCGCAGCTCGCGGGTCACCGGGCCGAAGATGCGCGTGCCGATCGGCTCGCCCTGCTTGTTGATCAGCACGGCCGCGTTCTTGTCGAAGCGGATCGCGGTGCCGTCCGGGCGGTGCACCTCCTTGGCGGTGCGAACGATGACGGCGTGATGCACGTCGCCCTTCTTCACCTTGCCACGCGGGATCGCCTCCTTCACGGCCACGACGATGATGTCGCCGACGGAGCCCCAGCGGCGATGCGAGCCGCCGAGCACCCGGATGCACTGCACACGGCGTGCCCCCGAATTGTCGGCGACCTCGAGATTGGTCTCGACCTGGATCATCGCTTCAACCCACCTCGCTCATCGCCGGCGGCACCGGCTCGGCGGCGCCGAGCGTCTCCAGCACCGTCCACCGCTTGGTCTTCGAGATCGGCCGGCATTCCTCGATGCGCACCGTGGTGCCCACCGTCACCTCGTTGCTCTCGTCGTGGGCGGCGTAGCGCTTCGAGCGCCGGATATACTTCTTGTACAGCGGGTGCATGAAGCGGCGCTCGACCTTGACGATCACCGTCTTCTCACCCTTGTCGCTCACCACGACACCCTGCAGGACACGCTTCGGCATCGCCCTCTCCTAGCCCGCGCTCGCGGCCTGCTGCCGCTCGTGCAGCACCGACTTGACCCTGGCGATGTCCTTGCGGACGACGCCGATCCGGGCGGTGCCCTCGAGCTGGCCGGTGGCCTTCTGGAAGCGCAGGTTGAACTGTTCCTTCTTCAGCTGGAGGAGCCGGTCCTCGAGCTGCTCGGTCGTCTCGGCCCTGAGATCGCTGGCCTTGGTCATGCCGCCTCCTCCTGCACCCGATGCACGAACCGCGTGCTGATCGGCAGCTTGGCGGCGGCCCGCTGCATCGCCTCCTCGGCGAGCTGGTGCGGCACCCCGTCGATCTCGAACATGATCCGGCCGCGCTGCACCGGCGCCACCCAGAACTCGACCGAGCCCTTGCCCTTGCCCATGCGGACCTCGGCCGGCTTCTTCGAGACGGGCTTGTCGGGGAACACCCGGATCCAAACCCGGCCAGCGCGCTTGAGGTGCCGGGTGATGGCACGCCGCGCCGCCTCGATCTGCCGGGCCGTGATCCGGCCGCCCTCGGTGGCCTTGATGCCGAAGGCGCCGAAATTGAGCTCGGCCCCGCCCTTGGTCATGCCGCGAACGCGCCCCTTGTGCGCCTTGCGGAACTTGGTTCGTTTCGGCTGCAACATCTGACTGGTCCCAAATCCCTGCCGCGGTCAGCCGCGCCCGGGCCCCTGCTCGTTGATCCGATTGTCGTAGGCCATCGGGTCGTGCTCCATGATCTCGCCGCGGAACACCCAGACCTTCACCCCGCACGTCCCGTAGGGCGTGTGCGCCGTGGCCCGGCCGAAATCGATGTTGGCCCTGAGCGTGTGCAGCGGCACCCGGCCCTCGCGATACCACTCGGTCCGCGCGATCTCCGCCCCGCCGAGCCGGCCGCCGCAGGTGACCTTGATGCCCTGCGCACCGAGCCGCATCGCCGACTGCACGGCCCGCTTCATCGCCCGCCGGAAGGTGACGCGCCGGGCGAGCTGCTGGGCGATGTTCTCGGCCACCAGCTTGGCGTCGAGCTCGGGCTTCCGCACCTCGACGATGTTGAGATGCACCTCGCCGCCGCAGAGCTTCGAGAGATCCCGCCGCAGGTTCTCGATCTCCTGGCCCTTCTTGCCGATCACGACGCCCGGCCGCGCCGAGTAGATCGTGATCCTTGCCTTCTTCGCGGGCCGCTCGATCACGATCCTGCTGACCCCGGCCTGGGCCAGGCGCTTCATCAGGAACTTCCTGATCTCGAGATCGTCGGCCAGCATCGAGGCGTAGTCGCGATCCGCGAACCAGCGCGAATCCCAGGTGCGGTTGATGCCGACCCTCAGGCCGATCGGATTGACCTTCTGGCCCATCAGGCGGCCTCCTCTTGTGCCGGCTTCTCGCGCACGACGATCCGCAGCTGGCTGAACAGCTTCTCGACCCGGCCGGCCCGGCCCCGGGCGCGCGGCCGGAACCGCTTCATCACGAGGCGCTTGCCGACGCTCGCCTCGGCAACGTAGAGCTGGTCGACGTCGAGGTCGTGGTTGTTCTCGGCATTGGCGATCGCCGACTGCAGCGTCTTGAGCACCACGTCGGAGACGCGCCGGCGCGAGAACTCCAGCGCCACCAGCGCCTTGTCCACCTTCATGCCGCTGATCATCCCCGCCACCACGCCCAGCTTCTGCGGGCTCGAGCGGACCAGGGTCGCCACGGCCTGGGCCTCGTTGTCGGCCAGCCGCCGTTCCTGCTTGGGCTTGCCCACCGGCCTATCTCCTCTTCGCCTTCTTGTCGGCGCCGTGACCCGTGTAGGTGCGGGTCGGCGAGAACTCGCCGAGCTTGTGGCCGACCATGTTCTCGGTCACGTAGACCGGCACGAACTTCTTGCCGTTGTAGACGGCGAAGGTCAGGCCCACGAAATCCGGCATGATCGTCGACCGGCGCGACCAGGTCTTGATGATCTCGTTGCGCCCCGACGCCCGCGTCTTCTCCACCTTGTCGAAGAGATAGCCGTCGACGAACGGGCCCTTCCAAACCGAGCGGGGCATCGTCAGCCTCCCCTCTTCTTCGCCAGGTGGCGACTGCGGATGATCATGCCTTGCGTCTTCTTGTTGGTGCGGGTCCGCCGGCCCTTGGTGTCCTTGCCCCAGGGCGTCACCGGATGCCGGCCACCCGAGGTGCGGCCCTCGCCGCCACCGTGCGGATGGTCGACCGGGTTCATCGCCACACCGCGAACCACCGGGCGCTTGCCGAGCCAGCGGCTGCGGCCAGCCTTGCCGATGTTGATGTTCTGGTGGTCCGGGTTCGACACCGCCCCGATCGAGGCGATGCAGGTCGAGTGCACCCGCCGGATCTCACCCGAGCCCAGACGGATCTGGGTGAAGTCGCCATCGCGGCCGACGATCTGCGCATAGGTGCCGGCCGAGCGGGCGATCTGCCCACCCTTGCCGGGCTTCAGCTCGACATTGTGCACCACCGTGCCGACCGGGATGTTGCGGATCGGGGCGGCATTGCCGGGCTTCACGTCGACGCGCTGGTCGGCGATCACCGGATCGCCCGCCTGCAGGCGCTGCGGGGCCAGGATGTACGCCTCCTCGCCGTCCTCGTAGCGGATCAGCGCGATGAACGCGGTCCGGTTCGGGTCGTACTCGAGCCGATCGACCACCGCCGGGACGCCGAACTTGGTCCGCTTGAAGTCGACCACCCGGTAGGTCCGCTTGTGGCCGCCGCCGATGTGGCGCGCGGTCGTCCGGCCGTAATTGTTGCGGCCGCCCGACTTGGTCAGGCCCTCGGTCAGCTTCTTGACCGGCTTGCCCTTCCACAGGCCCGAGCGGTCGACCGTGACCAGCTGCCGCCGCGACGGGCTCGTCGGATTGTACTGCTTGAGCGGCATCGTCCTAGATCCCCGTCGTCACGTCGATCGACTGGCCCTCGGCCAGCGTCACGAACGCCTTCTTGACGTCGCTCCGCTTGCCGGGCCGGCCGCGGAAGCGCTTCGTCTTGCCCTTCTGGATCAGCGTGTTCACCGCCGTCACCTTCACGCCGAAGATGTTCTGGACGGCGTCCTTGATCTCGGCCTTGTTGGCGTCGAGGCGAACCTTGAACACCACCTGGCCGTTCTCGGACACCCGCGTCGCCTTCTCGGTGATCACCGGGCCGACGATGACGTCGTAGTTGCGGGCGGTGGTCATGCCAGGCGCTCCTCGAGCAGCTTCGCCGCGTCCTGCGTCAGCACCAGGACGTCGCGGCGCAGGATGTCGTAGACATTGGCGCCCTCCTGCGGGAGCAGGTCGACCGTCGGCAGGTTGCGGGAGGCGAGGGCGAAGTTCCGCTCGGGCTCGCCGGCCACCACGAACAGCGCCGAGCCAAGACCGAGCTTCGCCAGCACGTCCGCCATCAGCTTGGTCTTCGGCTCGGCCAGGGCCGCCACATCCAGGATCACCAGCTCCCCGGCCGCCACCTTGGCCGAGAGGGCCGAGCACAAGCCCAGCCGCCGCACCTTCTTGTTCAGGTCGTGGCCGTGGTCGCGCGGCGTCGGGCCGAACGCGCGACCACCGGTCCGGAAGATGTTCGCCCGCTTGCTGCCGTGCCGGGCGCGGCCGGTGCCCTTCTGCCGGTAGATCTTGGCCGTCGAGCCGCTGACCTCGCCGCGCGTCTTGATCTTGTGGGTGCCGGCCCGCCGCTTGGCGAGCTGCCAGGTCACCACACGCTGCAGGATGTCGCGCCGAACGGGCGCGCCGAAGACGGCGTCGCTCAGCTCCGTCTGGCCCACGACCTCACCCTGCAGGTTCTTGACATCGACCTGCATGATCTAGACCTCACCCTCTTCGGCGACAATCGCTTCCATCGCCTCGCCGGCCTTGACCACGGCGGCCGGGAACGGCGCATCCTTGGGCAGGGCCTTCTTGATCGAATCGGTGACCTTGACCCAACCACCCTTCGGGCCCGGCACGCCGCCCTTGATCATGATCAATCCCTGCTCGGGATCGACGCCGAACACCTCGAGGTTCTGCACCGTGACGTTGCGATGGCCCATGTGGCCGGCCATCTTCTTGCCCTTGAAGACGCGACCGGGATCCTGGTGCTGGCCGGTCGAGCCGTGGCTCCGGTGCGAGATCGAGACACCATGGCTGGCGCGGAGGCCGCCGAAATTGTGCCGCTTCATCGCCCCGGCGAAGCCCTTGCCGATGCTCACCCCGGCCACGTCGACGAACTGACCGGCGACGAAATGGCCGACATGGACCTTCTCGCCGACGCCGAGCAGCGCGTCAGGCTGCACCCGGAACTCGCCGACCTTGGCCTTGGGCTCGACCTTCGCCTTGGCGAAGTGGCCACGCATCGGCTTGGAGACGTTCTTGGCCTTGGCCTTGCCGACACCGAGCTGCACGGCGTCGTAGCCGTCCTTGGCCTCGGTCCTGACGGCCACGACCTCGCAGTCCTCGACCTTGAGCACGGTCACGGGGATATGGCTGCCGTCGACCCCGAAGAGCCGCGTCATGCCCATCTTCCGTGCGATCATACCGGTTCGCATCGATCTCGCCTCAGAGCTTGATCTCGACGTCGACGCCGGAGGCGAGGTCGAGCTTCATCAGCGCGTCCACGGTCTGCGGCGTCGGGTCGACGATATCGAGGAGCCGCTTGTGCGTCCGAATCTCGAACTGCTCGCGGCTCTTCTTGTCGACATGCGGCCCCCGGTTGACGGTGA
>CAYWSB010000188.1:0-9372 GCA_964460465.1 uncultured Geminicoccaceae bacterium | reverse complement strand
GTCTGGCTGATGCGCGACTTCTTCCAGGCCCTGCCGGTCGAGGTCGAGGAGGCGGCGATGGTCGACAACGTGCCGCACTGGCGGATCTTCGGCCAGATCGTGGTGCCGATGGCGGCCCCGGGTCTGGCCGCCACCTTCATGATCACGCTGGCCTTCATCTGGAACGAGTTCCTCTTCGCGCTTTTCCTCACCACCTCGCGCTGGCAGACGCTGCCGATCCTGGTCGCTGGGCAGAACAGCCAGCGCGGCGACGAGTGGTGGGCGATCTCGGCGGCCGCGCTGATCGCCATCGTGCCGATGATGGTGATGGCCGCGCTGCTCAGCCGGCTGATGCGCTCCGGGCTGATGCTCGGTGCGATCAAGTAGACGATTTCCTCACGAACCAACCAGGGAGCACGAACCTCATGCGCAAGACCTTGCTCGCCACCACGGCGGGTGCCTCGCTGGCCCTCTCGGCCGGTGCGGCGCTGGCCTGCAGCCCGGATTTCTCGGGCGTCACCATCACCGCCGGGACGCAGACCGGCCCCTACATCGCCTCCGCGCTCACCATGGCGGGCGAGGTCTGGTCCGAGCAGACCTGCGGCACGCTGCAGGTGATCGAGTTCCCCTGGTCGGAGCTCTATCCCAAGATCGTCACCACGCTGGTCGCCGGCGAGGACGATTTCGACCTGATCACCTTCGCCCCGGCCTGGTCGCCCGACTTCACGCCGTTCCTCTCCGAGATGCCGGCCGCGATGCGCGAGGGCCCGGACTGGGAGGACATCTACCCGGTGTTCCGCGACCGGCTGATGGTCTGGGACGGCAAGGTGCTGTCGATGACCATGGACGGCGATCTGCACGCCTACACCTACCGCATCGATCTCTTCGAGGACCCGGAGGAGCAGGCGGCGTTCGAGGCGGCCTACGGCTATCCGCTCGCCCCGCCACAGAACTGGCAGCAGTACCTCGACATCGCCGAGTTCTTCCAGCGCCCCGACCAGGGCATCTGGGGGACGGCCGAGGCGTTCCGCCGCGGCGGGCAGCAGTTCTGGTTCTTCTTCAGCCATGCGGCCGCCTACACCAACCACCCCGACCATCCGGGCTCGATGTTCTTCGACCCCGAGACGATGGACGCGCAAATCAACAACCCGGGCTGGGTCAGGGGGCTCGAGGAGTACATCCGCGCCTCCGAGCTGGCGCCGCCCAATGCCCTGAACTTCTCGTTCGGCGAGGTGAACGCGGCCTTCGCCGGTGGCCAGGTGGCGCAGTCGATCGGCTGGGGCGACACCGGCGTCATCGCCGCCGATCCGGCGCAGTCGGTGGTGGCCGGCAATGTCGGCTCGGCCGTGCTGCCGGGCTCGACCGAGATCTGGAACTACAAGACCGGGGAGTGGGACACGTTCGAGGAGATCGTCTACTCGCCGTTCATGGCGTTCGGCGGCTGGCAGGCGGCGGTGCCGCAGGCCTCGCGCAACCAGGAGGCGGCCTGGCACTTCATCTCGGTGCTGACCAGCCCCGAGGTCTCGTCGCGGGCGGCGGTGACCGGCGGCACCGGGGTGAACCCCTACCGGACCGTGCACACCACCAACCTCGAGCTCTGGTCCGCGATCTTTTCCGAGCGTGAGGCCGAGGAGTATCTGGGCGCGCAGGCCGAGTCCGCGGCGAGCCCGAACGTCGCCCTCGACATGCGGCTGCCCGGCTACTTCTCCTACACCGAGATCCTGGAGATCGAGCTCTCCAAGGCGCTGGCCGGCCAGGTGACCCCGCAGCAGGCTCTCGACACGGTGGCTGCCGGCTGGAACGAGCTCACCGAGGAGTTCGGTCGGGAGGCGCAGCTGGCGGCCTATCGGGCATCGATGGGCCTGCCGCCGCTCTAGGACACGATCTTGGCAAGCGGACGGCGGTCGCGCTCCGGCCGGCCGCCGTCCCTCTTTTTCTGACGGAACGAGAAGCGTATGGCCCGCGTCAGTCTCGAGCGGATCACCAAGGCCTTCGACGAGGTCACCGTCATCCCGGCCCTCGATCTCGACATCGCCGACAAGGAGTTCGTCGTCCTGGTCGGCCCGTCGGGCTGCGGCAAGACGACGACGCTGCGGATGATCGCCGGGCTCGAGCTGCCGTCGTCGGGCGTGATCCGGATCGGCGAGCGCGACGTCACCCGGGTCCGCCCGGGCCTGCGCAACTGCTCGATGGTGTTCCAGAGCTACGCGCTCTACCCGCACATGACGGTGCGCGACAACATCGCCTACGGCATGAAGGTCCGCGGCGTGCCCCGGGCCGAGATCGACGCCGCGGTCGAGAAGGCCGTGCGGATCCTCGGCATCGGCGACTATCTCGACCGCCGGCCGAAGAACCTCTCCGGCGGCCAGCGGCAGCGGGTCGCGATCGGCCGGGCGATCGTCCGCGAGCCCGACGTCTTCCTGTTCGACGAGCCGTTGTCCAATCTCGACGCCAAGCTCAGGGTCGAGATGCGCACCGAGATCAAGTCGCTGCACCGCCGGCTCGCCACCACCATCGTCTACGTCACCCACGACCAGGTCGAGGCGATGACCATGGCCGACCGGGTGGTGGTGATGAACCAGGGGCGGATCGAGCAGGCGGCCGACCCGATCACCCTCTACCAGCGTCCGGCCAACCGCTTCGTCGCGGCGTTCATCGGCGCGCCCAGCATGAACTTCCTCGACGGCACCCTGGTCCAGGCCGACGGGCCCCGCTTCCGCAGCGCCGACGGCCATCTGCTGCCGCTGCCGGCGGCGTTCGCGGATCGCCATGCCGGCCACCTGGACGTGCCCCTGACCCTGGGCATCAGGCCCGAGCACTGCGCGCCGTCGAGCCCGTACACGCTGCCGCTCAAGGTGGTGGCGGTCGAGCCCCTGGGGCCGCACACGCTGCTGGTGGGCCATGTCGGCAGCGTGCCGTTCACGGCACAGCTCCCGGCCACGACGCTGGCCGACGCCGACGCCGTGGTGCCGGTCGGGATCGACGTCGAGCAGATCCACCTGTTCGACCGGGCGAGCGGGGCCGTGCTCTGATCAGCCGCCGTCGCGGCGTCGCTCGGCCTCGGCCACCAGGGCCTCGAAGGCGGCGTCGAAGACGGCGTGGGCGACGAGCGGCTCGCTGAAGCTGCCGAGGCGGGCGTAGGTCGAGCTGGCCGCCGCGTTGCCGGGCTTGGCCGTCCACCAGACGAACACGCCGCCCGCAGCCTTGGCCCGGCGGGCGACCTCGGCCACCAGTGCCCGGGCGACGCCCCGGCGGCGGCGGCTCTCGACGACGTAGAGGTCGACGATGTAGAGGCCGCTCGCCGCATAGGTCGCCTCGTAGCCGAAATGGTAGAGGCAGTAGCCGATGATCTCGGCCTCGATCTCGGCCACCACGATGTGGATCCGGCCCTGCCCCAGATCGCGCGCCACGGTGGCGGCGGTGACGAAGCCGGTGGGGTCACCCTCGCTTTGGTTCAGCGCCTCGATCAGGGCGGCCAGCGCCGGGGCGTCGGCCGGGGTGGCGTCGCGCAGGCGAAAACCCGTCGTTCCGCTCGGCGTCGCCACCATGGCCGGTCGGCCCCTTCCGCTACTGTCGCAGGATCAGCTTGCGCAGATAGGCGCCGTACTCGTTCCTGCGCAAGCGCTCGGCGCGCTCGAGCAGGTCGTCGTCGGAGAGCCAGCCCTTGCGCCAGGCGATCTCCTCGGGGCAGGCGATCTTGAAGCCCTGGCGCCGCTCGATGGTGTGGACGAACTGCGCCGCCTCCATGAGGCTGCTGAAGGTGCCGGTATCGAGCCAGGCGAAGCCGCGGCCGAGCAGCTCGACATTGAGGCGGCCGCGCTGACGATAGACCTCGTTGACGCTGGTGATCTCGAGCTCGCCGCGGGCCGACGGGCGGATCGACCGGGCGACGTCGATGACGTCGTTGTCATAGAAGTAGAGGCCGGTCACCGCGTAGTTGGAGCGCGGCCGCTCGGGCTTCTCCTCGAGGGAGAGGACCTTGAAGTCCCGGTCGAACTCGACCACGCCGAAGCGCTCGGGATCGTTGACCTCGTAGCCGAAGACGGTGGCACCCAGGAGCCGGCTCGCGGCGCGGTGCAGGATCGGGCTGAAGCCCTGGCCGTAGAAGATGTTGTCGCCCAGCACGAGGCAGACCCCGTCATCGCCGATGAAGGAGGCACCGATCGTGAAGGCCTGGGCCAGACCCTGCGGCTCGGGCTGCACGGCATAGGCCAGGTTGATGCCGAACTGCGCCCCGGTGCCGAGCAGCCGCTGGAAGCTCGGCTGGTCGTCCGGTGTGGTGATCACCAGGATGTCCTGGATCTCGGCCAGCATCAGGACCGAGAGCGGGTAGTAGATCAGCGGCTTGTCGTAGACCGGCAGGAGCTGCTTCGAGGTGCCCATGGTGATCGGGTAGAGCCGGCTGCCGGTGCCGCCGGCGAGGATGATGCCCTTCATGGCCGGGCTCCCGCATGGTGCGCGCAGGTCCTGGCGGCGAGGCCCAGCCGCTCGAGCCGGTAGGAGCCGTCGAGGACGGCGCGCCACCAGGGCTCGTTGTCGAGATACCAGGCCACGGTCTTGGCCAGCCCGGAGGCGACGGTCTCGCTCGGTCGCCAGCCCAGCTCGCGCTCGATCTTGGTCGCATCGATGGCGTAGCGGCGGTCGTGGCCGGGGCGGTCGGCGACGAAGGTGACGAGCTCGCCGTAGCGGGCGATGCCGGCGGGACGGCGCTCCGCTGCCCGGGCCTCGAGCTCGGCGCAGATCGTCTCGACGATGTCGATGTTCCGCACCTCGTTGCGGCCGCCGATATTGTAGGTCTCGCCGACCCGGCCGCGCTCGATGACGGCGAGGAGCGCGCGGGCGTGGTCCTCGACATGGAGCCAGTCGCGGATCTGCCGGCCGTCGCCGTAGACCGGGAGCGGCCGGCCGGCGAGCGCGTTGAGGATGATGTGCGGGATGAGCTTCTCGGGGAACTGGCAGGGCCCGTAGTTGTTGCTGCAGTTGGTCAGCACCACCGGCAGGCCGTAGGTGCGGCGCCAGGCGCGCACCAGATGGTCGGCAGCGGCCTTGCTCGCGGCGTAGGGCGAGCTGGGTGCGTAGGCGCGGGTCTCGACGAAGGCCGGCTCATCCTCGTCGAGATCACCGAAGACCTCGTCGGTCGAGACGTGGTGGAAGCGGAAGGCGGCCCGCGCCTCGCGGGCGAGCGCCTGCCAGTGCCGGCGGGCGACCTCGAGCAGCACGGCGGTGCCCACGACGTTGGTCGAGACGAACGCGAGCGGCCCTTCGATCGACCGGTCGACATGGCTCTCCGCCGCGAGGTGCATGACGGCGTCCGGCCGGTGCCGGGCGAACACCCGCTCGAGCGCCTCGCGGTCCCGAATGTCGACCTGCTCGAAGGCGTAGCGCTCGTCCCGCCCGGCCGGGTCGTCGACCACGCCCTTCAGCGAGTCGAGATTGCCCGCATAGCTCAGGCAGTCGACATTGACGATCGTGTGCCGCGTGTGCCGCAGGGCCTCGCGAATGACGGCGGAACCGATGAAACCAGCCCCCCCGGTGATGACGATCTTCATCGGACGCGATCCTATCGTGAATGAAGCGCGGAAGTCGCCACTGCCGACCCCCGCTCGCCGCTACCTTGCCAGACCTTCATGATCTGCCAACACCTCGCCTGCCAGTGCCAATATCCCATTACAGCTAAAGAGCGGTGAAGCTTTACCATTAACAGAATCGAGCAGCTCTTCGGAAACAAGAAATAATACATACCCTGAAGCATTACTTTGCTTTCCAAGCGTCTTGGTTAATAACCAGTGAAGCAGTATCATTCACAAACTGACCTGCCATCGCCCGCCACTCGGCGTCACAAGCCAGCAGCGCGGCAGTGGCCGGTCGACGCGACGGCTCGGTCGGGGTAGCATGGTCACGATGCGCTCGATCCGATGGTAGTCGCGAGGGTTGCGGGTCGCCAGCATCAACGAGGAAACGCACGATGATCGTGAGGATGCAGCAGCCGGGTCGGCGCATCGGCGTGGTCGGCACGGGCTTCGTGGCCCGCCACTTCGTCACCGAGCTCATGCGGCGCCAGGACTGGTCGCTCGGCAAGGTGCTCACGCGACGCGCCCGCAACGGCGTCTCCGGCTTTCCCAACGACCGGCTGACCGACAGCGTCGATGCCGTGATCGCGACGAGCGACATCATCCTCGAATGCAGCGGCGACATCGGCCACGCCACGGCCGTGGCGCGGGCGGTTCTGGCGGCCGGCCTGCCGATGGTCACCCTCAACCCCGAGTTCCACGTCACCACCGGCTCGGCCTTCGTCGAGCGCGGCTTCCTCACCGAGGCGGAAGGCGACCAGCCCGGCTCGCTCGCCCGGCTCGTCGAGGACGCCGTGGCCATGGGCTTCGCGCCGCTGGTGCTGGGCAACATGAAGGGCTTCCTCAATCGCACGCCGACGCCCGAGGACATGCGCCACTGGGCGGAACGGCAGGGCATCAGCCTGCCGATGGTGACCGCCTTCACCGACGGCACCAAGCTGCAGATCGAGCAGTGCCTGATCGGCAACTATCTCAAGGCGGACATCGCGGCCGAGGAGCTGCTCGGCCCCGAGGAGGATGACCTCGGCGTCGCCGCCCGGCAGCTCGCCGAGGCGGCGCTGGCCGCCGGCGGGCCGATCACCGACTACGTGGTCTCGCGCAAGCTGCCGCACGGGGTTTTCGTCGTCGGCCGCCACGACCCGGCCCAGGCGGCGGCGCTGCGCTACTTGAAGATGGGCGAGGGCCCCTTCTACACGCTGGTGCAGCCGAACATCCTGGTCCATCTCGAGGCCTTCAAGACGCTCGAGCGCGTCGCGACGGGCGGCGGGGTGCTCCTGCACAACACCGCCCGGCCGCATCTCTCGGTCGCCGCCGTCGCCAAGCGGCGGCTGCGCCGGGGCGAGCGCATCGCCCGCGGCTACGGCAGCTTCGATCTCCGCGGCATCTGCGTGCGCCTCGCCGACCGCCCGGACCATCTGCCCATCTGCCTCGCCAACGACCTGCATGTGCGGCGCGCCGTGGAGCCCGGGCAGGTGCTGACCGTGGCCGATGTCGACCTCGAGGCCTGCCCGGCGCTCGAGCTCTGGCAGGCGATCGCGGCACCGGCCGCCGCCCGGCATCGCGTCGCCGTCGGAGCCTGACGCCATGCAGATCCAGGACACCTCGCTGCCCGGCGTCAAGCTCCTCCAGGTGCGCTACCTCGAGGACGAGCGGGGCTACTTCGTCGAGACGTTCAGTGCCCGCACCTTCGCCGCCGCCGGCCTGCCGCACGGCTTCGTGCAGGACAACCAGTCGCTGTCGCGGCGGCCGGGCACGCTCAGGGGCATGCACTGGCAGGCACCGCCCTTCGCGCAGGCCAAGCTGGTGCGGGTGACCCGCGGTGCGGTGCTCGACGTCGTGGTCGACATCCGCCCGGACTCGCCCACCTACCGGCAGCATCTGGCGGTCGAGCTGAGTGCCAGGAACCGGCTGCAGCTGCTTGTCCCCACGGGCTTCGCGCACGGCTTCTTGACCCTCGAGCCGGACTGCGAGGTCACCTACAAGGTCGATGCGCTGTACGATGCCCGGTCCGAGCGTGGCCTCAACTGGGCCGACCCCGACCTGGCGCTGCCGTGGCCGTCCACGCCCGCGGTCAGCGTGGTCTCGGCCAAGGACCAGGCGTGGCCACGGCTGCGCGAGATCGAGGCGGCGCTGGCCGCCTGAGGGCGCGCCCGGCCACCGGGCATCGCTCCACCCGCCCGTCGGCCGGCTGGCGCTTGCCGCCCGGGCGCTCCCATCCACCCTGCCCGAGGTCGTGCACCGATGCGTCTCGCCTATTCGATCAGCGGCTACAAGGCGCCGCGCCAGTTCGCCTGGCTGATGAGCGCCATCCGTCACCCCGACGACCTGTTCGTCGTCCATGTCGACGGCCGCACCCCCGCGGCCGAGTTCGACGCCATCCGGGCGGTGGCGGGCGATGCCCCCAACGTCGTCTTCATCGAGCGGCAGCCGATCACCTACATGGGCATCTCCATGGTCGAGGTGGAGCTGCGGGCGATGCGGGCAGCCCTCGCCGTGCAGCCGCCGTTCGACTACTTCGTCACGCTCTCGATGCAGGACTACCCGATCAAGCGCCGGGACGAGATCGTCGCGGCGCTGGCGGCCGACCCGGGCCGCGACTACGTCACCTTCGAGCGGCTCAGCGAGATGCCCTTCCACATGCGCCGGCGCCCCTGGCTCTGGGCCGTCGAGCGCAACGGCCGGCTGCTCAAGACGCCGATACCGAGGCTCGTCCCGCGCGACCTGAGCATGGCCTGGAAGGGTCCCTGGTGGCGCATCCTGAGCCGCGAGACCTGCGCATGGGTGGCGGAGGCGGCGCTGACGGAGCGCTATCTCGGCTTCTGCCGCAACATGCAGACCCCGGACGAGTTCTTCTTCCAGAACCTGCTGCAGCAGGGGCCCAGACGCGCCTGCCTCGCCGACGGCTATCGCCACTTCACGCTCTGGTCCGGCCGGAGTGCCAGCCCCGAGACCCTGACGGTGGCGCAGCTGCCGGCCCTGCTGGCCTCGCCCCTGTGGTATGCGCGCAAGTTCGACGAGACCGTGGACACGGTCGTGCTCGAGCGCCTGGCCCAGCGGATCGGCGCTCCCCTGCCTTCGCACCATCGGCCGAGCGCCGGCGATGTGAGGTCGCAGGCCGCCTAGCCGCCGGCCCCTTGCTGCCGGCGGGCCGGCGGCTCAGTCGCGGCGCGCCAGTCGAACCTCGCCATCGCCGAGCAGCGCCACCGGGTCGGTGGCGCTCTTCCCCTGGCGGATCTCGAAGTGGAGCTGCGGCTCGACGACCTCGCCGCTGCGCCCGACCTTGGCGATCGGCTGGCCGCGGCTGACCACGTCGCCGCGCGTCACCAGGAGCGCCTCGTTGTGGGCGTAGGCGGTGAGGTAGCCGTCGGCGTGCCGGATCAGCAGCATCCGGCCGAAGGCCGCGAGGTCTTCGTCGGCATAGACCACGATGCCGTTCTCGGCCGCCCGCACCATGGTCCCGGCCGGGGCGGCGATATTGATCCCGTCGTTGCGCCGGCCGTCGGGCTTCGCTCCGAAGCCGCTGATCACGGCACCCGAATCGACCGGCCAGAGGAAGCCCTCGCCGGACAGGGGCGGCGCCTCCACGGCGGCGAGGTCGCGCTGGCGAGCCGCATCGCGGGCCGCCTCCGGCGGCGGCAGGATCGCTGCCTTCACCACCGGCTCGGCCACCGCCGGGGCCGTGCCGGCGGGCGGCGGCAGCTCGCGCGCCACGACCACCGGCTCGGCCGGGGTCGCGGCCGGCATCGGCCTTCCCGCTGGCGGTGGCGCCGGGCGGCTCGGCGGCGGCGCCGGCCGGCTCGCAACGCTCGGCGGCGCCGTCGTG
>CAYWSB010000187.1:0-9477 GCA_964460465.1 uncultured Geminicoccaceae bacterium | reverse complement strand
CGGAATCAGACATCTTCCAGCTCTTCAACCACGATGTGTGAATGCCGTAGCCCAGCACCTGGGCGCCGCCGACTGGACCACGGTGCCGTCGCTCTCGATCGACGGGCTGCATGTCCGCGCGGTCGAGGTGCACACCTTCGGCCGGGCGACCCCGCTGACCTTCCAGGTCTTTCACGAGCTGCCGTTCGAGGGCCGCTGGACGACGACCATCCACTTCCTCGACCGCGACGACCAGCGAAGGACGCTGGCCCGGCTCAAGAGCGAGTGGGCGCCGAAACGCTACGGCATGCTCGGCCACCTGTTCGAGGCCACGGGGTGGAAGCGGGTCGAGGAGGCCGAGCGCAAGGACATCGCGGCCATCCAGCGCAACCTCAGCCTGCTCGAGGAATCCATCGCCGATACCCGCGACGGCCTCGTCATCGCCACCGTCACCCTGCGCGTCTGGGATCCCGATCCGGCCCTGGCCGACGACCGGGCCCGGATCGTCCAGGGGCACCTGAACGCCCGCGGCTGGCGCGCGCGGGTCGCCACCGTCAACGAGACGCCCGGCGCCATCGCCGACATCCCCGGCAATGCGTCGCGCGAACGCCTCAACGCCCGAAGGCCGCTCGTCCAGCTCGAACGCATCGGCCGCGCCTCGCCGATCACCGGCCTGACCGACGGCACCCGCGAGGACACCCGCCTCGGCGGTCCCGCGCTCCTGGTGGCGAAGTCGCGCCGCCAGGGGCCGCTGTTCTTCTCGCTGCATGCGCCGGGGCACGACGTCGGCCACACCCTGCTCGTCGGCCAGACCGGCGGTGGCAAGTCGGCGCTGATGAAGCTGATGGTCCTGCAGCATCAGCGCTACCCGGGCTCCACCCAGACCCTCTTCGATCACCGCCGCACCGCGATGATCGCGACCCTCGCCTCCGACGACGGCCAGTGGCTCGAGCTCGGCTCGGGCGGGATCGGGGTCCAGCCGCTGCGCGACCTCGACAGCCCGGAAGGCTTTGCCTGGGCCGTCGACTGGCTCTGCGGCGCGCTGGCACTGCGCAACGTCCCCGTCGACGCCGACCTGGACCACGCCCTGGTCGAGGCGCTGAGCGCGCTCCGCGGCCTCGATCACGGGCAGCGGACCCTGAGCGCCGCCTGCGCGCATTTGGGCGCCCACCGCCCTGCGCGCGACGCCCTCGCCCATTACACCGCCGCCGGCCCCTTCGGCCTGCTGCTCGACGGCGTCGTCGCCGGCTACGGCGCGGCGCGGCTGCTCTGCATCGACTACAGCAAGGTCATGGGGATGGCGGAATCGCCGCTGATCCTCTCGGCCTGCTTCCGCCAGGTGTCGACGGAGCGCATCCGCGGAACGCACCCGAAGCTGGTCTGCATCGAGGAGGCCTGGGAGCCGCTGTCGCACCCCCTGTTCCGCGCGCAGGTCATGGCGCTGATCCGCACCGGCCGCGCCCGCAAGGTCCAGCTCTGCCTGGCGACGCAGAGCCTGCGCGAGCTGGTCTCGGACGAGACCGCGGTGATCCTGGAACAGGTCAAGAACAAGATCTTCACCGCCCATCCCGAGGCCCGCCGGGCGCTGAACCGGCCGCTGTTTCGCAACGTGGGCTTGAGCGAGGCGCAGATCGACACCGTCGCCGATCTCCGCGCCAAGGCCGAGTACCTGATCGTCACCCCGGCCTACACCCGGATCGCCGACATCGAGCTCTCGGGCGACGCGAAGGCCCTGTGCGCCTCGTCCTCGCCCGAGGACCTGGCCCGCGCCGAGGCGATCCTGGCGGCCGGCATCCAGCCCGGACGGGCGTTCTGCGACCGCTGGCTGCAGCCCGAGGAGGACGACCATGAACCCCCGATCGATCCTGGGAGCGCTGAGCCTGAGCCTGCTCTCGTCGCCGGCGATGGCGATGACCGCCGCCGGCGGCGAGACGACGGGCTGGACCCGGTTGGCGGAGCAGCCGCTTGAGTCGGCGGAAGCCATGGGCACCGCCGTGCTCGCCGTCGGCATCGCCTTGGCCGGCGCCAACCTGATCCCCGGCTTCGGCTACCACAGCTTTCCGTTCAAGATTCTCGCCGCCGGCGTGGTGCTGGCGCTTGGCGCCGCCGCTCCGGGCACCATCCTTGGCGCTACGCCATGAGCGGCAGCGCTGCCGGGACCGACGACCGGGACCCGCGGCCAGAGGAAGCCACTGAAGACGCCGCGACCGGCCGGCGCGAGCTCCTCGCCGGCCTGCTGGGGGCTTTGGCCGGCGGCGGCGTGCTTGCCGGCGCAAGGAGCGCCGAAGCGGCACCCTTCAAGGACCTGTTCGACGAGCTCGACGAGGGCGAGGTCAAGGGGCTCATCAAGCTCCTGATCCGGGCGTTCACCCTCGCCGCCCCGGTGCCGATCCCGCCGGCGGTCTGGGGGATGATCAACGTCCTGCTGGAATACCTCGGCAAAGCCGGCGGCGACACCATGACCCGGTCGGAGACGATCGGCCCGGCCATGGAGGCCAGCTATCCGACCGAAGCGGTCGCAACACCTGTCGATCAGCGCGAGGCGACGCGCTACCAGGCCGAGGCGATCCGCGCCCGCGCCGACGAGTCCCTGAACATCAACGCCACCGTCGCCGAAGCCCAGGCCGACATGCTCACCGACGAAACCCTGCTGGTCGCCAAGGCCCAGGCCGGCGGCGCCGCCGGTGGCGCCCAGGGGATGACGGTGCTGCTCCAGTCGATGCTGGCGATGCAGGGCTCCACCAACGCCCGCCTCGGCATGCTCTCGATGCAGCTGACCGCCCTGAACCAGACCCTGGCCGACATGCACCTCCTGAGCGCGAACGAGAAGCACCAGGCGTCGCTCATCGAAAAGGACGTCATCGGCGACACCGACGCCGTCGCCGAGGCGGTCGAACGCATGCAGTAAAGCCCGGAAAGGCGAAGCCGATGGAAGGACTGGACGTTCTCAACATCGTCGCCCAGCTGGTCGACCTCGCCAAGGCGGCGATGTCGGTGGTCTCGACCGCGGCGGTTCCCTTCGCGCTGACGATCGCCTTCGCCGTGTTTCTCTTCTCCCTCGGGATCCGCCTGGCTCAGGGCGCCGAGGGCGTCAGCGGCGGCGTCATCGAATGGATCGTCCACACCGGCCTCATCGTCGGCGCGGTCACCTTCTGGCCCCTGGTCGTCGAGGAATCCTACAACACCGCCCAGGAGGTCAGCGTCCTGATCTCGGGGCACGGCATCAGCGGCCTCGACATCATTCAGCGCGGCTATGACCTGTTCATTCGAGTGGTGGAGCACGGCGTCAGTGGAGCGGTTTGGAACCCGCTGAATTGGACGCCATACCTTATTATGGTTGTTCTCGCCTTTGTCCTCTTTCTCGTTCACATCCTGCTGAGCTTCATTGTCGCTGCGGCTGTGCTTCAGTTTTGGATTGGCGCCGCCGCGGTCGGCATTGTCGTTCCCTTCGCCCTGGTCCGCTCCGGGCTCGGCTCGATCGGCTACCAGGCGATGGCGTTCATCGTCTCCTGCGTCGTCCGTCTGATCGCCATCTCCGCCATCATGGCCTTCGGTGACGAGCTGGCGACCAGCGTCATGATCCCCGATGCCGGCGCCCCCATAACGTTCCTGCAACTCGCCGCGGCCGACCTCACGGTCGGGCTCGTCGCCTTCCTCGCCTGGAAGGCCTCCTCCTGGGCCTCGCAGATCGCCCGCGCCTCGCCCGGCGGGACGGGCGTGACCGCGCTCGTCAGTGCTGCGGTCGTGGGCGCAGGCCGCGGCGGCGCGGCCATGCTGTCCGGGGGAGCAGCGGCCGCCGGCGGCGGCGGGGCGGGCCAGGCGGGCGGTTTCGGTGGTGGTGGTTCGGGCGCCGCCGCGCGGGCCGCAGGCACCGCCGCCGGCGGATCGGGCCGTGGTTCGGGGCGGGTTGGAAGGAAGTCCACGCCATGAGCCATCTCAGGCTCGTCCACGACGCCAGCCGCAGGAAGGACCTGGCGGCCGCCCGCGACCGGCTCCCTACCCTCGCCTGGGGAGCCGTCGTCATCACGGCGACGATGTGCGGCCTCGCCTACATGGGCGTCACCGCCTATGGCCCCGAACCCGTTCATTCCGAGAGCGCCCGCCTCCTCTGACGACACCTCGGAAAGGCCCGCCCCTGCGCCCGGAGCCGAACCGGGGTTCTACTCCAGGCTGGCTTGGATGGCGGCCGCACTGGCCCTGCCCCTGCCGACCCTCGCCCTCCTCTGCATCAGGAACGCCAGCCGGGGAACGAAGCGCATCCTCGCCGCCATGGCCCTCTTCACCCTCGCGGTGCTCGTGCTCTCCGTCCTTCTTCGGGGATGAACCCGGCGCGCGCCGTTGAGTCCGGTTCGCACGTCATTGACGTATAGAAGTTTATGTGCAAATGTGTATGCACATTTATAGCTATGCACGTATGCGCATAAATATGAAAATACTCGCGATAATCAGCCAGAAGGGGGGCGTTGGTAAGACGACCATTGCCACCGCGCTAGCGGTTGCCGCCGAGAGCGAGGGCAGATCGGCTGCCGTCTTCGACCTAGACCCGCAGGCATCCGCCTCCTTCTGGCACGATACGCGCGAAGCCGAGACGCCTGCCGTGGTCTCGATTCCTCCTGCCCGTCTTGGTCATGTGCTGAAAGCTGCCGCCGAAACCGGCTGTCGGCTCGCGATCATCGATGCGCCGCCCTTCGCAAAGGACATCGCCTATGAGGCGGCGAAGAACGCCGACTTCATCCTGATCCCTACCCGCCCGGCCGTTCTGGACGTCATGGCGATGACCCGCACCCTTGAGCTGGTTCGCCATTACGCTAGACCATCGGCCGTTGTGCTGACGTTCTGTCCAGTCCAGGGTCGCGAGATCGCCGATACCGAGGACGCGATTGCGCAGCTCGGCGCTGACTTGGCTCCGGTGCGCATCCACAACCGTGTCGCCTTCTCCCGCGCGCAGCAAACCGGGCTGACGGCCCAGGAGTTCGAGCCGACCGGCAAGGCCGCGTTGGAAATCAAGCACCTATACGACTATACGTGTATACACTTATTCACCGGCGCTACCAGTAAGACTGGTTCTCATGGCTAAAGGCCCGAACTCGCTACAAGCGGTGCTTGAACGGCAAGCGCGCGAGCTTCCGGAGGCGCCGCTCTCGGCGGAGCCCAGCGCGCCGTCGGCCCGCAAACGTGCTGAAAAGCAGGAACCCCGTGCGGGAAAATTTTACCGCGCGTCACGCGAAGGGAAGCGACTGGTCGCTGGGCACTTCCCGCCTGAGCTGGCCAAACAGCTTAAGCTGCTGGCTGCCGAGGAGGATACGACCATCCAGGCGCTCTTGGAGGAAGCCCTTGGCCTTCTGTTCGTGAAGAAGGGCAGGAAAGGTATAAAACCATAAAGCCATGCGCCCATACTGGTATACACATATACAAGTATGAACAACGGCACAGGACCTTTCCAGCGAGGCGCCGGAAGCAGCACGTGACACAACCCATGGACAGCAATACATTGCTGTGCCCCACAAATTGGGGCAGTCTTGCGAAAAGCCCTTGCTGGCCAGAGGGACGCATGAAGCAGGACGAACTGGAAATACCGGGTCTGGCCCCGGCTGCCGCTGCGCCGGCACGGCTAAAGCCTTTGGGTCAGATCAAGCGCCGTTTGATTCAGGGCAGTGGCGAGCTGCAGGAATGCGAAACCGACAGCATCGTCTATCAGCACAGTGTCCTGTGTCAGACGGTCATGCCTTACCGGAATCCCGGGGAGTCCACACGGTTATGGAACCGGAAGCAAGGCGCCGTATGTCTCGAAATCGAGGCCGGTCGGGCGTTTGATCGTCGTGCTAATGGCTTTGTGAACCTGGGCCTTCCCTACGGACCGAAGCCGCGCTTGGTGTTCTACTTCTTGAACACAGAGGCGGTGAGGACACGTCGCCCTGAAATCGAAGTAGGGGAAACCCTCACGGCATTTACAAAAAGGCTTGGCCTGTCCGCCAATGGCCGTGATCTTCGCGTAATGAAAGAGCAATTGGCGAGGTTTTCCGCGGCGCGCTTCTACTTCGGCTTACCGAATGCGGATGGAACCGATACGACCATTAAAGGCGATATCATTGAGGGGTTCGACCTTTGGTTTCCGAGAGACGAGCGCCAGCGGGTGTTATGGCCGGAAACCGTCCGTTTCTCGGAGCGCTATTTCAATAGCCTCATGGCTCATGCGGTGCCTCTCAATGAGCGGGCCATTGCACTGCTTTCTCATACTGCTATGGGACTCGATATTTACACGTGGCTTGCCCAACGGCTTCATCGCGTGAAGCCTGGCAAGCCAGCGTTCGTTTCGTGGTACAACCTGAAGGACCAGTTCGGGCAGGGCTTCGGGCGCATGGACAACTTCAAAAGAAAATTTTCCGATACCCTTCGCGCCGTTCACTGCGTATATCCAGATGCCCGTGTCGACATGAATGAGCAGGGGCTTATCATCGAGAACAGCCCACCGCCGATCGCATGCCGGCTCCTCAGCCTGAAATAGACCTCGATCCCGCGCCTTACATCGTGGCCTATCGCGCCGCCTGCCGGGCAGGCATTCCGCCGCACGACGTTGCGGCGGTCATTCATCGCGCCATTCGCAAAGTGACCGGGTTGCCACCCATCAAAGCCCGTCAGTGGTTCGGGCATCATCTCCTGGCCCGGCAGAGCGAAGAGTTCAAAGTCGTTCTTTGACCACGGGCAGTTGGTAGGAACAGGCGCCCACTGGTCACGCCCCCTTGGCGATGGTGTCGCTGTAGCCGCTCACCAACATGATCGCTTCCGCTCGCTTGCATTGAGTACCAATGGAGTGCCACGATCCACGGTGATGGATCACCGGACAAGAGCCTTGCGGGTCACTCGCAAGGCCTTGTCACTGAGAGTCCCACTGGACCTCGCTCCTCTGCAGTGCGAGCGTCATGAAGATGCTGTTGGGATCCTCGCGGTAGCCCTCGAAAGGTCCGCACTCCGTGAAGCCATGGCGCCTGTAGAGCGCTACGGCCGGACGGAAGTAGGGCCACGAACCGGTCTCAAGGCTGAGGCGCGTGATGCCCGCGCGCCGCGCGTCCTCCATCAGGCGGAGCAGGAGCGCGCTCGCCACCCCGCGGCCGCGCGCGGCTTCGGCGGTGTACATCGATTTGATCTCGCCGTGACCGCCCCCGAGGTTCTTCATCGCGACGCAACCTGTGGCCTCGTCGTCCATCCAAGCAGTCCAGAAGCGGATGTCGGGCCCCGTAAGCCCCGACAGATCGAGCGCGTGGGCGCTGCCGGGGGCTGTCTCGGCGCGGGCGCGGGTCACGTGGAGGCGAAGGAGCTCCGCCACGCGCGGATCGTCGAGGCCGCCTTCAGCGATCTTCACGGTCTGGTCCTCCCCGGCGCGGCTCCGGCTCGTGGCGTGTCCCGGTCACGCGCCCAACGGCGCCACACACCGACATCGGGCGAACAGACTGGCCACGGGCAGTTGGTAGGAGCTTCGACTCGGCCCACGGGCAGTTGGTAGGGAAACCACTTCGTTCGACGCCTCACGACAGATCCGATTCGCGTTAACCTACCTTCCGTCCTGTGCATAATCCTCTAGCGACCGTAGGTTATCCACGGGCAGTTGGTAGGGAAAACCACGGGCAGTTGGTAGGATGTTCGCCTTATGTTCGCGGGCAGTTGGTAGGAGAATCCTATAGTTTCTACCGATAGCTTTCCGGTAGTTGCCTACCCTCCGCATGTGAACAATACTCTCCCATTCCCATAGGATCTTAAACCACCGACAGCCCTTTAGGCTGTGCGCCCCTGGCCCTTCGGGCCACCCGCGCCCCCCACCCAACAACGGTGTTCGCTACGCTCACACGTTCAAAAGAAAGGTGAGGGGGCTCATTGCCGCCCCCTCACACTCCCCGGCTAGGATATTTCCAGCACGATGATGCAAGCCTGGGGCGGTACTCTTCATCGACATGCGGACTTGGCGCGACCGTGACGGCCCGCTCAAGCTAAGACCTTTAGCCCTGGACTAACTCCTTGGGCATGAAGGCGATCACTTATCGCCGCGACGCGCTCCGGGCGCTGCAAAGGATGCCCCGGCCGACGGCGGAGCGGATCGTCGCGAAGATCGAAGCCTACGCGATCGATCCGGCCTCGCAGGCGAACAACGTCAAGGCCCTGAAGGGCGAGGACGCGATGCGTCTTCGGGTCGGGGACTGGCGCGTGATCATGCTCGACGGCGAGGTTGAGGCCGAGACGATCACCATCAGCCGAGCCGAGTACGACCGGCTCGTCGCCGCAGTCGAGGAGCTCGAGGATCTCCGGATCGTCGAGCGCGCCCGGGCAAACCCCGAGGAGGGGATGCCGCATACGCTCGTCGTTCGTCTCGTCGCCGGCGAGAGCCCGGTGCGGCTGTTCCGCGAGTGGCGAGGCCTGAGCGGCGCGGAGCTGGCGCGCCGCGCCGGGGTCAACGTGGTGCAGCTCCACGACATCGAGACCGGCAAGAGGCGCGGTTCCGTCGACACACTGAAGAAGCTCGCGGTAGCACTCCAAGTCGCGCTCGACGACATCGCCTGATCCGGCCTGAGCTGCCCGAGACGGGCCGGGTTGGAGGCTCATTGCTGCTCCCTCACACCCTCACACTCCCCCGCTAGGATGTTTCCGGCACGATGATGCGAGGGTAGAATCCAAGCCACGGTACAGCCGGGGACGGCGATGACCGTGCACGGTGATAGACCACCAAGCAAAGCTCCGTCGGGTTCTCCCCGCGGGGCTTTGCCGCCTTAAGGATCATGTGCAACCTCATCAGTGACGGCCGCCGCAGCATAGAGCGGCGCACATCAGGCTTGGCAGGGGCCCGGGCTGATCCGGGATCTGCTCGATAGGGAGGGAAGCACCCCGTCCGTCGTGTCTGCCTTGAAGCAGACCGCACCCACGAGCTCGCTGGGAGCAAAGGCTCAAGCCGCCGCCGCACGTGACGCGGGCATGCGACGGGCGTGCGCCCGACGATTGACAATAGTCAATGTTAGCATAAGCTTGAAAGGACCTCAGGGTCTGAGGGACAAGCTTCGGAAGCATTGTTGGTTCGCGCGTGCCTATACTGGGGAGACGCGAATGGACAGGCCTAAAAGGCGGAAGGCCAGCGGAGCGGAAGCGGTTGCCTTGGCGCAGCGGCCCGCCTCGATCGTCGAAGCACTCGCCAAATCGGCGCCGACTCCCGCGCCGGCGCCGCAACCCTGTCCGGCGGACGCGCCAGACCGCTGCTCACAGCCGAAATGGGCCCCACAACCCGAAGCCGTGGTCAGCTTCCGCCAGCCGATCCTGCTGTCGGAGATCGGCGTCCTCCTCGGGAGCGCGATCGAGGGACAGCGGGAGCTTCGCCTCGGCTGTCATCCCTTCGCCGCCAGCGGCGTCAGGGTGCACCTGACGATCGACGTGCTGTTCGAGCAGCGCTGGCATTTCCAAGAGCTGATGAAGTGGACCCGGGTTTCGGGACCAGTGGCTTGATTGGAGCTCGGTCGGCTC
>CAYWSB010000186.1:0-9507 GCA_964460465.1 uncultured Geminicoccaceae bacterium | reverse complement strand
CCTGTTGCAGATGAGAATCGGGAAAAGATTCCGGTCAGCGTGAAAATGCTCTAGTCCCACAGTGTGGTGGGCAACACAGGCCTCGGGCCTGCCGGACCCTTGCGCCGAGGTTCGCGCATGGCTTTGCAGGCCAGTCGAAACCGCTCACAAGATCAGCTCGACACCCGCCTTCCGGGCAGCCTGGCGCAACGCCCGGTCGCGGCTCGCGAGCGGCAGCCCGAAAGTCACCGCGGCCGCGAGATAGGCCGCCTCGTAGGCGGTCAGGGCATGGGTGGCGGCAAGATCGGCGATCCGGCCGAGAGCGCTCGTCTGGTCGCTGGCGATGAGGTGGATCGGCAGCATTTGAAAGAGGTCGAGGAATGGCCGTCGATCAGCCGGTTGGATACGGCCACGGCGGGCTGCGAGGTTGACCACGTTGGCGGTTTCCAGGGCCCAGAGGGTGGGCGCTATGGCATGCCCCGCCAGGACGCGTCGCAGGCAGCGATCGATCTCGGCGGTCGCCTCGTCCTCGAAGCAGAGGGCGAGCGTTACCGAGGTGTCGACGACGAAGCGCGTCAGCGCCGCCCCTCCTCGACCAATTCTTTGAGCGTCAGGTCGGGGCCGAGGCTGGTTTTGGCCCGCAGCCGAGCGAAAGCCTCGAACAGAGCGTTGGCGTCGGCCTGCTGAACGGCACCAGGAGGCCCGAGTTCGGCTACCGGCGTGCCATGGCGGGTGATGACGATGCGCTCGCCCTGCCGCGCTCGCTCCAGCAACTGGGAAAGATGGGTCTTGGCTTCGTAGGCACTGACTTCGGACATGGGCGATCTCCAAACTAGTCTGAGACTAGTCTAAGTTGCTGGTCCACGCAAGCTGTTGCTGGCTGCCGGTGAGCAGCCAATTCTTGTCAGCTTCGATGTCGGCGGCCGCACTAGAACCGTCGTTGGCCGAGCTTGGCGAAAGAGCCCTGACGGCGTTGGGCCGAAAGCAGGAGGCATGCGTGAGGTGGAAGGTCAGCGTGGATGCCGTGCGAGCCAGACCTTGACCTTGGCGTGCTTGTGGGCCGCCCCGGTCGTCGGATTGCTGCCGGCGCCTGCTTCGCAGCGCGGGATCGATGGTCTCCTGACCATCGATTTGCTAGACTCAAGCCTTACCAAGAATCGATTCAAGATCTCGCAGGTCCTGCTCCATTTGTGCCAGTCTACCGGGTTCGATCATTGGTCCGAACTGCGCGGCGATGATGTCGAGTTCCACTTTCCGCGATCTGGCGAGAAGACGAATGAGGTCCCGCATTCGCGATCCTGCGCCCTCCATCGTCTCTGTTGCTTCGGCGAGTCGCTGCACCTTCTGCGATTCTCGAACCCCGAGCTTTTCAATGGATGTCTGGATGCGGGTGCAGGCGGCCCCCAACGCCGCCGATAGGTTGCCAGACGAATGCGGCTCGAACGTCGCGGCGGCCACGCCGGCAAGGTCTGACGGGAGCGCCGGCGGATGCGTTCGGTCGTACAGTATGAACGTGCGATCTCGACTGAGCCCTCCTACGAACAGACCCAGCTCGAACAGCACGTTGTCGCGCGCCGTTGGTCGCTCGGTCCCTCGAGAGATGGTCAAGTCGTCAGCCGCAAGAACCAGCACCGCAAAGTCGAAGCGCTCAAGTGCCAGGACAAGCGATTCGAGGGTCCCTTGCGTGAGTCCGAAGACTCCCTGGCTCCAGATTTCAACTTCGCAGGCTTGATCCAAAAGGACCTGGATCGCCTGCGCTATCCGCAAGCCCTCGCTCGACGAGCCGATAAATACAGAGGGCTTTATTCGAGTGACAGGCATTCGAATCCTCCCCCCGTGCGTCTCACGGTGTTTATGCAGTCTGCCTAAGCTTACGAGTACGAGTCCAGCCTTCCCTGCTTCCGCAAGAGCTATCCGGGCTGTCGCCCCACCGCGTCGGCGAGCACGCAGAGCAGCTCGAACATGATGTTCACGCCCACCCAGGCGGTCTGGCCCGAGGGGTCGAAGGGCGGGCTCACCTCGACGAGGTCGGCACCAACGAGGTTCAGGCCCTGGAGCTGGCGGACCATGCGCTGGGCCTGGTGAGTGGTGAAGCCGCCGATCTCGGGCGTGCCGGTGCCGGGTGCCATGGAGGGGTCGATGCCGTCGATGTCGAAGCTGACATAGGTGGGCCGGTCGCCGACGATGGCGCGGGCCTCGGCCATGACGGCGTCGACCCCCTTGTCCATCAGCTCCTCGATCATGACGATGCGCACGCCGTGCGCCAGCCCCCACTCGACATCCTCGCCGTCATAGGCGGTGCCGCGGATGCCGATTTGGACGATCCGCTTAGGGTCGAGCAGCCCTTCCTCGCAGGCCCGCCTGAAGGGGGTGCCGTGGGTGTAGCGGTAGCCGCCGAAATAGCTGTCGTAGAGGTCGGTGTGGGCGTCGAAATGGACCATGCCGAAGGGCGCCCTCCCCTTGGCGACGCCGCGCAGCACCGGCAGCGAGATCAAATGGTCGCCGCCCGCGGTCATCGGCACGATGCCGAGCTCGCGGATGCGGGTGAAGAAGCGGGTGACCTTCTCCAGCGTGTCGTCGAGGCTCGCCGGGTTGACCGGGCAGTCGCCGAGATCGGCGCAGCGCGCCTGGTGGAAGGGCCGGATCCGGGTCGCCTGGTTGAGCAGACGGACCATGGTCGAGAGGTCGCGGAGCTGGCGCGGCCCGTGGCGCGGCCCGGCGCGGTTGGTGGTGCCGCCGTCCCAGGGCACGCCGACGAGGCCGATCTCGACCTCGCCGATGCGCGGGTCGTCGAGGTCGACCTCAGGCAGACGCATGAAGCTGACCGGGCCGGCGAAGCGCGGCAGGTCCATGCCGGAGCGCGGGACGAAATCGTGCGGGGCGGTGTCCTCGGCCATCGGGCGGGCTCTCTCGCTTGGCGGGATGTCAGGCGGCGGGGGCGCGGATCGCCTGCACGCAGGCGAGGGCGGACATGTTGATGACGCCGCGGGTGGTGATCGATGAGGTGACGACGTGGGCCGGGAGGCGCGGGCCGATCAGGATCGGCCCGATGGAGACCACCCCGGTCACCGTCTTGATCAGGTTGTAGCCGATATTGGCGGCATCGAGGGACGGCATGATGAGGAGGTTGGCCTTGCCGATCAGCCGCGACTCCGGCAGCAGCCGCTCGCGGATCACGGGCGAAAGCGCGCTGTCGGCGTGCATCTCGCCGTCCACCTCGAGCCCGGGGTCGGCCGCGGCGAGCAGCGCCAGGGCCTCGCGCATGCGCCTGGCCGAGGGCGTGTCGCGGCTGCCGAAATTGCTGGCGGAGACGAGCGCCACCTTGGGCTCGATGCCGAAGCTCTTGACCACCGCGGCCGCGGCCAGGGTCGTCGCCGCGATCTCCGCCGGATCGGGATGGTCGCTGACATTGGTGTCGCCGATGAACAGCGGGCCCTGGTCGAGGACCAGCGCATGCAGGGTCGAGGGCTCGCGCAGCTTCGGATCGAGCCCGACCACGTCGACGATGTGGCGTAGGTGGCTGGCGAACGAGCCCACCGGGCCGGCGAGCAGGGCATCCGCCTCGCCCCTGGCGATCATGATGGCGCCGATGACGGTGCGCCGGGTCCGGACGATGTCGCGCGCCGCCCGCGGGCTGACACCCTTGCGGCTCATCCGCCCGAGGTAGTAGGCGACATAGTCGTTGTAGCGCGGATCGTTGTCCGGGTTGCAGAGCTCGAACTCCTCGCCCGGCCTGAGCCGCAGGCCGAGCCGCTCGATCCGCATGGCGATGACGTCCGGCCGGCCGATCAGGATCGGCGCCGCCACGCCCTCGTCGACCACCGCCTGGACGGCGCGCAGCACCGGCTCCTCCTCACCGTCGGTGTAGACCAGCCGCTGCCGGTCGGCGATCGCCCTCTCGAACAGCGGCTTCATCAGGAAGCCCGAGCGGATGACCCGCTCCGAGAGCCGCTGCCGGTAGGCACGGACGTCGGTGAGCGGCCGCCGCGCGACACCGGATTCGGTCGCTGCCCGGGCGACGGCGAGCGGCAGCTCGACCACGAGGCGCGGGTCGAAGGGCTTGGGGATCAGGTAGTCGCGGCCGAAGGAAAGGCTTTCCAGGCCATAGATCGATGCCACGGTGTCGGGCGTGGTGCTGCGCGCCAGCCGTGCCAGCGCGTCGACGCAGGCGCGCTGCATCGCGCGGTTGATGGTGGTGGCGCCCACGTCGAGCGCACCCCTGAAGATGAAGGGGAAGCAGAGGACGTTGTTGACCTGGTTGGGGTAGTCGCTGCGGCCGGTGGCGACGATCGCGTCCGGTCGGGTGCTGCGGGCGAGCTCGGGGTCGATCTCCGAGACCGGGTTGGCGAGCGCCAGGACCAGCGGGTTCTCGGCCATGGTCAGCAGCATCTCGGGTTTGAGCACGCCCGGGGCGGAGAGGCCGAGGAAGATGTCCGCACCCCGGATGGCCTCGGCGAGCGTGCGCATCTCGGTCGCCTGGGCATAGCGGGTCTTGTAGGGATCCATGCTGGCGGTGCGGCCGGCATAGACGACACCGTCGATGTCGGTGGCGGTGATGTTGGCGAGCGGCAGACCGAGCGCCACCAGGAGATCGAGGCAGGCCAGCGCCGCGGCCCCGGCACCGCTGGTGACGAGCCGGCAGTCGGCGAGCGTCTTGCCGGCGAGGATCAGGCCGTTGGTGACGGCGGCGGCGACGATGATGGCGGTGCCGTGCTGGTCGTCGTGGAAGACCGGGATGTTCATCCGGGCCTGCAGCTTCTCCTCGACGACGAAGCAGTCCGGCGCCTTGATGTCCTCGAGGTTGATGGCACCGAAGGTGGGCTCCAGGGCGGCCACCACCTCGACGAGCCGCTCGGGGTCGGTCTCGGCCACCTCGATGTCGAAGGCGTCGATGCCGGCGAACTTCTTGAACAGGACGGCCTTGCCCTCCATCACCGGCTTGCCGGCCAGTGGCCCGATGGCGCCGAGCCCCAGCACCGCGGTGCCGTTGGTGACGACGGCCACGAGGTTGCCGCGGGCGGTGAGCGTGTCGGCCTCGCCCGGGTCGCGGACGATCGCCTGGCAGGCAAAGGCCACGCCCGGCGAGTAGGCGAGCGACAGGTCGCGCTGGGTGGCCAGGGGCTTGGTCGCGACCACCTCCAGCTTGCCCGCCACCGGTCCGCGATGGTAGTCCAGTGCGTCCTGCTCGAGCCGGTCCGCCATCACCTGATCCTTTTCGAGTCGCCATCGAGGCGAAGAGCACGCCGAGAACTGGGAGCCCGCGACGCATGGCCGAGGTGTTGGAGGCTGGTAGCCAATTCACGGGCCTGCCGCAAGGCGCCCCCCGGCCGGCGCAGCACCCGCCCGCGCCCGGGCTCGAATGGCGGCGCAGCCGCGGCCTCGTCGCCTACGAGCGGGCCACGGCCGAAATGGAGCGCCGGGTCGAAGCGCTGCGCTCGGGGCGCGTCGGCGAGCTGGTCTGGCTGCTCGAACACCCGCCGCTCTTGACCGCGGGCACCAGTGCCGCGCCGGCCGACCTGCTCGATCCCGCGCGATTTCCGGTGCACCGGACGGGCCGCGGCGGCAAGTTCACCTATCACGGGCCCGGCCAGCGCGTCGTCTACGCCATCCTCGACCTCGAGCGGCGGCGGAAGGACCTGCGCTGGTACGTCCACACCCTCGAGGAGTGGGTGATCCGCGCGCTCGCGGCCGTGGAGGTGAAGGGCGAGCGGCGGGAAGGCCGGATCGGCATCTGGGTGGTGGCGGCCGACGGTGCCGAGCGCAAGATCGGGGCGATCGGCGTGCGCGTGCGCCGCTGGGTCGCCTATCACGGCATCGCCATCAACGTGGCCCCAGACCTCGGCCACTTCCAGGCGATCGTGCCCTGCGGCATCGCCGAGTTCGGCGTCACGTCCCTGGCCGATCTCGGTGTGCCGGCCGGCATGGCCGACCTCGACGCGGCCCTCGCCGCGACCTTTCCGGCCCTGCTCGCACCGGTGCCGCGGTGACGGACAGCCGTCCTATCCGCGTTGCCCGGGTTGCGCTGCGGGCGCCGCGCGCTAGGTTGGCGTTACCAGCTTGAATTGGACCCGTTGATGGCCCGTCGTCCCAGCACCAAGACCCTGCTCGCCGCCGGCCTCGTGCTGCTCGCCGGCGGCGAGGCGGTGGCGCAGTGCACCGCGTTTCCCGGACCGGGTGTGGAGTGGCGGCGCTGCCTGCACGACGGCGACGACCTCTCGGGTGCCGACCTGACCGGTGCCGACCTGCGCGACAGCTCCTTTCGCCGGTCGATCTTCGATGCTGCCGTCCTCGCCGACATCCGGGCCCGCCGTGCCCGGTTCACCTCGGCCTCGATGGTGGGTGCCGACCTTTCCGGGGCCGACCTGACGCTGGCCGAGTTCACCAATGCCGATCTGACGGACGCCGTCTTCGTCGGCGCCACGCTGCGCCGCACGATGTTCGTCAACGCCACCCTGCGCGGTGCCGACTTCACCGACGCCGACGCGCTCGAGGCGGACTTCGCCCGCGCCGATCTCTCGGGGGCCACCTGGGTCGACGGCCGCACGGTCTGTGCCGAGGGCTCGATCGGCAGCTGCCGCCCGGTGCGGCCCGGTCAGGCGAGCGAGATCAGCAACTGATCGCGCGTCAATCGGTGAACGCCGGATCGACCGGCACGCGCAGTGCGTTGGCCAGCCGGTTGGTCTCGTTGGCCATACCGACGACCGCCAGGAGCTCGCCCCACATCGCGGGCGTCATGCCCTTGGCCTCGGCGGCCTTCCGGTGGCTGGCGGTGCAGTAGTCGCAGCCGTTCGACGCGCTGACCGCGAGATAGACCAGCTCCTTGGTGAGCGGGTCGAGGGCCCCCGGCGCCATCACCTCCTTCAGGCTCTCCCAGGTGCGCTTGAGCGTCGGCGGGTGGACGGCCAGCGCCTTCCAGAAATTGTTGACGTCGGCGAGCTTGCGGCTGGCCATGATGTCGTCGAACACGGCTCGCACCTCGGGCGTGGCCTCGGCATACTCGATCAGGCTGGTCATCGGTCGGGTCTCCTCGTCGGTCGGGGTTCAGCAAGCGCTTGACAGGCAGCGCACCGGCGCCGATTTTCGCCGCTGCACAATCGAGCGGCGTCCGAACAAATGACGTCCATCCAGGGAGTTGCCTCATGTTGCGTCACACGCGTCGCGTGCTCCTGGCGAGCGCTCTCGCCCTCGGCGTCGCCCTTCCGCTGACCGCCGCCCAGGCGCAGGACATCCGCCTGCTGGCCTCGGTGCCGAGCATGGGCTTTCCGTTCTTCGTCCACATGATGAACGAGATCAAGGCCGAGGCCGAGGCCCTGGGCGTCGCCATCGTCGAGGCCGACGGCCAGAACAGCACGCCCAAGCAAACGGCCGATGTCGAGGCCGCGATCATCCAGGGCCTGTCGGGCATCCTGATCAGCCCGACCGACGTCAACGCCATGGCGCCGGCGATCCAGCAGGCGATCGAGAACGGCGTGCCGGTGGTCACCATCGACCGGCGGGTCGATGCCGTGGACGGCATCCTCGCCCATGTCGGCGCCGACAACGTCAAGGGCGGCGAGGCGCAGGGCCAGTGGATCGTCGACAACTTCCCGGACGGGGCCAGGATCGTCAACCTCCAGGGCCAGCCGGGTGCCTCGCCGGCGATCGACCGCAACCAGGGTGTCCACAACGTGCTCGACGGCCAGGCCGGCTACGAGTTCATTGTCGAGCAGACGGCGAACTTCGCCCGCGACCAGGGCCTGTCGGTCACCGAGAGCATCCTCGCCGGGCTGTCCGAGCCGCCCGACGTGATCGTCGCCGCCAACGACGACATGGCGCTCGGTGCGGTCGAGGCGGTGCGCGCCCGAGGCCTCGACGGCCAGATCGCGATCCTGGGCTTCGATGCGCTGCCGGAGGCGTTGGCCGCGGTGCGCGACGGGGCCCTGGCCGGGACGGTCGAGCAGTTCCCGGGCGGGCAGAGCCGGCAGGCGATGCAGATCCTGGTCGAGCACCTCAGGGACGGCAAGGCTCCTGCCGAGAGCGTGGTGCTGCTGACCCCAATCGTCATCACCGCCGACAACATCGACGATGCAGAGCGGCTCGGCGAGCTGAACTGACCCGCCGCATTTTCGGAGACACGGCCGACATGACCGACGGCGCCTTGCTCGGCTCGGGTGCTCCCGGGTCGGGTGGGCTCGGGTCGGCCGGAGGGATGCACGGGAGCGGAGCGCCGCCGCTCCTGCGCATGACCGGGATCAGGAAGGCCTTCCCGGGCGTGCTCGCCGTCGACGGGGTCGACCTCACCGTGGCGGCGGGCGAGATTCACGCGCTCCTGGGTGAGAACGGCGCCGGCAAGTCCACGCTCTTGAAGATCCTGGCCGGGGCCCAGCCACCGGACGAGGGGCGGATCGAGCTTCTCGGCCGGCCGATCGAGCTCTCGAGCCCGCTCGAGGCGCAGGCGCGTGGCATCGTCACGATCTATCAGGAGTTCAACCTGATCCCGACGCTGACGGTGGCCGAGAACGTCTTCATCGGCCGCGAGCCGCTGCGCTATGGTCTGGTCGACTGGGCGCGGATGCGGCGCGAGACCCGGTCCATCATCGGGCGCGTGGGTCTCGACCTCAATCCCGACCGGCTGGTGGCCGATCTCTCGGTGGCCGAGCAGCAGATGGTCGAGATCGCCAAGGCGCTCGCCGTCTCCTCCAAGCTGATCGTCATGGACGAGCCGACCTCGGCCCTGGCCGAGACCGAGGTGGCCCGGCTCTTCGCCATCTGCCGGGACTTGAAGGCAGAGGGCATCGGCATCGTCTTCGTCAGCCACCGGCTGGACGAGGTCAAGGCGCTCTGCGACCGGCTGACGGTGCTGCGCGACGGCCGGCTGGTCGGCTCGGCCGACGTCGCCGACACCTCGATCGACGACATCATCCGGATGATGGTCGGCCGCGAGGTCGACCGCCTGTTCAAGCGGCGCGGCGCGCCTGCCGCGGCCGTGCCGGCGCCCGCTGCCGGTGGCTTGCAGGTCGAGGGGCTCGCGGCCGAGGGCGACCCGCGCGATCCCTCGGCGACGCATCTCCGCGACATCTCCTTCAGCGTCGCCCGCGGCGAGATCGTGGGCCTGGCCGGGCTCGTCGGCGCCGGCCGCACCGAGCTGGCCCGCGCCGTGTTCGGCGCCGATCCGATCACCAGGGGCCGGGTCCTGGTCGACGGCGAGCCGGTCGATCTCGCCTCGCCCGCGGGTGCGATCCGCGCCGGGATCGGCCTCGTGCCGGAGGACAGGAAGCAGCGGGCCCTGTTCCTGGCGCTGGCCGTCCGCCTCAACCTTTCGATCGCAGCATTGGGCCGGCTCACCCGCCGCTTCGGGTTCATCGACGAGCGGGCCGAGACCGAGCTGGTCGAGCAGTATGGTAGCCGCCTCAACATCAAGATGGCGAGTGCGCAGGTCGAGGTCGGCAACCTCTCGGGCGGCAACCAGCAGAAGGTGGTGCTCGCCCGCTGGCTGGCGCTGCAGCCCAAGGTGCTGATCGTCGACGAGCCCACCCGCGGCATCGACGT
>CAYWSB010000185.1:0-9518 GCA_964460465.1 uncultured Geminicoccaceae bacterium | reverse complement strand
TTGCCGCGCCGGGCATAGGCGTCGCGCTGCGCATCCGAATGGCACAGATTCAGCACGCCGCGCTGGCTGAACATGACGTTGAAGTTGAGCTCCTGGCTCAGGCCCTCCCAGAGCTTCAAGGAATGCTCGTAGAACGGCTCGCTCCCCGGCAGGAGGTAGTTGGACCGGACAATCGTCGTGTTGCGACCGGTATTGCCGCCGCCGATCCAGCCCTTCTCGAGCACGGCGACGTTCGTGATCCCGTGCAGCTTCGCCAGGTAGTAGGCCGTCGCCAGCCCATGCCCACCACCGCCGACGACGACGATGTCGTAGCGGTCCCTCGGCACGGCGTCGCGCCAGGCCGGCTGCCAGCTCTGCTGGCCGTTGAAGCCTTCCTTGAGAATGTTGACGATCGAATAGCGCAAGGCGCCCTCCCGTTTCGGCGCCCTGCCTAGCGCAGGCGGCGGAGGCGGGGAAGCGGCAGATCGGGCGGCACTACCGACGTCAGCCTTGGGGTGATGTCGCTGCCACGATCCGCCACAGGCCAGTGCTGGTCGCCACGGCCTTGCTGTCCGGGGTCGGCACGAGAGCGGAGCCATTGTTGACGACGCGTCCGCCGGTGTCGGGCAGATAGGCCTCGAGCGACCAATCGGCCGTTCGCCAAAGGGCGATGCCGCTGCTGCCTGCAGCCAGTCGTCGGCCGTCGTCGACATAGCTGACCACGCCTCGGGCGATGCCGGCCGGGAGGGGAACGATCGCCGCGAGCTCGGGCATTCTCGGGTTCTGGAGCGACCAGAGCTGGAGGTGGTCGTCGCACAAGAGCGCCGCCTCGCCGCCATCGGGTGCCAGCGCCATTCCGCCCTTGGCGCAGCCGGCGCGCTGCGCGCTCGCTGCCAGTGCCGGAAGCTCGATGAGTTGTTGGGTCGGGAGGTCGAACAGCACGTAGCGAAGCGCTGCGCCACCTTCGGGGATCCGCATCAAGAGGCGAGCCGAGGGGATGCCGTCGGTCGCCATCAGCGGCATGCTCGTGCCGGCCGCAGTCGTCGCCAGAAGCTCGCCGTCGATGCTGCGGATCTCGAGGTCGGCCGTGCCGGCCCGGAGGACGACCAACGTTCCGGCGAGCCGCGCGGGTCGGGAAAGGGCCGGCTGATCGCCCCCGACCGCAAAGCCGTCGCGCGGCACGCCCACGAGCCGTCCATCCGCCGTCGTTTCCCAGTCGCAAGGCTGGGCACCCTCATCGAGCGCCAATGGCATCGAGACGAGCCGACCATCCACCAGCCCCACCGGCAGCGCCTCGTAGACCGGCTGAAATCCCTTCAGCCTGCCGCAAGGGCCGCTCTCGCCGGAGAATACCTGCGGTTCGCGGCCATCCTCGGTGACAACCGTCAGCGTGATCGGCCCGTGCTCGCGAATATCGAGCAGCAGGAGGTCGCCGCTAGCGCGCGACAGGACGACGTCGTGGCGCCAGAGCTGGCGACTGGCAAAAGTCGCGGGCGGCGCGAGCAGGCCCGTCGTGCTTGTGGCGCCACCGCCGTCGGTTTGGCGTTGCCAGCGCCAGCTTTCGACCACACCCGCTTGGTCGTAGCCGACGACGAGGCCGTAGCCCAACACGTCGCCGGTGCGGAAGGCATCGCCTGATGCATATCCCGGCCCGCCGAACATGATGATCCAATACATGTGGGCGGGATCCCGCTCGAGCGCCCAGACGTCGTACCGGTCGCTCACGAAACCGTTCGGTGGACCGACCAGGTGATGCACCTCGGTCCGCGTGGTCTCGCCGATCACCAGCTTGGCGGCTTCGACGTCGACCTGCGTGCCGCTCGCCGGGATCGGCACCGGCAGGATGACGCAGCCGGCAAGCGCCAGGACCGCGGCAAGGAGGAGCGAGATGACGAACGTTCGCATGAGGCTGCTTGGCACCCCGGCCGGGTTCCTGCATTGATCGACGTCAACCCCGCCGGCTGGCGATCCGCCGCAGTCGTGCCATCTCCCGTCAGCCAGGCGAAAGGATTTGCTCGGCCATGGGATCGCTACCTCGTCGCCTCCTCGCCGTCGCCCTTATCGCGCTCGGCGGTGCCGCCGCCGCAGACGCGGCCGACGTCGACGGCCCCGAGCACCTCGCCTTCATCGAGGGCCTGCCGGCGGCGCGCGCCGCGGTGCAGGCGGAGCACGCCTTCGCCCGCGAGCACGGCGTGACGGCCGAGATGCACGAGGCCAACGCCGCGATCGTGGGCTTCCTGGGCGAGGCCTGGCTCGCGCTCGCCGCGGTCTGGCCCTCGGGCCATTTCGGCACCCCCACCCACGCCGACTACCTCAACACCTTCACCTTGTCGCGGATTGCCTTCTATCGGGCGATCAACACCTTCCCCGACGACGGCATGGAGGGCAGCCTGCTCGGCATCATCATCGGCAACCGGCTGGTCAAGGACCTCGACCAGTTCGTCGCCGACACCGCCACCGCCCAGCTCGCCCGCCACGACCCGGTCCTCTCGCTCGACTGGCTGGCGCAATGGCAGGAGGCCGCGCGCTAGGCTTGCGCGACGGCCGCGCGCCGGTAGAACGCTGGCGGACGACAGGGGAGGTCGAAGGCATGCGCGAGATTGCGGACGGGCTGTTGTTCCCGGAGGGGCCGGTTGCCCTGCCGGACGGCCGGGTGGCGCTGGTCGAGATCGCGAGACGCACGGTCACCATGGTGGAGCGGGACGGCACGAAGCGCATCCTGGCCGAGCCCGGCGGCGGCCCCAACGGCCTCGCGATGGGGCCGGGCGGCGCCTTCTACGTCACCAACAACGGCGGCTTCGACTTCCACCGCGACGCCGACGGCGTGCGGCCGACCGTGCAGGCGCACGACTATTCGGGTGGCCGACTGGAGCGCATCGACCCCGACACCGGCGCCGTTCGGGTGCTCTATACCGAGACCGGCAGCGGCCATCGGCTCCGCGGCCCGAACGACCTCGTCGTCGACCGCCAGGGCGGCATCTGGTTCACCGACCTCGGCAAGCGCCGGGCGCGCGACCTCGACTATGGCGGCGTCTACTACGCGGCGGCCGACGGCAGTGCGATCACCGAGGCGGTGCACCCCTTCCTCACCGCCAACGGCATCGGCCTCTCGCCCGACGAGAGCGTGCTCTACGTCGCCGAGACCGAGGGTGCGCGGCTCTGGGCCTTCGACCTCGAGGCACCCGGCCGGATCAGGAAGCACCCCTGGCCGAGCCCGCACGGCGGCCGCCTCGTCTACACCGCCGGCAACAGCTACGAGCGCTTCGACAGCCTGGCGGTCGAGGCATCGGGCAACATCTGCGTCGCCACCCTGATCAACGGCGGCATCAGCGTCATCTCGCCGGCGGGCGAGCTGGTCGACTTCGTGGCGATGCCGGACCGCTACACCACCAACATCTGCTTCGGCGGGGCCGACCTCACGACCGCCTATGTCACCCTCTCGCAAAGCGGCCGGCTGGTCGCCCTGGACTGGCCACGCCCCGGGCTGCCGCTCAACTGCCTGAACGTCTGAGGGTCAGGCGGCGGCCCGGCCGAGCTCCCTGAGCTCGTCGAGCCACGCCGCCCGATCGGCATCGCCCGCGGCCTCGACCATGCCGTAGAGGCTGCGCCCCACCGGCCGGATGCCGACGAACTTGAGGATGTTGCGCTCGAAGCTCTTCACGCTGTGCGCCCCGTAGAACCAGCGATAGGCCATGGCCGGCATGCCCATGGTGACGACCAGCCGTGCCGTCCGGCCCTTCAGCCGCATCCGCACCTTGCCGCCGTCGAGATAGTCGAAGGCGAAGCCCGGCCGCAGCACCTGCTCGAGAAAGCCCTTCAGGAGGGCCGGCACGTCGCCGAGCCAGAGGGGGTAGACGAAGACCAGATGCTCGGCCCAGGCGATGGCCGCCTGCGCCTCGACGAGCGCTGGCGGCGTGGGCCCGAGCTCGAAATCAGCCTTGCTGCGCACGAGCGGGAAATCGAGCCCGGCGATCTCGATGCGCCGTGACGCATGCCCGCCCGCCAGCGCCCCCGCGGCATAGGCGTCGGCCAGCGCGTGGTCGAGATGCCCGCCGGCCGGATCGGGATGGCCCTGGATGAGGCAGATCCGGCGCATGGAGCCCGCTCCGATCAGGCCACGGCCCGGCCGATGCCGGCGAATCGCTGCCGGTAGCGGGCGGGGGTGGTGCCGATCCGCCGCTTGAACAGGCGGCGAAAGAAGCTCGTGTCCTCGTAGCCGACGGCGTGGCCGATGGCCGCCACCGGCAGGGCCGTGGTCTCCAGCAGCTCCTTCGCTTCCTCGATGCGCAGGCGCTGGACGTAGTCGAGCGGCGCATGGCCGGTGGCCGCCTTGAAGCGGCGGGTGAAGCTCTTCTCCGAGAGCCCCGACCGCTCGATCAACTGGGCCAGGATGTCCGGCTCGGCATAGGCTTCGGCCAGGCGCTCCTGGCAGCTGGCGATCGCTGCGTCCTCGTGCCGCCGCGGCCGGCGCAAGGCCGCATAGAGGAGCTGCCCTTCGCTGCGGTCGCCGAAGATGTAGATCTTCGAGAGCCGCACCGCCTCGGCCGGGCCGACAAAGCGGGCGACCAGCCAAAGCGTCAGGTCCTCCCAGGAGGCGGCACCGCCGGCGGTCACCACCCGCTCATCCGCATCGGCCATGCAGAGGATGCGCTCCGGCCGCCAGGCGACGGCCGGAAACGAGCGGCTGTAGCCCTCGGCGAAGGCCCAGTGGGTGGTCGCCTCCTTGCCGTCGAGCAGGCCGGCCTCGGCGAGCAGCGCCGAGCCCGAGCAGATCGAGGCGACGACGGCCCCCTCGGCATGGCACGCCGCGAGCCAGTCGGCGACCTCGGGCCAGCGGCCGCGGTGGTCGCCATCCGGGTCGATGGTGAGGTCGGTGACCAGCACGATGTCGAAGCGGCGCTCGTCGGCAAAGGTGGTGCCCGCCTGGACCAGGGCGCCGCCGGCACAGGTGAAGGGCTCGGTCGAGGCGGCCACCAAAGCCACCTCGAACCGGGGCTCGGCCGGAGCGTTGCCGGTCACCATGCCCCAAAGCGGCCCCGCCGCCTCCAGCACCTCCTTGAGACCGAAGAGCACGTAGGCGGTGCTCTCGGGCAAGGCGACGATGGCGACGCTTATCCGGCCCGTCTGTCCGGATCGCCCCGGTTCGGGCGCTTTCGCCGCTACCGGCGGCGGCACCTCCCGGCCATCCTCGAGCCGACCCTGCCTCACGGAGACACTGTCCATGTCCGAGCTTTCGCCCCCTGCCCTCGCCTTCGACCCGGCCGCCGCCGAACGCTTCACCGAGCGATTCGTCGATCTGCTCAACGGTGGTGCCGTCGCCGCGATGTGCGCCGTCGGCCACCGCACCCGACTGTTCGACACGATGGCGAGCCTGCCGCCCTCGACCAGCGAGCAGATCGCCAGAGCGGCCGGCCTCGCCGAGCGCTACGTCCGCGAATGGCTCGCCTGCATGGTCACCGGCCGCATCGTCACCTACCACCCCATGGCGGCGACCTACCGGCTGCCGCCCGAGCATGCGGCGATTTTGACCCGCGACGCGCCGCTCGGCAACTTCGCCGTGCCCGCCCGCTTCGTGGCGCAGCTCGGTGCCGTCCAGGACCTCGTGGTCGACTGCCTCGTGACCGGGCGCGGCACCACCTACGATCAGTATCCCTGCTTCCACGAGGTCATGGCGGAGGATTCCGGCCAGACCGTCGTGGCCCAGCTGTTCGACACGCTCCTGCCCCTGGCGCCCGGGCTGACCGAGCGGCTGGAGCGGGGAATCGACGTCATGGATGCCGGCTGCGGCCGCGGCCTGGCACTCCTGGCGATGGCCGAGCGCTTCCGCCGGAGCCGGTTCCTCGGCCTCGACCTCTGCGCGGATGCGATCGCCTTTGCCGGCGCCGCCGCGGCCGAGCGCGGCCTCGCCAACATCGCCTTCGAGACCGTCGACCTCAGCCGTTACGACACCGCTGGCGCCTTCGACCTCGTCACCTCGTTCGACGCGGTGCACGACCAGAAGGATCCGGCTGGGCTGATCGGCACCCTGCACCGGGCGCTCCGCCGGGGCGGCGTCTACTTCATGCAGGACATCGGCGGCTCGGCCAGGCTCGAGAACAATCTCGACTTCGCCCTGGCGCCCTTGCTCTACGCCATCTCCACCGCGCACTGCACCCCGGTCTCGATCGGCCAGGGCGGGCCGGGGCTCGGCACGATGTGGGGCTGGGAGACGGCCCTGGCACTGCTCGAGGCAGCCGGCTTCGCCACGATCGAGCGCCACGTCCTGCCGCACGACCCGATGAACGTCTGGTTCGTGGCACGAAAGGCCTGAGCTCAGGCCTTGATCCCCGCCCCCGGCAGCCTCTCGGCCGTCTCGTCGAGCGGCCAGCGCGGCCGCGCTGCGGCGTCGAGCCCGTCGACGAGGCCGAGCGCCAGCCGTTCGATGCCCGCCCAGGCGACCATCACCCCGTTGTCGCCGCAGAGGTCGAGCGGCGGCAGCACCAGCCGCGCGCCCTCGGCCGCCGCAACCTCGCCGAGCCTGGCCCGCACCGCCTGATTGGCGGCGACCCCGCCGGCCACCACCAGCGTCCGGGCGGCCGGATCGGCGCCGAGACCGCGCAGCGCATGCCGGGTCCGGTCGGCGAGGCAGTCGGCCACGGCGGCCTGGAAGCTCGCCGCGAGGTCGCGCACGAACGCCGGGTCCGCCCGGCCGGCCGCGAGGATCGTCTGGCGCACGGCGGTCTTGAGGCCGGAGAACGAGAAGTTGGCGCTGCGCTGGCCGGTGAGCGGTCGCGGCAGGGCGAAGCGGGCCGGATCGCCGCCCGCGGCCGCCCGCTCGACCAGCGGGCCGCCCGGATGGCCGAGCCCCAGCATCTTGGCCACCTTGTCGAACGCCTCGCCGACCGCGTCGTCGATGGTCGAGCCGAGCCGGCGGTAGCGCCCGACCCCGTCGACCACCAGGAGCTGGCAGTGTCCGCCGGAGACGAGCAGCAGCGTGTAGGGGAAGTCGAGCCGGTCGGTGAACCGGGCGGTCAGCGCATGCGCCTCGAGATGATTGACCGCCACGAGCGGCAGGCCCGTCGCGATGCAGATCACCTTGGCCGTCACCACGCCGACCATCAGCCCGCCGATCAGCCCCGGGCCGGCGGTGACGGCGAGTGCATCGAGATCGGCGAAATCCAGCCCCGCCTCGGCCAGCGCCTGCTCGATCAGCCGGTCCAGCCGCTCGAGATGCGCGCGCGCCGCGATCTCCGGCACCACCCCGCCGTAGAGCCGGTGCGCGTCGACCTGGCTGAAGAGCACATGCGAGCGCACCCGGCGCTCGCCGTCGACGATGGCGACCGCGGTCTCGTCGCAGCTCGTCTCGATCCCGAGAACGACCGGCATTTCAGTCGGGGGTCCACTCTGCTAGGGGAACGCCAGCAACCGATGGCACGTGATGGACAGCATGACCACCAGAGGCAAGCTCAAGATCGGCACCCGTGGCTCCCCCCTGGCGCTGGCCCAGGCGGAGATGACGCGGGAGGCCTTGGCGAAGGCGCAGCCGGCCGGGCTCGCGGTGCCGCTCGAGATGACCGAGATCGTCGTCATCAAGACGACGGGCGACCACGTCCTCGACCGGCCGCTCGCGGAGATCGGCGGCAAGGGCCTGTTCACCAAGGAGATCGAGGAGGCGCTGATCGACGGCCGCATCGACCTCGCAGTCCACTCGATGAAGGACATGCCGACGCAGCTCCCCGACGGCCTCGTCATCCCGGCCATGCTGCCGCGCGAGGACCCGCGCGACGTCCTGATCCTGGGCGACACCCTGGCGGCTGCCTGCAAGGCGATCGCCGACCTGCCGCGGGGTGCCCGGATCGGCACCGCCTCCCTGCGGCGCATGGCGCAGCTCAAGGCGCAGCGGCCGGATCTCGTCATCGAGACGCTCAGGGGTCAGGTCGGGACCCGGCTCAAGCGGATCGAGGAGGGCCGCTTCGACGGCACGCTGCTCGCACTCGCCGGGCTCAAGCGGCTGGGCATGGCCGACCGCGCAACCGTGGTGCTCGGCGTCAAGGAGATGCTGCCGGCGATTGCCCAGGGGGCGATCGGCATCGAGTGCCGGGCCGCCGACGATGCCATGCTGGAGCTGCTTGGGGCGATCGGCTGCCGCGCCACCAAGGCCTGCGTCGATGCCGAGCGCGCGGCCTTGGCCGCCCTCGACGGGTCCTGCCGCACGCCGATCGCCGGGCTCGCCGGGCTCGATGGCGAGAAGCTGCTGCTCTCCGTCCTGATCGCCCGGCCGGACGGCACCGCGGTGCATCGCGAGGTCGGCGAGGCGCATGTCGAGGACGGCCCGGCCCTGGGCGACCAGCTCGGCCGCACCCTCAAGGAACGCGGCGGACCGAGCTTCTTCGTCCACTGAGGGGACGCGGGACCGTGCCCGGCCGGCGCGTCCTCGTCACCCGCCCGGAGCCGCAGGCGACGGCCACGGCGGCCCTGCTCGCGGCGCGCGGCCACCTGCCCTTCAAGTGCCCGCTCGCCAGGATCGAGCGGCTGGCCGCGAGCCTGCCGTCCGCCGACGAAGTCGACGCGGTGCTTCTGACCAGTGCGAACGCCGTCCATGCGCTGACCCCCTATCGCGGCCTGCCGGTCTTCACGGTGGGCGATTCGACCGCCCGCGCGGCGCGCGCCGCAGGCGTCCGGCAGGTGACGGCGGCAGACGGCGACTGGCGCAGCCTTGCCCGTCTGCTGGCCGGACCGGCCGGACCGGGTCGCGGCGCGCGGCTGCTCCACCTGGCCGGAGCCGAAGTGCGCGGCGATCTGCCCGGTGCCGCGCGCGCTGCGGGCCTCCGGTTCGAGCGCCGCCTGGTTTATGCCGCGCGAGCACGCGACTGGCTCGACCCGCCGACGATCGGATTGCTCGCGAGGGGCGAGCTCGATGCCGCACTCTTCTTCTCTCCGGCGCATGCGACGATCTGGCGCCGGCTGATCGAGCGGGCGGCCCTGACCGACCGACTCTTTCCGATCTGCGCCATAGCCTTGAGCGCCGCGGTTGGCGAGCCGCTCGCGGGGCTGCCGTGGCGGGCCCTCGGCGTCGCTGCGGCACCCGAGGTCGCAGCGCTGATCGACCGCCTTGAAGGCCCGGGATGAAGATGGTAGCCGATTCGCAACAGGGTGGAGACGTACACGGTCCGTCGAGCGGCAGAGGCACGTAAGGGAACCGACGCGCTCTCCGCGATGTTGAATGCCGTGGCCGGCAGCCGTTCGCATCCGGCTCGAGTTGGGGAGAGCACCGTCGATGTCGCGAGGCCGACCGACCAATCCGCCCAGAGAGACGCCGCGGCCGGGCCAGTCGCAGACGCCCGCGACCGGCCCCGACAACAAGCCCGCCGCGAGCCAGCAGCTGCCAGCGCCGACAGCGCCATCGGGCGGCCAGGCTCCTGCCAGTGGCGCCGCGGCGGCCCCGCCAGCGCCGACAGCGCCATCGGGCGGCCAGGCTCCTGCCAGCGGCGCCGCGGCGGCCCCGCCAGCGCCGGCAGCGCCATCCGGCGGCCAGGCTCCTGCCAGCGGCGCCGCGGCGG
>CAYWSB010000184.1:0-9703 GCA_964460465.1 uncultured Geminicoccaceae bacterium | reverse complement strand
GTCGCGGCCGGTTCCGCCGCCGGCGCCGGGACCGGAGCCCGAGCCCGGGTCGAAGCCGGTGCGGTGACCGTGCCCGCGGCCGGGCGGCTGTCGGCGGTGGCCCGCCATGGCTGAGCCGGCACGACCGCAGGCCGCTCCGGCCCCCGCACCGGCGCGCCCCGTCGCCGCCGCTCCCGAGCCGGCCACCGCCGACACCGGCACGCCGGCGGCGGCCTTCGGCCTCCTCCCCGAGGGGCAGGGCTTCGTGGCGAAGCTGGGGGCGGGGCTGCGGCTCGGCGCCGAGTTTTTGAGTGGCACCCCGATGCCGCTCGAGGGCATGCCGCAGCCGCTCCCCGGCGTGCGCTTCACCACCGCCCAGTACCGCGACCGCGTGCTGCGGCTCACGGGCGAGCTCGCGGTCCCGCATCTGGCCGAGGGGCGCTTCGAAGTCCGGGTCGACCGCAACGGCACCGCCCGGCTGCACGGCCAGGCCCGGCGCCGCCTTCAGCTGCCGGCGCTCGGCAACCCCGAGATCAGCCTGGCGATGGCCGAGGGGACCGGCGACCTCACCGGCGAGCTGACCGTCCAGGGGGCCGAGCTCCTGCCCCGCTCGCTGCGCCGGCGGGCCACCGCCACGGGCTCGGGCACGCTCAGGATCACCGCCGGCCGGCTCGCGGGCGGCGGCACGATCGAGCTCGCCTGGCAGAACCTCGGCAGCGGCACCGTGACCTTCGGCTTCACCGAGGCGGGTGCGTTCACCGCCGAGGGCTCGATCCGCATCACGCCGCCCTTCGCCGACGAGGTGACCGCCGATCTCGCCGTCGACGAGGCCGGGGCGGTCAGCGCCACGGCGACGCTCGCCGCCGCGTCGCTGCGCTCGCCGCTGCCGGGGCTCAGCCTGACCGGCGGGACGCTCACGCTGGGCTACGTCAACGGCACCCCCTCGGGCTCGCTCGAGGGCTTCACCGCGAGCTACGCCCAGCTCGCCACCGTCACGGTCACCCAGGCGGCGATCGACGGCAACGCCGTCTTCACCGGGGCCGGGACCTTCGCCTTCGCCATCCCCGGGCTGAACGAATCGAGCGGCACCTTTCGGATCAGCAACGGCCGGGTCTCGGGCACGGTCCGGCTGGGGGCCGAGGCCTTTCCCGAGGGCCTGCCGGTGCGCCGCCCGCAGATCACGGCGACGCTGGCCGAGAACGGCCGGGTCGGGGTCTCGGGCTCGGCCACCGTCGATCTGGGGCCGGCCGGCACGGGCACTTTCACCGCCGCCTATTCCGAGGCGGGTGCGTTCTCGTTCGGCGGCGAGGTCGACCTGACGATTCCGGGCCTGACCCAGATCCGGGCCCGGGTCGACTACGCCAATGGCGCGATCGCGGGCGAGGTCCAGGTGCCGATCGACACGGCGCTCCTGCCCGGCCTGACCGGCAGCGTCACCGTCCGTTATGCCCAGGACCGCTGGTCGGGCGAGACGACGCTCAGCTTCTCGGCCGACGACGGCAAGCTCGCCGGCACGGTGACCGTCACCGTCGCGCAGACGGAGGAGGGCAGCCTCGAGCTCGGCGGCTCGGGCCGGCTCACCGCCCAGCTCATGCCCCGGCTGCAGGGGACGCTGGAGGCCACGATCCTGCCCGAGGGCGGGGTCGACGTCTCGGGTGTGATCGAGGTGACCGAGCCGCTCGAGCTCTTCCCCGAGAAGCGGGTCGACAAGGAGCTCTTCCGCCACTCGCAGAACATCCCGCTCTGGGCGATCCTGGTCGCGGTGATCCGCGTGCGCGCCGGGGTGCGCGCCGGGGTGGGGCCGGGCGTGTTCCGCAACATCCGGGTCGAGGGCTCCTACACGATCGGTGCGGAGGAGGCCGATCCGAGCTTCACCCTCTCGGGCGAGCTCTACATCCCGGCCTTCGTCGAAGGCTACGTCGCCCTCGGCGCCGGGCTCGGGCTCGACGTCGTGCTCGGCGAGCTCACCGGCGGGATCGAGGCCGTCGGGACCGCCGGGCTCTACGGGGCGATCTCGGTCGTCCCCGAGCTGCACTACGCCGACGGCGACTGGGCGATCGAGGGCACGGCGACGCTGGCGGCCGGGGCGCGGGTGACGGTCGGGCTCAACGCCTGGGCCGAGGTCGAGGCGTTCTGGGTCACCGTGTGGTCGGACAGCTGGAAGCTGGCCGAGCATACCATGCCGCTCGGCCCGGACCTGGCGCTCCAGGCCAAGATGAACTACCGGTTCGGCCAGCCGGAGCCGCCCGAGCTCGAGTTCACCTCGTCCGAGATCGACTCCGAGGCACTGCTCCAGGGGGCGATGCCCGAGGACGGCCCGCCGGCCTCGGGCGCGCGCGAGGCCCTCCAGAACAAGGCCGAGTGGAAAGGTGCCCTGCGCGAGCAGCGGCGCGAGCCGGTGCCGCCCGAGCTCGCCGCCGAGGCGGCAAAGCCCGAGGCCGCACCGCAGCCGGCGCAGCAGCCCAAGCCCAAGCCGGCCGGGCCGCCGGCCGGCGGTCCGGGTGCAGCGCCGAGCGACCCGGCGGCGCCGCGGCAGGCCGACAATCCGGAGGCCGAATCGCAGGCGGCGGACGCGGCGGCGGAGGCCACGCCCATGCCCGCCGCCGTGCCGGAGAGTGCCCTGCCGGACACCGGCCAGCCGCGCTATCCGGCACCGCTCTCGCTCGACATGCTGCGGCAGCCGCCGGCACCCATGCCGCGCACCCCGGCACAGGAGCAGGAGGATCTGGACGCGGCGCGCCGGCTGGTCGAGCTGGCCAGCGCCCAGGCCACGGACAGCAACCATCTCGACAACGCCTTCCCGGCGATCAAGCGCCGCTTCGGGCTCAGCTCGCTCGGCTACGAGGGCGACTTCCAGCGGGGCTTCAAGGTGGTGGGCCGGATCAACCCGTCCTTCAGCTTCGAGCCCGACGAGGCGCTGTCCGGCACCGGCATCCCCGACGACGTGCAGAAGGGGCGGATCACCCAGATCGGCTTCAAGTCGATCAAGCTGCACGGCACCGACGATGTCGGGGTCGAGATGACCGCTTGGCCGCTCGGCCCCGACCATCCGCAGGGCTCGGGACCCGCCGGGCAGGACAATCTCATGGGCCTCCTGCCGACCAACCCGCAGATCTACCGGGCCTCCGACAGCCGCTACGTCCGCGGCCACCTGCTCAACGACAATCTGGGCGGGCCGGGCTCGCCGGTGAACCTCTTCCCGATCACCGCCCAGGCCAACGCGCGGCATCACTCGGCGATCGAGCACGACGTGAAGGCCTGGGTCAACGACCGGGACAAGCGCTACTGGGTGAAATACTCGGTCAAGATCGAGAATATCGGGGCCTTGAAGGCGGCGGCGGACAGCAGGAAGTCGATCGACGCCGTGATCCGGGCCGAGGCCAGCGTCCTCGACACCGAGCTCGAGCCGATTGCGGCGCTGACCCGCAAGGTCACGATCGCCTCGACCTACAATGCCGGCGACGTCGACACCATCACCACTGAGGCGACGGAGGACGAGGCGCTCCTGGCGCAGCAGCAGACCCGGGCGATCGACCAGGCCGTCGACGTCAAGCTGTCCAGCCGGCACCGCGGCAGCGTGCAGACCTTCCCCGACGGCATGCGCGCCGCCATCACCGCCGCGGTCGCCGACCCCAAGTACGGGTCGCTCGCCAGGGTGACGGAGCGCCTCCAGACCTATCGCGGCTTCGGGCCGAAGAGCGCCCTGGTGCTGGCCAAGGCCTATGGCCAGGCCGTCGCCGCGGGCGGCAGCAACCCGGCGCTCGAGCTCGACACCGACGAGAAGGGGGTCTTCACCCGGATCGCCAATGCCTGGGACGAGGGGCTCTCGGGCGTGCTCTGAGGCCAGGGCGCCGCCCGCGGGCGATTGACGGGCGGCATCCCCACGGATACCATGGCAGCGAGATGGAACATCGTTCCGCAATACGGAATCACACGAGCATTCGCAAGCTGGAGGCAAGCCGCACCATGAGCCCGATTCGCGAGAGACTGTTCGGCATCGTGCCGCCGACGACGACGGCCTTCCGCCCCGACGGCGAGATCGACGAGGCGGGGATCCGGGCCCAGGTCCGCTTCCTCCTGGCTGCCGGCGTGCACGGGCTGGCGGCCGGCGGCAGCACCGGCGAGGGCCACACCCTCGACCACGACGAGTTCGTCCGGCTGATGGAGATCACCGTCGACGAGGTCGCAGGCCAGGTCCCCGTCGTTGCCGGCATCATCGTCGACAGCACCCGCGACGCGGTGCGCCGGGCGAGGTCGATCGGCCACCTCGACGTCGCCGCATTGCAGGTCACGCCCGTCCACTACCTCTTCAAGCCCAGCGACGACGCCATGGTCGAGCATTTCCGCGTGCTGGCGGCGGAATCGGGCAAGCCGATCCTGATCTACAACGTCGTCCCCTGGGTCTACCTCTCGACCCAGCTGCTCTACCGCATCTTCCGCGAGGTGCCGGGCGTGGTGGGCGTGAAGCAGAGTGCCGGCGACCTCCGCCGGGTGGCCGACCTCCTGATGATCACCGAGCCCGAGGACCTCGTCTTCTCCGCCGTCGACGCCCTGCTCTACCCGTCCTTCATGCTGGGCGCGCACGGCACCATCGCGGCCCTGCCGACCGCGGCCCCGCATGCCTGCGTCGCCCTCTGGGATGCCTGCAAGGCCGGCGACCACGCCAGGGCCAGGGAGCTGCACCTCAAGCTCCTGAAGGTCTGGAACGCGATCGAGGCCGACAACCTGCCGGCCTGCACCAAGTACGCGCTGACCCTGCAGGGCTGCCCCGCCGGGCTGCCGCGGCCGCCGATGCACGCGCCGAGCGAGCAGCAGAAGCGCAACATCCGCGCCGCCCTCGAGGAGCTGGGTGTGACGCTCAAGGCCGCGGCCTGACCGGCCACCACAACCGAACCAGGGAGGCAAGAATGACGAAGACACGCGGGTCCGTGCTGCCATTGGCGGCCCTCGCCCTGACGCTGCTCGCCGCCGGCCATGCCGAAGCCGCCTGGCCCGAGCGGCCGGTGACCCTCATCGTGCCCTGGGCCGCCGGCGGCGGCACCGACGCCACCGGCCGCATCGTGGCGTCGATGCTGGAGGAGCGCCTGGGCCAGCCCTTCAACGTCGTCAATCGCACCGGCGGCGGCGGGGTCGTCGGCCACACCGACATCGCCAATGCCGACGCCGACGGCTACACGCTGGGCGTCATCACCACCGAGCTCTCGATGTTCCACTGGGTCGGCACCTCCGAGCTGACGCACGAGGACTTCACCCTCTACGGGCTCTACAACACCGATCCCACGGCGATCCACGTCCGCGCCGGCGACGACGCCCAGTCTCTGGCCGATCTGATGGCCAAGATCGACGCCGCCCCCGGTGCGCACAAGGCCTCCGGCGCCAACCAGGGCGGTGCGGCCCATCTCGGCCTCGCCGGCATGCTCCAAGCCTCCGGCCGCGCGCCCGACGCCGCCCCCTGGATCCCGACCGAGGGGGCCGCACCCTCGCTGCAGCTCCTGGTCTCGAATGCCATCGACATCGTCACGACCACCATGCCCGAGGTCCGCTCGCTCGTCGATGCGGGCGAGGTCAGGACGCTCGCGGTCATGGCCGCCGACCGCGATCCGGCCTTCCCCGACATCCCGACCGTCGCGGAGGCCATCGGAGTCGACTGGGCCACCGGCGCCTGGCGCGGCATCGGCGGGCCCGCCGGCATGCCCGACGAGGTGGCCGAGGTCCTGGTCCCGGCGCTCGAGGAGATCGTCGCCAGCGATGCCTTCCGGGAGTTCATGGCCGGCCGCGGCTTCGGCGTCACCTGGGCCGCCCCGGACGACTTCCGCGCCTACCTCGCCACGGCGGACGCCAATTTCGGCGCCGCCATGAAGGCGGTCGGCCTCGCCCAGTAGGAGGGCGGGCTTGCGCCTTGCCGATGCGCTGACGGGCGGCGTCGTGCTCTGCGGCGCCGCCCTCCTCCTCTGGCAGGCCCAGGGACTGCCGCCCATGCCGGGCCAGCGCTTCGGCCCGTCCACCTTCCCGACGCTGATCGCCGTGGTGATGGGCGGCGCAGGTCTGCTGATCCTGGCTCGCGGCCTGCGGTCGCTTGCCGGCACCGCCCTCGTCGAGATCGGCCCCCTCGGCAGCGACCGCCGGGCGCAGCTCGCTTTTCTCTGGCTGCTGCTCGGGCTCGTCGCCATGCTCGTCCTCTGGCGGCCGGTGGGCTTCCCGCTGCTGGCCGCCGGCTACAGCCTCGGGCTGATGCTGATCCTGGGCGTCGGGACGCTTCGCGCCGTGCTCTGGAGTGGCGGCACGGCGCTCGCCGTGCACCTCCTGTTCACCCGCCTGCTCCTCGTGCCGTTGCCGCCGGGGCCTTTGCGGGCGCTCCTCTGACATGGCCGACATCCTCGCCGCCTGGGCGCTGGTGCTCGACCTCGACGTGCTGCTGGTGATCCTGGCGGCGTCGCTGTTCGGCCTCTTCGTCGGCGCGGTGCCGGGCCTCACCGCCACCATGGCGACGGCGCTGCTGGTCCCCGTCACCTTCTTCATGGACCCGCTTCCGGCGGTGGCGGCGATCGTCGCCTGCACCGCCATGGCGATCACCGCAGGCGACATCCCCGGTGCGCTCTTGCGCATCCCCGGCACGCCGGCATCGGCCGCCTACACCGACGAGGCCTATGCGCTGACCCGCAAGGGCCAGCCGGAGCTGGCCCTGGGCGCGAGCCTCGTCTGCGCGGCCCTGGGCGGGCTGATCGGGGCCGTGGTCCTGGTCCTGGCGGCGCCGCTCCTCGCCAGGGTGGCGCTCGGCTTCTCGAGCTTCGAGTATTTCTGGCTGGCCGCACTCGGCCTCACCTCGGCCGCGTTCGTGAGCACGGCCGACAAGGCCAAGGGGATCGTCTCGCTCACGCTCGGCCTCTTCATCGCGACGGTCGGCCTCGACGTCACCTCGGGCCTGCCCCGCTTCACGCTCGGCACGGTCGAGCTCATGGGCGGGGTCAGCTTCATCCCGGCGATGATCGGCATGTTCGCGCTCTCCGAGGTGCTGCGCAACGTGACCGGCGGCGCCGCGCTCGGCGCCGTGCCCGACATCCGCGTCGGCAACCCGTTCAAGGGGCTGGGTGCCGTCCTCTGGCGCTACCGGCTCAACATCCTCCGCGGCAGTGCGCTCGGCACCTCCGTCGGCGCCCTGCCGGGAGCAGGGGGCGACATCGCCGCCTGGATCGCCTACGCCAACGCCAGGCGGTTCTCGAAGACCCCGGAGAAGTTCGGCCAGGGCCACCCCGAAGGCATCGTCGAGGCGGGCGCGGCCAACAACAGCGGCCTCAGCTCGGCCTGGGTCCCGGCCATGGTCTTCGGCATCCCGGGCGACGCCATCACCGCGATCGCCATCGGCGTGCTGTTCATGAAGGGGCTCAACCCCGGCCCGCGCATCTTCGTCGAGCAGCCGGCGATGCTCTATGCCATCTTCATCACCTTCTTCGTCGCCAACCTGCTCCTGATCCCGCTCGGCTGGCTCGCCATCCGCACCGCCCGCCGCATCCTCTCCGTCCCCCGCAACCTCCTCCTCCCGCTCATCCTCGTCTTCTGCGTCGTGGGCAGCTTCGCCATCAACAACAGCGTCTTCGGCATCGGCGTGATGCTCGCGCTCGGCGTGCTCGCCTGGCTCATGGAGGCCAACGGCTACCCGATCGCGCCTGTCATCCTCGGCATCGTCATCGGCCCGCTGCTCGAGCAGAACTTCATGATCTCCATGATGATCGCGGGCGGCGACCCCCTGGCCTTCTTCAGCCGGCCCATCGCCGCCGTGCTCGGCGTCATCACCGTGCTGGTCTGGGCCGCCCCCTTGGGCTACTGGCTCACCCGACAGGCTCTCAGGAACCCCGCATGACCACGCTTCTCGACCGCCCCGCCATCGCCTCGGCCCTCGGCGGCCTCCAGGCGCTCCTGGGCGAGCGCCTCTCCACCCGCCCCGCCGACCGCGACCATCACGGCCACGGCGAATCCTACCACCCGACCAAGGCACCCGACGCCGTCGCCTGGCCCGTCTCCACCGACGAGGTCGTGGCCATCGTCGACCACTGCCGCACCCACAACCTCCCCATCGTCCCCTTCGGCGCCGGCACCTCGCTCGAAGGCCACGTCACCGCCCTGCACGGCGGCCTCGCCCTCGACATGAGCCGCATGAACAGGATCCTCGCCGTCCGCCCGGAGGACATGGACGCCACCGTCGAAGCCGGCGTCACCCGAAAGCAGCTCAACAGCGACATCCGCGACACCGGCCTCTTCTTCCCCATCGATCCCGGTGCCGACGCCACCATCGGCGGCATGGCCGCCACCCGCGCATCCGGCACCAACGCCGTCCGCTACGGCACCATGCGCGAGAACGTCATCGCTCTTACTGTGGTCCTGGCGGACGGGAGGGTCGTCAAGACCGCCAACCGGGCCAGGAAATCCTCCGCCGGCTACGACCTCACCCGCCTCTTCGTCGGCTCCGAAGGCACGCTCGGCATCATCACCGAGATCACCCTCCGCCTCCACGGCCTGCCCGAAGCCATCTCATCCGCCATCTGCTCCTTCCCCGACTGCGACCAGGCCGTCCAGACCGCCATCGAGACCATCCAGTCCGGCATCCCCGTCGCCCGCATGGAGCTCCTCGACGACAACGCCATCAAGGCGGTGAACCGCTTCTCCAGGCTCGACTACCCGCCCACCGCCACCCTCTTCTTCGAGTTCCACGGCAGCCCCGCCGCCGTCGAGGAGCAGGCGAGCCAGGTGGCCGCCATCGCCGAGGCCAACGAAGGCTCGGCCTTCCGCTGGGCCAAAAAGCCCGAGGAGCGCTCGGCCCTCTGGCAGGCCCGCCACGACTTCCACTACGCCTCCCTCGCCATGCGCCCGGGCTCGAAGGCCTGGGGCACCGACGTCTGCGTCCCCATCTCGGCGCTGGCCGACTGCATCCGCCAGGCCCGCGCCGACGCCGCCACCGCCCCCTTCTTCGTCACCTGCCTCGGCCACGTCGGCGACGGCAATTTCCACATGGGCTACCTGATCAGGATGGACGACCCCGAGGAGCTCGCCATCGCCGAACGCCTCAACGACCGCCTCGTCCGCCACGCCATCAGCCTCGGCGGCACCTGCACCGGCGAGCACGGCATCGGCTACGGCAAAGCCCGCTTCCTCCGCACCGAGCACGGCGACAACGCCATCGACCTCATGCACGGCATCAAGACCCTCCTCGACCCCACCAACCTGATGAACCCAGGCAAGGTCCTGCCGGAGTAGGGAAAGGAAGAGGGAAGGGGAGAAGGATGCGGGGAGGATGATCCTCCCCGCGCCCCACCATCCTTTAGTTGATGGAGTTTGACAGCCACCCGCTCGCAGGCCATCAGAAAGAGCACGGCTTCAATCAGGCACAGGCAGAAGCGATGGCCGACGCTGCCCGCACCTACATCCTCGGCGAGCTGGTGACGCGCGAAGAGCTGCGCCAGGCACTCGACACCCAAACCCTGCGCCTCACCGTCCGCATGGGCGTCATGATCGCCGCCGGAATCGCAATCCTCGGCACCTTGCAGGCTCTCGTCTGAGCCGGCTCGGGTTAGCATTATCCCGTCGGCAGGGCTAAGGAGGGCGCTGTCCCCCTTGGCCGCCGGTCAAGTACTTCTGAACCGGAGCGAGCCCGTGCGCCTCACCTACGACCCCGAATGACCCAGCCCCGAAGTTAGGGCCACTCATAGGTGGAATCTGCCTGTTTGGGATA
>CAYWSB010000183.1:0-9715 GCA_964460465.1 uncultured Geminicoccaceae bacterium | reverse complement strand
TGAAGCGGTTCGTCTGGAAGACGAAGGTTTGAACCCTGGGTTGGGACAATCAACCCCTCGACCAAAATCTCCCTGTAAGCCCCGTAGAGCGCCGATAACGACCCTACACGTAGGTAGATGCAACTCGATCCATTATCGCTCGTTCTCGCCTTTCTGAGAGAGACTGAGAAGCAACTGACCCCCGGCTGCCTCTTGGGCAAGCTCAGGCTTAAGCTTCGGACAAACTCACAGTTTCAACAAAAATTGACTGCCACACCGATCCACATGCAACAGCGTGACAAATTAGACACACACCTGCCTCTTAGCCGCTAGCTGGTCTGGCGCCTTCTGTCTGGGAAATTTTCCACTGCGATTTTCGAGGCCAGATTGAACTTACTCAAACCCACCCCTACCCCCGCCAATGGGCCACCTCGATTCGCCTTTGCCATTCAAAAAATCTTGAGCCTGTAGGGATGCCGGCTAGCGATCCTGTCGTCTACCAAGCGTCTACCGAACAGAGGTATTTCACAAGAGACTAACGAAAAATTACTGCTAAACCATTGATTTAAATGGCGCGCTCGGGAGGACTCGAACCCCCAACCTTCTGATCCGTAGTCAGATGCTCTATCCATTGAGCTACGAGCGCGTGAGGCGGGATGTAGCGGGTCGGGGGCTCGGGTTCAAGCCTTGTTCGGCGCGCTCCGGTCAGCCGGGGCCGCCGGACGCCAGGTGGCGGCGGATGCCCTCGGCCACCGCCGCCGGCGTGGCGTCGTGGCCGAAATGGGCCACGTAGTGGTTGTCGGCGTCCATCAGGTAGGTGAAGGTCGAGTGGTCGACGAGGTAGTCGGTGCTGCTCTCGCTCTCGGCCTTGCGGTAGTAGACCCGGTAGGCCGAGGCTGCCGCCGCCACCGCCTCGGGCGTGCCGGTCAGGCCGACGAGATCCGGGTGGAACAGGGCCACGTAGTCGGCCAGGGCCGCGACCGTGTCGCGCTCCGGGTCGACGGTGACGAAGATCGGCACCACCCGGGCCCGCTCCGCCGGCGTCAGCTCGTCGTAGGCCGCGGCCATGGTGGCGAGGCCGAGCGGGCACATGTCCGGGCAGTAGCTGTAGCCGAAATACATGAGCTTGGCCCGATCGGCGAAGTCCGCGTCGGTGACCGGGACGCCGTGGTGGTCGACCAGGCTGAACGGGCCGCCGATCAGCGCCCGGCCCTGGTCCTCGGCCACCTCCTCGAGCTTGCCGGCGAACGGCCAGAGGCCGGCCACCCAGGCGGTGACGCCGGCGAGCACGAGCAGGGCCGTGGCGAGCTTGAGGGCGAGGCTGACGGTCGATCGCGGCATCGTCTCTCCGAACGGCGCTGAACCATCCCGATGATGCGCGTCCGGCGCCCCGGCGCCAAGGGTCGACCGCCATCGCTGCGCCCAGCCGTCGCGGCCGGCAGGCGTTTTTCTTGAATATTTTCCTACCTCTTGCTAGAATCGGCCTTCGACAGTCCAGCGGAGCGCCGAGATGGCCACCCCCCCTCGCAGCGAGGCGCAGCGCGCCGCCAGCCGGGCCAACGGCCGCAAGTCCCGGGGGCCGCGCTCGCCCGGCGGCAAGGGCCGCTCGCGCCGCAACGCCCTCAAGCACGGCCTCAGGGCGGCGTCGCTCGAGATCGTGGCGAACGCGGCCGGCACCCCGGTGACGAGCCTCGCCGCCGCGGTCCGCGACCGGCTGGCGCCGGCCGACGTGATCGAGGGCGAGCTGGTCGAGGGGATCGCCCTCGCGTTGTGGCGGCTGCGCCGGGCGCACGACCTCGAGGAGGCGCTGGCGCACGGCCGTCCCGACGCGGCGGGCGGCAATCCGCTGCTGCGGCTGCTGCTGCGCCGCGGCAACGCCGCCGACGCCCTGGCGCTGCTGCTGCGCTACCGCAACCAGGCGCTCGGCGAGGCCGTCCGGCTGCGCCAGCTGCTCGAGCAGCACCGCCGGCCGGCCGCGTCGCCGGGCGCCGCCCTCGAGTCGCCGGCGGGCCACGAGCCGACGGCATCGGCCCGGGCCCGGCGCCCGGCGAACGACAATCGCCGCGACGACGACCCGCCCGGCGGCCCGCCGTCCACCGGTGCCGGGGAGCGCGGCGACGCGTCGTGAGGCCCCGCCGGGCCGGCGGCTAGGCCGGCCGCGACCAGGCGAGCAGCTGCTCCAGGAACGGCCCGTCGGCGGCGAACAGCGCATCGAGGGCGGTGAAATGATCGGCGCCGGCGATCTCGGCATGGCCGACGGCCATCCCGGCGGCCCGCCAGCGCGCCACGAAGTCGCGGCTCTGCCGGCGGAACTCCGCACTCTCGGCGGCCCCCACGGCGACCGTGAGCGGGACCCGGGCGAGCGGCTCGAGGTCGATCGGGCTGAGCGCCAGGACCTCGCGCGTCGTCAGCTGCAGCGCCGGCTGCAGGTAGGTGTAGGGAAAGGGCCCGAGGTCGAAGAGGCCGCTCAGCGCCACCGCCCCGCGCACGAGGTCGGCAGGCAGGCCGTAGTCGCCCGGCCAGTCGGTCGCCAGCGCCATGGCCACGAGATGGCCGCCGGCGGAGTGGCCGGAGAGGGTGATGCGGGCCGCATCGCCGCCGTGCGCGCCGATCCGGGCGTGCGTCCAGGCGATCGCGGCGCGCGTCTGCCGCACGATCTCGGTCAGCGACACCGTCGGGCAGAGGGCGTAGTTGACCACGACCGCCGTGATGCCGCGCGCGACCAGCGGCTCGGCGACCCAGGCGAAGTCGCGCGCCGTGAAGCGTCGCCAGTAGCCGCCGTGCAGGAAGACGTGCACCGGCGCGCCGTCGCCGGCGGGAAAGACGTCGAGATGCTCGGCCCGGGTGGGGCCGTAGCGCACATCCAGTCGGGCGGTCAGCCGGCCGAGCGCCGCCGCGCTCCGCGCCTGCCAGTCGGCCATCGACGCGGCGGCATCGGGTGCCGCGCGCGACGGATCGTACTCGGCGTCGAGCGCCGCCTGGTCGGCAAACTCACGGTAGAGCTTCATCGCCGCCGTGGTCTCCCGGCCGCCGGGCTCGGCCGCACCGGCGCGCGCCGGCCCGCCGCGCCGGAAAGCGCGCCGGGCCGTGCGACGAGGCTCGGGCCCGACCTCAACTGTCGGACGTCGCGTCGTGCTCGTCCTCCAGCGGCACGGCGAAGCGCCGCGGGTCGGGCGAGACGAAGTCGAGCTCGGTCAGCTGCGTGCGGATCGTCTGGTCCGCGCTAGTGACCTCGGTGACGAGCGGAATCCCGTCCGCCGTGACGCAGGCGCTGGCCTGCAGCGGGGTCCCGCGGACCGTGCCGAAGGCGCGGTAGCGCTCGCAGGCGTGGCCGAGATGGCTGCCCACCCCCTCGCGGACGATCTCGAGCGGCCCGTCGGCGCTGAGCGCCGCCTGCGAGAAGGGCTCGAACAGGCTGACCACGCCCTCGCTGACGGGCACGACCTCGACGGCGCGGTTGCGAATGATCGTCACCTTCGCGGCCATGCGGTCGAAGACCATCTCGATCGGATCGTCGGCGACCAGGACCACCTGGCGGACCACGTGGGCATTGCCCGCGAGCCCGAACGTCACCGTGCCGAGATCCGGCGTGGTGTAGGTGCCAGCGGCGGCGAAATCGGCCTCGAGCGGCGGCACCTTGACCGTGCCGGCCTCGCCGCCGTCGAGCCCGGCCAGCCCCCAGCCGACGATGCCGCCGATCAGCCCGGCCCAGAACCGGCGCCGGCGCGACCGGCCCGGCGCCCGCCACCCGGCTCGGCCGTACCGCTCGCCGGCATCACCTCTGCCTGCGGTCGCCGCGCTCCGGGGATCGGTCGCCGTTCGGCTCCGCCGACGTCGGTCGGAGACCCTGACGCGCTTGCCGATCGCCTCAACCATTGCTGCCCGATGCCTGCCGCTGTTGTGATCCGCCGTTAACCAGATAGCATTTCCGGCACGGCCGCGCCACCTGGTCGCGCCCTGCCGATGGCTGGCACATGATAGGTCTGATTGCGGCAGGTCAATGCGTTGCCGCTCGTCTTGCGCTGCAAACGGGCGCGGCTGCAGCGTGTGGCCGCGGGTTGTCCAGCAGGCAGGTGCTGAGTGAACGAGGTCATCCAGGCCGAGGACGTCCAGTCCCGGCAAGAGCAGCGCAGCTCGCCCCTCTACCAGGGCCGGGTCGAGGTCTACGCCAAGTCGGTCAAGGGCCGGTTCCGCACCATCAAGTGGGTCGGACTCGCGATCATGCTCGGCATCTACTACCTGGCACCCTGGCTGCGCTTCGACCGCGGCCCGAACGTCCCGGACCAGGCGATCCTCGTCGACATGGCCGGTCGCCGGCTCTACTTCTTCTGGATCGAGATCTGGCCGCAGGAGGTCTACTACCTCACCGGCCTTTTGGTGCTGGCGGCCTTCGGCCTCTTCTTCGTCACCGCGCTGCTCGGCCGGATCTGGTGCGGCTTCGCCTGCCCGCAGACCGTGTGGACCGACCTCTTCATGGCGGTCGAGCGCTGGATCGAGGGCGACCGCAACGAGCGGATGCGCTTCGACCGGCAGCCCTGGACCGCCACCAAGCTCAGAAAGCGAGTGGCCAAGCACGCCGTCTGGCTGGCCATCGCGTTCATGACGGGCGGCGCCTGGATCATGTACTTCAACGACGCGCCCACGGTGGTCGCCGAGTTCTTCACCGGCCGGGCCAGCGCCGCCGTCTACTTCTTCACCTTCCTGTTCACCGCCACGACCTATCTCTTGGCCGGGATCTCGCGCGAGCAGGTCTGCACCTACATGTGCCCGTGGCCGCGGATCCAGGGTGCTCTGGTCGACCAGGACACCATGGCGGTCACCTACGAGGCCTGGCGCGGCGAGCCCCGCGGCAAGCACAAGAAGGGCGAGAGCTGGGACGGCCGCGGCGACTGCGTCGACTGCAAGCAGTGCGTCGCCGTCTGCCCCACCGGGATCGACATCCGCGACGGCTTCCAGCTCGAGTGCATCGGCTGCGGGCTCTGCATCGACGCCTGCAACGACGTCATGGCCAAGGTCGGCCGGCCGGCCAACCTGATCGCCTACGACAGCGAGCGCAACCAGATCCGCCGGGCCAACGGCGAGGCACCCGCCTACCGAATCATCCGCCCCCGCACCATGGTCTATGTCGGGGTCCTCGGCCTCGCCGTCCTGGCCATGGCCGGCGCGTTCCTCACCCGTGCCTCGACCGAGCTCAGCGTGCTGCCGGAGCGCAACCCGCTGTTCGTGACGCTGTCGGACGGCAGCATCCGGAACGGCTTCGACGTCAAGATCCTCAACAAGGCGCACGACGAGCGGGCCTACACGCTGACCCTGGGCGACGGCGCCCCGCCGGCCACGCTGAGCACGCCCGGCGGCGCCAGCGGCGACCGCCTCACCCTCCTGGCCCCGCCGGACGACGTCGCCACGCACCGCATCTTCATGGCCGTGCCGCCCGGCGTCTTGACCGCCTCGTCGACGCCCATCACCATGGTGCTGACCGATTCCGTGACCGGCGAAGCCCGGCAGATCGCCACCGTCTTCAGGGGGCCCGAGCCATGAGCCAGACCGACGAGCAGGCGTCCGGATCGACCGACGCGCGGCGGGGCAGCTGGATCCCCTGGATCTTCCTGGCGGGCTTCGGCGTGGTGCTGCTCGCCAACGGCATCATGGTCTACGTCGCCGCCACCACCTGGACCGGCATCGCCGTCAACCGTGCCTACGACAAGGGCCTGACCTACAACCGCAACCTCGAGGCCGCGGCACGCCAGGAGGCGCTCGGCTGGAGCGTCTCGCTCGCCACCGAGATGCGGTCCGCGCTCGTCGGCACCGTCGAGGTGGCGCTCGCCGACGGCAACGGCGCACCGCTCAGCCGGGCCGAGGTGGTGGTGGCGTTCGAGCGGCCGACGCACGAGGGCTACGACTTCGCGGTCGAGCTGGTGGCGAGCGGCGCCGGCACCTACCAGGCGCCGTTCACCGCGCCGCTGCCCGGGGTCTGGGACCTCCGCCTCGTCGCCACCCGGGGCGCGGAGCGCGTCGTCACCACCGAGCGGGTGGTCATCCGGTGACCGCCGCCGCCGGCATCGGCCGCGAGCCGGCCGAGACCGCGGCGGCCGAGACGGCGGGCGACGTCACCAGCTTCGTCAAGCGCGACCCGCAGTCCGGCCTCAAGACCCTGCAGCTGATGGTCGAGAACGTGCATTGCGGCGCCTGCGTGCGCAAGATCGAGCGGGCGCTGCAGGCCGAGCCGGACGTCGAGACCGGCCGGCTCAACTTCACCACCCGCCGGCTGACCATCGAGTGGACCGGGCCCGCCGGCCGCGGCAACGCGCTGGTCCGCAAGATCGAGGCGCTGGGCTACCCGGTCGTCCCCTACGACCCGGACGCGCTCATCGTCGCCGACAACCGGCAGGAGCGCGAGCTCCTCAAGGCGATGGCCGTGGCCGGCTTCGCCGCCAGCAACGTCATGCTGCTCGCGGTCTCGATCTGGGCCGGCCATTTCAGCGGCATGGGCGAGGCCACCCGGACCTTCATGCACTGGGTGCAGGCGCTGATCGTGCTGCCGGCCATCGTCTATGCCGGCCGGCCGTTCTTCCGCTCGGCGCTGGGCGCCCTCAAGGCCGGCACGACCAACATGGACGTGCCGATCTCGCTGGCGGTGATCCTGGCCCCGGCGATGTCGCTGTTCGAGACCATCCGCCACGGCGACCACGCCTATTTCGACAGCGCCATCATGCTCCTCTTCTTCCTGCTGATCGGCCGCTATCTCGACAGCCGCGCGAGAGGGGTGGCGCGCTCGGCGGTGGAGCGGCTCCTGGCGCTCAGGGCCGCCGCGGTGACGCTGCTCCTGCCCGACGGCCGGACCCGGAGCGTCCGCCCGGACATGCTGGAGGCCGGCCAGACGGTGCTGGTGGCATCCGGCGAGCGGATCGGCGTCGATGGCACGGTCAAGGACGGCCGGAGCGAGATCGACACCAGTGCGATCACCGGCGAGACCGTCCCGGCGGCCGTCGGCCCCGGGGCCCGGGTGTTCGCCGGGACGATCAACCTCGCGGCGCCGCTCGAGGTCACGGTGCGCGCCGTGGGCGACGGCACGCTGCTCGCCGAGATCGTCAAGCTGATGGAGCTGGCCGAGCAGAAGCGCGGCCGCTTCGTGGCGCTCGCCGACCGCATCGCCCGCGCCTACGCGCCGCTCGTCCACACCCTGGCGCTCGGCACCTTCCTCGGCTGGTGGCTCTTGATGGGGGCGGCCTGGCAGACGGCGCTGCTCTACGCCATCGCCGTGCTCATCATCACCTGCCCCTGTGCCTTGGGCCTCGCCGTGCCGGCGGTCCAGGTGATCGCCTCGGGCCGGCTGATGCAGCGCGGCATTCTGCTCAAGTCGGCGACCGCGCTCGAGCGGCTGGCCGAGGCCGACACCGTGGTCTTCGACAAGACCGGCACGCTGACCGAGGGCGATCTCGTCCTGGCGGCGGGCGGCGACGATGCCGAGGCGCTGGCTCTCGCCGCCGGGATCGCCAAGAGCTCGCGCCACCCGCTCGCCCGCGCCCTGGTCCGGGCGGCACCGCAGGCTGCGGTGGTGCGCGGCGTGGAGGAGCACCCCGGGCAGGGACTGGCGCTCGCGACCGACGCGGGCGAGGTGCGGCTCGGCCGGCGCGAGTGGGCGGTCGGCGATGCGGCGGCCGCCGGCGATCCCGCCGACGATCCGTCGATCGGCCCCGAGCTCTGGCTCGTCCGGCCCGGCCGGCCGGCGCGGCGCTTCGCCTTCCAGGACCAGCCCCGGGCGGATGCCGCGGCCACCGTCGCGGCGCTCAAGGCCCGCGGCCTCGAGGTGCGGCTGCTCTCGGGCGACCGGCCCGGCCCCGTCGCCGCCCTGGCCCGCGCGGTCGGGATCGAGACCTTCGCCGCCGGCTGCCGGCCCGACGACAAGGTCCGCGAGCTCGAGGCCCTGGCGGCAGCCGGCCGGCGGGTGATGATGGTGGGCGACGGGCTCAACGACGCCCCGGCGCTGGCCGCGGCCTATGTCTCGCTGTCGCCGGCCTCGGCCGTCGACATCAGCCAGACCACCGCCGACGCCGTGTTCCAGGGGCGCCTCCTGGCGCCGGTGGTCACCGCCATCGACACGGCCAGGACCACGCGGCGGCTGGTCAAGCAGAACCTCGGCCTGTCGTTCGGCTACAACATGCTGACCGTGCCGATCGCGGTCCTCGGCTATGTCACGCCCCTGATCGCCGCGATCGCCATGTCGGCGAGCTCGCTCGTCGTCGTCGGCAACGCGCTCCGGCTCAACTGGACGAGGAACGCGAGCGGCTAGCGCCCCGCCCGCCGATATTGACAGGCCCGGGGCCACCGCCGACCATAGGGCTTCGGAGGGAACGACCAGCCGCGCCGGGGGAAGGTCGGCCATGCTCAGCAGATCCGGTGTCGCCGGGCTCGCCGCGGTGGTGATCGCGGTCGCCGGCCTGGTCACGCTCGCCACCGGCGGCGTGCCGGCCACGGCGCAGCAGGGCCGGGAGGTGGCGCCGCAGGAGCGGCCGGAGGCCGGCCGGCAGCATGATATCCCGCAGCTGTTGCACGAGGCCCGCGTGGCCCTGGAGCGCCAGGACCACGCCGGCGCCCGAGCGGCGTTGCTGCAGGCCCGGCTCGAGCTCGAGCGCCAGGCGGCCGAGGCCGGCAAGGCCGAGCGCGACGCGGTGCGCAGGCTGATCGAGGCGGCCCTCGCCGCCACCGAGAACGCGGCCTACGCAGCGGCGTGGCAGACGGTCCGGGAGGCCGAGGCAACGGCCGCCGGGCAGCTGGCGGAGCTCGAGCCGCCGTCGCTCGATCGGGAGCCCCCCTCGGTCCTGCCCGGCGAGGTCCCGTCCCGCGGCATCGGCGGCGATGGCGGCGGCTGGGACGACGGCGGCGCGATCCGGGCGGCGCGCCTCTTCGCCGGGCCCGGCCAGTACCCGCCCGAGGCGTTCGCCGCCTACGGCATCCTCGCCTTTCGCGCCCGGGCGTCGAGTGCCGAGCGCGACCGCCACGTCATGCTCTGCGAGGCCTATGTCGCGGCCCTGCCGCGCAGCGCCGAGCTCGCGGTCCCGGTCGAGGAGCAGATGGTGACGATCTGGCCGGTCGTCGACGACCAGACCGCCGACGAGCTCAACACCCTGGTGGGCCAGGACATCTGCACCACCGCCGTCGGCCGCTACGGCCTGCCCACGGCGCTTCGGGCGATCGAGGACGCCGGCGAGGAGCGGCTCGGTCGCGGCCGCCGGGGGCCGTTCCTGCTCGCCTGGTCGCCGGCCGCCGACAAGGGCAAGGCGGATGCGCTGATGCTGATCGCCGATCTCTCCGACGTCACCACCGACGCCCAGGCCGAGGCGATCTTCGTGCTCTGGCGCACCGACATCGAGGCCAACCCCGAATACTGGAGCCGCGGCTGGGACGTCGAGCGGCTGCGCGTCGCGATCCGCCTCTGGGTCGATCGCTTCGGCTCGCAGATCTTCTCGGTCCTCGGCGGCTGAGGGCGGGCGGCGATGCTGATCAAGTGGCTGGCCGCCGTCTTCCAGCACGGGCTGGCGAGCGTCTTCGCGCTCCTCGCCGCCGTGGCCGCGGTCTGGTGGGTCGAGCCCACCACCAATGGCGGCATCGCGTTCCTGCTCTTCATCGTGTTCATCGTGGCACTCGCCGTGATCGAGCTCGGGCGCAAGCTCGTGCGGCGGCTGACGGCGCGGCCGGCGCCGGCCGCGGCACCCGCCCCGCCCGCGGTCGACGCGCC
>CAYWSB010000182.1:0-9834 GCA_964460465.1 uncultured Geminicoccaceae bacterium | reverse complement strand
GGCGCGGGCGTCCTTGGGGATCTTCTTGCGACGAAGCTCGCGGTCGCTCGCCCGGTGCCTGATGTGGAAATAGAGCGAGACCGCGACGTCGCGCGGATCGCGGACCAGGAACACCACCTTCTGCCGGGGCTGGGCCTCGACCTCGGCCGGCCCCAGCTCCGGATAGGGAAAGCGCGTGTCCGGGGCGAAGAATACGCTCGGCACCGCCGCCGCGAGCGCGTGGAAGTTGCCGCCGTCGATCAGCTCGCGGTCGGAAAGCCCGAACCGCCTGGCGTAGTAGTTCGAGATCAGCACGCGCAGCCAGGTGCGCCCGCTCTTGGTGAAGGAGATCACGAGCACGTCGGCGGCGGCGTAGCTCCAGACCCGCTCGGCGGTCAGCCGGCGGTCCTTCCGCGCCAGCCACCAGTCCTGCAGCCGCCCGAGCATGCCCGCCCGCTCAGCCCCGCTTTTTCGCCAGCACGGCGCAGCTCTTGAGGAAGAGCTCCTGGGGGAAATCCATGCTGGCCCATTGCGGCTCCAGGCCGATCTTGCGCAGATCGTCGACCCGGCCTCGGAAATAGCCGCGCTGGGCCACGTAGAGGCGCGACCAGAAGCCGTCGTTGACGTCGGCGAAGGGCTCGATGTTGAAGGTCCAGCCGGCGGAAACCCTGGCCATCTCGGCCAGCGCCTGCTGGCGCACCACCTCCATCTGCTCGAGCGCCAGGCTCGTGTAGACGAGATCGAAGGCGCCGTCCGGGAAGGGCAGTGCGGCGGCGTTGCCGCGGGTGAAGGCGACCCGGCGAAAGGCGGTCGGATCGGCGAGCGGTCGGGGTGCATAGGCCTCGATCGCGTCCGGCAGCCGGTCGTGCGCCGCCTGGAAGCGGTGGGCGGCGGCCACGCCCGCGGCCGTCAGCTCGAGGCCGTGGAAGGCGATCTCGGGGAACCGGCCGGCGAGCAGCAGGAGATTGATGCCGTTGCCGCAGCCGATCTCCAGCACCCGCTTCGGCCGGACATGCTCGATCACCGCAATGAACAAGGCCTGGCGGAACCGCGTGGCGCCGATGTCGCTCGCCATGACGCGGCGACCGTCCCCCAGCCAGGGGGTGAAGTCCTTGGGGAAATCGTCGAGCGAGTAGGGATAGTCGCGGGTACGGTCCCAGGAGCGCTCGTATTCGGCCTGCACCGTCTCGAGCGAGCGGGCACCGGCCTTGCTCTCGCGCTTGGCCGGCTTGAGGAAGCGGCGCAACAGCTTCAGCCGCCGCCGCCACGCTTCCCGCCGCCACGCGCTTTCGTCCTGGTCGGCGGCGACGAACGGCTCGAAGAGGGTCCAGAGGTCGCGGGTCGCGGCGCCGAGCGGGGTCTGCGCCAGCGGCGTCAAGGTCGTCATCAGCGGCCACTTTTCGGCATGAGGTCTCTCTCGTCTCGTCGGAGCGGGCGGCATCGCCTCGCCCGGCGGCCGGCCCCCGCAGGGGCGGCAGTCCGCGCGTCGACCGGGCTCAGCGCACGATCCCGCTGCGCACCATGCCCGCACCGGCCCGGTACAGCCAGCGATCGAGGGCGGAAAGCTCCGTGTGAAAGGCGGCATCGCGGCGCACGACGATCGATTCGGCGGTCCGCAGCCGGCCGTTGCCGCGCATCAGGTGCGGCACGCGCGGCAGCGCCTCGCCGGCCACCATTCTCCCGGCGGTGTCGCTGAAATCGAGATCGAGGAAGTTGCCGATCCGGCCGAGCCAGGTCTGCGGGTCGAGGCAGAGCTGGTCGTAGTCGACCTCGAGCCCCCGGTCGCCCAGCGTGTCCATGATCCGGGCCATCTGCTGCAGGTAGGCCTCGTGCCGCCGGCCGAGCTTGACCACCTTGGTCACCCGCGACGGTCGCCAGGCAGCGATCAGGTTGCGGCCGTAGAGCCGGCGCAGCCGCGAGTTCAGGACGGCCACCCGCTGCCGGACCATGTGGATGACCTTGAGGTCGAGCGCCGGATTGCCGACCAGCTCCTCCACCCGGTCGACCCGATGCGCCACGTCGATGACCAGCGGCCGCCCCGACTGGGCGGCGATGATGTCCACCAGCCGCGCGTCGTCGCGCGGCCCGGCGAGATAGGCATCGCGCACCGCGCACCAGAACGGGCACTCGCCGACCTTCGCCCCGCAGGAGCACATGTTGTAGTCGGCGAACTGCCGCTTCTCCGGGAAAGCCGTGAGCTCGCCCGTGGCGAAGGCCGCCGGATGCTGGCCGAGGATCATCGCGGTGATCGTGGTGCCGGAATTGGGGAAGCCCGCCACCAGCAGCAGCCGGCCCTTCATCGGCCCGCCTCCGCGCGCGGCGCGCCCGGACCGTAGCCGAAGGCTTCGAGATCGGCCGCGGCGAGCAGCGCATCGATCCGCGCCAGCTGCTCGGCATCGAAATGCTCGCGATAGCCGCCGACCCGGCCCTTGCGCACCTTGAAGCTCTGCGGATCGGCCGGGTCGCCCGGCCTGAGCTTGTCGCTCGTGAAGAAGTTGGCGGCCTCCTTCTGCTTCATCTGCTCGAACGAGGCGAAAGCCACCGCGGCCGCGATCTCCTCAGGCTCGGCGCGACCCTCGATGAAGGTGAAGATGCGCCCGAGCTCGCGCTCCGGCGCCGCCCGGAGGTCCTCGTAGCGGACCACCAGGAGCTGGCCCACCTGGCCCAGCTGCTCGTGCCAGCGGCGCAGCCAGGCCAGCACCAGCGGCAGCTTGAAGCCCAGCACGTAGTCGGCGATCGGGCCGCCGGCATGGCCCGGCTCCAGCCCCTTGCGCGCGTCGCGGAACGACTGGAAATAGGACGAGACGGCGACGTCGCAGGGATGGCGCACCAGGAGCACCACCTTCTGCCGGCGCAGGTCGCGCGGCCGGAAGAGTGGGGTCTTGTCCTCGTCCTTGCGGTTGTCGTGGCTGAACAGGATCCGCGGCACCCGGGGATCGAGCTTCTGGAAATTGTCGAACTGGATCAGCTCGCTCTCGGGGATCCCGAAGCGGCGATGGTAGACATGCGAGATCATGGTGGCGAGCCAGGTCCGCCCGCTCTTGGCGTGGCTGACCACCACCACATCGGCCGCCGCCAGCTTGCGCCGCCGCTTCATCACGCGCTTGACGCGGCCGAGATAGGCGGCGATTCCCCGCCGCCAGCCCGGGCGACGTGCCGGCCCGCCGGGCGCCGCCGGCGGCGGGGCGGGAGCGGGTGTGGGCGAGATGGCGTGGACCATGGCGAATGCTGCAGCCCCGATGGAAGGCGACGAATGCCGACGACCGGTCGCCGTGAGGCGGTCTCGACCAAGGCGATGCCACCATCCGCGACCACCACACCGCGCCACCTCGTCCGGGCGCGGCGGCCGGCAGCCGATGGCAGCCGACGATCGACCAAGTGCTCGCTAGCCCCGGGGTCACCATGCGGTCAAGCAACGGGACGCCGCAGCCGCCGCGACCGCCGCCGAGTGTAGCGCGGCTGCCGCCCGCCCAAATCCACCACTGCGGGGAGCCGGCAGCGTCGGCGGCCCATGGGCACGCCGCCGTCTGCCATGAGCCGGGCCTTCGCAGCGCGCAGTGGGCCGGCGCTCCAGCGGCCGCCCGGCTGGACGACGGGCACCGGGCGGCGCCGGGTCGAGCGGTGCGTCCTGGCCGGTGGCGGGATCGTCCGGCACGCGGCCGCCGTGGCCGCGCTCGGACGCCGTGACGCCGGTCGGGCCGACCACGGCGGCGGCCGGGTCCGCCCCGCCGATCGCCGGCGTCGGCTGCATGACGACGCCCCAGCCGCGCGGCCGGCCGGCAAATCGCGCGAACGGTCGGGCAGGGGGTGCCGAGCTCGCGACCGCGCGGCTCCGGTGCCAACCAGCGGTGCCGCCGGGCCTGCGGCGACGCCCTGCCCCGGGCTCCGATCGTGGTGGTGCAGGCGAGGCCGCCGACCGCCAGCCGAACCCTGGCGGGTCCGACCGCGGGCAACCGCCGGGCCGCCTCTCCCTCGCGGTCGGTCCGCTCGAGCCGCGTCGCTCCGGTCGCGCTCGGTCGGGGGCGCGCCACAGCGACGGGTGAGAGCGGCGCCGCTGACGCAGAGGCACCGGCCCCCCACAGGGCGACCAGTGGGCATAACTCTAGCCGGGCCGATGCCGCCGCTGCACCGGCGGCTCCATGTCCAGGGCCACGGTAGTCGTCCGCCGCCGGCAGGCGTCGATGAGCCGGCGTCATCGAGATCCCGGCGAATGGCGGCGCCGCCGCCCGGCGATGATGCCGGATGACGGGCGGCATCACGATCCGGCGCGAGGGCGCGTCGAGCGCTCGTCGACACCGGCCGCAGGGCGCAGCAACCCGGCGGTTGCCCTGTCGCGTGCGCATCGCCGATCCGGCGTGTCGCCGGTCAGCCTCCTCGCCGCCAGCGCGCGGCGGTCGCGCGCGCATCCGCCGCGCCGGGCGGGCGGTTGCGCCGGCGCCCGACGATCGAGGCGAGGAGCCGATGCCGGTCGCCGCGGTGCCGCCGCCGTCGCCGACGCGCGGGCCGGCGCGCTCAGCCGCGGCCGATGCTCTCCAGCCGCTCGGCGGCCTGCTCGAGGTCCATGAGATGCAGCCATTCGGGATCACCCGGCTGGACGTGCTGCCGGGCGCGGCGCAGGTGGAGCTGCGCGTCATCGGGCTTGCGGGTCAAGACGGCGTGCTCGGCCAGGGCCAGCGACGCCCGCGCCTCGTGGCCGAGCCGGCCCTCGGCGATGCCGAGGAACCGCCAGGCGAAGGCGTTCTCCGGCTCGAGCCGCACCACCTCGCGCAGATGCGCCACCGCCTCCTCCATGCTCGCCGGCTCGTGCAGCTCGAGCAGGGCCCGGGCCAGGCCGAAACGCACCAGGGCGGCCTCGGGCGCTCCGGCCAGGGCCTCGCGATAGGCGGGCACGGCAGCCTCGATCCGCCCGCTCTCGAACAGGATCTGGCCCTCGAGCTCGTGCAGATGCGGGTCGCCCGGCACCTCGGCCTGAAGGCCGTGCACCAGCTCCAGCGCCCGGTCGGTGTCGCCGCGGCGGAAGGTGGCCACCGCCCGGGCGTAGCGGTCCTCGAAGGACGGGCCGCTGCGCCGCGCCAGCACCTCCATGGGCTCGCCCAGGAAGCCCTCGAGCTTGGCGACCATCCGCGCATGGGCCCGCTGCAGGTCGGGCGGCAGGGAACGGTCGCGGTAGGGCGAGCGCTCGACCTCGCCCGCCAGGAACACGATCCGGTCCCGGGTCAGGGGGTGGGTGCGGAGGTATTCCGGCCCCTCGGCATTGATCCGCAGGTTCTGCGTCTCCAGGATCTTGAAGAACTCGTAGAGCCCGGTCGGCGGCAGCTGCTCCGCACCCAGATAGCGGATCGCCGCCTGGTCGGCCGCCTGCTCCTGGCCGCGGCTGAAGCGCAGGAGGTTCCGCTCGGCCACGGTCGCCCCGCCGGCCATGACCGCCGTGCCGACCTGCGGTGCGCCGGCGACGATCGCGGCCGCACCGAGCAGGGCACCGATGATCGCCTCGGTGCTGGCCCGACCCACCGCGTCGTTGAGGCGGGACAGGTGGCCGCCCGAGATGTGCCCGGTCTCGTGCGCGATCACCCCGGCCAGCTGCTCCGGGCTCTGCGCCCGCTGGATCAGGCCGGTATGGATGAAGAGGTTCTGGCCGCCGGCGACGAAGGCGTTCAGGCTCGGATCGTTGACCACGAAGATGCGCACGCTCGCCGGGTCGAGCCCGGCGGCGGCGAAGATCGGATCCGCGATCCGTCGCAGATCAGCCTCGATCTCGGCGTCGCGAATCAGCCCCTGGGCCGCCACGACTCCGCTCCAGCCCACCATCCCGAGAAGGGCCACGATCGCCCAGAGCCGTCTGATCACTCGACCTCGCTCGCCACGTGCCGGCGATCCGGCGCGACGGCCTCGCATCATCCGACCGCCGCACCATGCGACGGCACATGCCCAAGAGATCGACCTGATGCCGGCCGAGTACAACCCCCGGCAGCCGCGACCCGACGCCCCTTATCCCCGATCGGAATGAAGATCGGCTGAACGGGCCGCGGCGCCGCGGCCTAGCGTACCCAGCGGCTCCACCAGCCCTGCCGGACCGGCCGCTCCCCGTCGCCTTCCTCGGCGAGCGCCATCTCGCGCGCCGGCTCGGGCTCGCGGGTCGGCTCCGCTGCCTCGGCCGGCTGCGACGCCGGCTCTCCTCGATCGCCGTGCCCGGTCGCGGCCGCCGCGGCCACAGCGGGCTCGGGCAAGGGCTGTGGCGGCACGTTCTCGATCGCCGCCGCGGTCTCGACCGGTGCGGGCGGAGCCTCCCTGACGACCTCGGCCGGCCCGCTCCCGTCGGGCGGCCCCGCCATCTCCCCGGGGCCTGTCGGCACGGACGCCACCTCCACGACCTCGGCCGCCGCGGCGAGCGGCTCACCCGCCTCGGCGGCCGTGGGCTTGCGGGTGCGCCGCCGGCGCCGCGGCTTCTTTGCGTCAGCCGCCGCCTCCGCGGGTGGCACCTCATCCGTCGTGGCGGCCGCGGCCGAGAGGTCGGCCTCGACCGGCACCGCAGGCCCGGCCTCGGCGGCTTCCGTCGCCGGCCGCGGCTCGGCCTCGACCGCGCGATCATCGATCGCGGCGCCCATTGCCTCGTCGACACCGGGCACGGCAAGGAGCGGCTCGCCGGCCTCGCCCGAGGCCGCACCCGCCTCGGCAGCGGCCGGCTCGTCCACCCGGCGGCGACGGCGACGGCGACGGCGGCGCTTGCGGCCGGCCTCGTCGTCCTCGCCCTCGGCGGCAGCGGCCCGGCGCGCGGCCGGCCGTGCCACTGCCTCGGCCGTCTCTTCCGCCTCCTCGGTCTCCTCGGCCTCCGGCTCGGCCTCCTCCGCCGGCGCCGCCGCCTCCGCGGCAGCGAGCGGGCGCACGACCTCCCCGGGCTCGCGCCGCTCGACCACCTCCGAGCGGAGATGGCCGGGCGTGGCGCCGCGGTCGACCGTGACCTCGATCCGCATCGCGTAGCGCTGCTCGAGGCGCACGAGCCCGTCGCGCTTCTGGTTGAGCACGTAGAGCGCCACCTCGGCCGGCAGCAGGAGGCGCAGCACCTTCACCTCGCCGCGGATGCCGGCCTCCTCGGCGAGCCGGAGCGCCTGCAGCGCACACGATTCGGTCGAGCGCACCGAGCCCAGACCCTGGCAGGTCGGGCAGACCTGCGACGACAGCTCCTGCAGGCTCGGCCGCAAGCGCTGCCGGGACAGCTCCATCAGCCCGAACATGCTGATCCGGCCGAGCTGGATGCGCGCCCGGTCGACCTTGAGCGCGTCCCTGAGGCGCTTCTCGACCGCCCGCTGGTGGCGGTTCTCGGCCATGTCGATGAAGTCGATGACCACGAGCCCGGCCAGATCCCTGAGCCGCAGCTGCCGGGCCACCTCGTCGGCGGCCTCGAGATTGGTCTTGAGCGCCGTCTCGTCGATATGCCGCTCGCGCGTCGACTTGCCGGAGTTGACGTCGATCGCGATCAGCGCCTCGGTCGCGTGCATCACGATCGAGCCACCGGACGGCAGCTGCACCGTCGGGCTGTGCATCGCGTCGAGCTGGTCCTCGACCTTGTACTTGAAGAAGAGCGGCAGCTCCTCCTTGTAGAGCTTCACGTGCCGGGCCCGGCTCGGCATCATCATCGTCATCAGCCGCTTGGCCGCGCGGTGCGCCGCCTCGCCCTCGACCAGCACCTCGTCGATGTCGCGGCTGTAGAGATCGCGCATCGCCCGCTTGATCAGGTCGCCCTCGGCATAGATCAGCGCCGGCGCCACGCTCTGCAGCGTGGTGTCGCGGATCTCGCTCCACTGCCGCATCAGGTAGTCGTAGTCGCGCTTGATCTCGGTGCGCGAGCGCTGCTGGCCGGCGGTCCGGACGATCAGCCCCATGCCCTGCGGCACATCGAGCTCGGCCACGATCGACTTCAGCTTGGCGCGGTCCTCGCCGCTCGAGATCTTGCGGCTGATGCCGCCGCCCCGAGCCGTGTTCGGCATCAGCACGCAGTAGCGGCCGGCGAGCGAGAGGTAGGTGGTGAGCGCCGCGCCCTTGTTGCCGCGCTCCTCCTTGACGACCTGCACCAGCATGATCTGCCGGCGCTTGATCACCTCCTGGATCTTGTAGGAGCGGAGCAGCTTGGCGCGGCGCCGCGCCTGCTCGCTCATGACGTCCGCCGTCTCCTCCTCGGCGTCCTGGCGAACCTCGATCGGCTGGTCGACCTCGCCCTCGCCGTCCTCGCCGCCGGCACCGTGCTCGGCCGCATCGTCGGCCTCGGCCTCGGCCGAGCGCCGCGACCGGCGCGCCGGCTTGGCGTCGCCGTTCGCCCCCTCGGCCTCCGCACTCTCCCGCTCGAGCTTGGCGAGCAGCTCGCGATCGGCCTGCGGGATCTGGAAGTAGTCGGGGTGGATCTCGCTGAAGGCGAGGAAGCCGTGGCGATTGCCGCCGTAGTCGACGAAGGCCGCCTGCAGCGACGGCTCGACCCGGGTCACCTTGGCGAGGTAGATATTGCCCTTGATCTGCCGCTTGGTGGACGATTCGAAGTCGAAATCAGCGAGCTGCCGGTCCTGCAGCACGACCACCCGGGTCTCTTCCGGGTGGTTCGCATCGATGAGCATGCGCTTGGTCATGAACGAAGGTCTCCGGCCCCGCTGCGGCCGTCGGCATCGGCAGGCGGTCGCAGCGCGGGCGTGTTGTGGCGTGCCGGGCGGCTGGCGCTGCCGGCAGGCAGGTTGTGGAGCGACCCGGCATGGCCGCCGCGCGCCGCCCGTGCGGACGCCCGGAGATGGCCATCGGTCGGGTGATGGGCTCGAGCTTTGCGTCGGCGATCGAGGCCAACGAACGCGCCGCTGCCGGCCGGCCGGCGAACCACCGGTCGACATGGAGAGCGGCAGGGCGGTATCGCGCCTCGATCATCGCCTGAAATCTCGACGGTATGCTGGATCGGGGGCAATCGGCGACCATCGAGGCGGTCGGTTCGACCGCAAGGAGTGTCGCTGTCATCGCTCTTCCCGCACCATGGAAACGACTATAGTCATTGTCGACGCGCGCGACAATCCGAGATTCACTGCGTGATTCGTCGCTCGGCTCAGCGCCGGCGCGCGCCGCGGGACCGCCCTGACGCGGCCGGCACCGGCTTCCCCGCGCCCCCGGCCCTTCTCCTGTTGCGCGAATTCGCCTGCTGTTCGATAAGGGCTGGCGTGCAGGGCGCCACGTTCGACATCGCAAGCGCAGGCAGGTTCATCTGATGACGGGCTCGATCGCAAGCGACAGGCCGACGCACGGCCGACGCGCTCGGCCGGACGACGCGGCATGATCGATCGCCCCGGCCTCCCTGCCTGCAGCCCGCTGCGCTCGGGCCCCACGAGCTGCCGGCGGCGAGGCGGCAGCCGGGCGCCCGCCGACGCCGCACGCATCGTCTTGGCGAGCGTGCTGCTCTGGCTGGCGCTGGCCCTCGCACCCGCGATCGGCCTTGCCCAGACGCCGGGCGCGCCCGAGGTGTTCGGCGTCCGCTTCGGCGTCAACGGCGACATCACCCGCGTCGTTCTCGACCTCGACCGGCCGGCCCGCTTCGCCACCCGCATCCTCTCCGCCCCACCGCGCCTCGCCATCGAGCTCGACGCGGTCCGCTGGCGGGTGCAGGACCATCCGCAGGGCCGCCTGGTCGGCCTCGCCAGAAGCGTCGATTACGGCCACCTCGAGAGCGGCCGGGGCCGGCTCGTGGTCGAGATCGGCCGGCCGTTCCGAATCGCCCGCGCCGAGCGCCTGCCGCCGTCGGGCGACACCCCGCACCACCGGATCCTGGTCGACGTGGTGGCCCTGCCGCCGGCGACGGCGCCGCCCCCGGCGGTGGCCGCCGCTCCGGCAGCG
>CAYWSB010000181.1:0-9918 GCA_964460465.1 uncultured Geminicoccaceae bacterium | reverse complement strand
GTGGGCCAGCCGATTGCATAGCAAACGCGAATTGAGCCAATCATTTCCCCCGCCTTCTTCGCCTTGTGGCCTGCCAAAAGGGAAGTGTCCGTTCTCGCCGAACCCCGGGGTAACGGAGGGGCCCGGGAAGGCGCTGCCTCCCCGGATCTTCTGTTCCTGCTCAGTCCGTGTAGAGGCGGAGCCCGCTCATGGCGAGGTCGGCTGCGAAGGCGCGGCCGATGGCGACGAGGCCGAGGCGGCGGAGCTGGCGGGGGTCGAAGGGGGCATCCAGGCGGTGCGGGGTGAAGCCGGCGTAGGGGAGCCGGATAGTGGTCCAGCGGGCGGGCGCGACGAAGGTCTGGCGGTAGGACTGCCAGGGGCGGGTGACGACGGTGGTGCGGAGATGCAGGCCGTAGGCTTCGCCGTTGCCGCGAAGGTCGAGCGCCAGGCCGGTCCAGGCGGCGGCGTCGATCGGGCCGCCGTCGGCGGTGAGGTCGAGCGCCATCTGGATGAAGCCGCCGTCGTTCTCCAGCCGGACGAGGCCGCTCATCCTGAGGCAGGGGCGGCCGTCGATGGTGGTGGCCTCGAGCCGGCCCTGCGAGACGCCGCCCATGACGGTGTCGGTCAGGAGCGCCCAGCGCGTCCCCGTGGCGGCGAGGCTCGAGCCGCTCGTCCGGTCGTCGATCACGCCGTCGGCGACGCTCACGGCTGGCGCCGCCAGAGGCGGACGATCGGCTCGTCCCCGGCATCGAGAAGGAAGAGCAGGCCGTTCTCGATCCGCCAGGAGCGGACCCGGCCGAGCGCGTCGAGGAACCTGGCCTCCTGGTCCAAGACGGCGGGCGTGCAGGCCTTGAGCGTCGCGGCGAGGCGGCGGCCCTCGCCGCCGATCTCGAGCCGGTCGCCGTCGAGCGTGTAGCCGCCGGTGAAGCCGTTGCAGCCGCCCATGCCCTGCACGCGGCCCTCGGGCGTGAAGGTGACGAAGGACTGCAGGTTGTCGATGACCCCGCGCCGGTCGATGTCCTCGGCGACCCAGGTCGGACCCACGAGGGTGGGCTGGACGGCCTCGCTGCGCCCGGCCGGGATGCGGACCATGCCGACCTCCACCGTGTCGCCGGCGCCGCGGGTGAGCACCGGATGGACCGTGTCCGAGCGGAACAGCATCCGCCCCGCGTGGGCGACCTTGGCCACCACGGCATAGGTGAAGCGCTCCTCGATCAGCGCCGGGTCGTAGTGCAGCGTGAACGGAATCGGCACCTGGCCCCGCGGCTTGATCCGGATCGAGGCGAGGCGCTCCGAGGCGGCGTCGGCGCGGGAGATGTCGAGCAGCTCGACCTCGAGCACGGCCCCCTCGGGCAGCGCCATGCGCTCCCGATGGGTGGCGGTGCCCTCGATGGTGGCGAGCTGGGCCATGGCGGCTCCGGCGGCGAGGAGGTGGAGGATGAGGGTGGCGAGGACGAGGCGATGCCCGCGCAGACGGTGGGGCAGGTGCGGTCGCTCGGCCATGTCGGCTGTTCTCCTCCTGCCCGCACGCCCTGCGGGCCAGCGCGATCGAGGTGGCCCGATCGCCCGTGCCCGGTCAAGAGGCAGGTGTCGGACGCCGGCCGTCATGTCGTCACACGGGCCGTGCTTGCGGCCACGGCCCCGGTACCGCTAAGCTCGATGATGGGTCCAGTGTGTCGAGGTGCGGTGATGCGTGCGCTGCGGTTGTCTGTGCTTTGCCTCGCTTGCGTCCTGGTGGTGCTGCTGCCCATTGGCAGCATTGCCGCGGCGGACCAGCCGGTCACCGAGCCGCCCGAGCTGCTCGAGCCGGCCTTCGAGCTGCCGGCACCCTGGTTCGGCGACCTCGACGGCATGGCCGATCGGCGTTTCAACCGGGTGGCGACCACCTATAGCAAGACCAACTACTTCCTCGACGGCCTCACCCAGCGCGGTGCCACCTACGAGCTGATGCAGGCCTTCGAGCAGTTCCTGAACCAAGAGCTCGGCACGCCGAGCGCCCTGCCCGTGCGCATCCTGTTCGTGCCGGTCGACCGCGAGCGGCTGCTGCCGGCGCTGGTCGACGGCCACGCCGACATTGCCGCCGCCAACCTCACCGTGACCGACGCGCGGCGCGAGCTCGTCGACTTCGCCGATCCCTTTTTCGCCATGGCGCGCGAGGTGGTGGTCACCGGCCCCGCGGCACCGCCGCTTGCGAGCCTCGACGACCTGGCCGGGACGGCTGTGCATCTGCGGCCCTCGAGCAGCTACTGGGAGAGTATCGAGAGGCTCAACGAGAGCTTCGCCGCGCGCGGGCTGGCGCCCGTCACGCTCAGCGAGGCGGATGCCTGGCTCGAGGATGAGGACCTCTTGGAGATGGTCGCCGCCGGCATCCTGCCCTGGCTCGTCGTCGACGAGCACAAGGCGGCCCTCTGGGTCGACATCATCCCCGGGCTCGAGCTGCGGGAGGACCTGGTGCTGCGTGAGGATGCGGCGATCGCCTGGGCGCTGCGCAAGGGGACGCCCGAGCTCATGGCCCTGGTCGACCGCTTCGTGCCGACGGTCAAGAAGGGGACGGCCACCGGCAACATCCTCTTCAAGCGCTACTACGCCAACAACATGTGGATGCGCAGCCCGGCCGCTACCGAGGACTATGCGCGCTTTCAGGCCACTGCCGATCTCTTCCGCCAATACGGCGGCCAGTACGGCTTCGACTGGCTGATGCTGGCGGCGCAGGGCTACCAGGAATCGCGCATCGACCAGAGCGTGCGCAGCCCCGCGGGGGCCGTGGGCATCATGCAACTGCTGCCCTCGACCGCCGCCGACCCGAATGTCGGCATCGCCGACATCTCGGAGGCCCAGAACAACATTCACGCCGGCGCCCGCTATTTGCGCCACCTGATCGAGCAGTACCTCGACGATCCCGCGATCGACGACGCCAATCGGACGCTGTTCGCGTTTGCCGCCTACAATGCCGGGCCGGGGAACCTGCAGAAGATCCGGCGCCAGACCGCTGAGCTGGGCCTGGACCCGAACGTCTGGTTCGGCAATGCCGAGATCGGTGCGGCCAAGGTGATCGGCCGTGAGACGCCGACCTATGTCGCCAACATCGCCAAGTACTACTACGCCTATCGGCTGATCGAGGAACGACGGGAGGCGGTCGCGTCGGGCGGCTGAATGGCCGGGCTGATGCAGCCGTGGCACGCATTGGGCAATTCCGAGGGCTGGGTCGCGTCAGCGCTAGGTGCGTCGCGAGCGACTGACTAGATTGCTTGACGGCGCATCTACCTTCAGGAGTTCGGGCAATGCCTGCTCGTCGTCACCCCTTCGCTGCCGGCGTTGTCGCCGCTGCCATCGTCGCCGCGGCCCAGCCCGCCGCGGCCACCGACTTCACGATCGGCCTCGGGGCCGGCCTCGCCCCCGACTACGAGGGCTCCGAGGACTACGAAGCCGTGCCGTCCTGGGTGTTCAGCGCCAACAACCTCTACGATCCGGCCACTTACGTGTCCCTCAGGGGCACGCAGCTTCGCTCGAACCTCGTGCCGCACCCGCAGTTCCGCGCCGGTATCTCCGGCCTCTATGTCGGTGAGCGCGACGACGTCGAGAACGACCGGGTGGACGACCTGCGCAAGACCGATGCGGCGCTGCTGGTGGGCGCGGGCGTCGGCTGGGACTTCTTCCCGCAGAACGAGCTCGGCCTGACCCTGGCGGTCGACCTCATGTACGACGTCGCCAACAACAACGGCGGCATCGTTCAGCCCTACCTCAGCTACTTCAACGCGCTGCCCGGCACGCCGCTGTCGGTGGGCACGGAGCTGTTCACCACCTGGGCGAGCGAGGACTACATGTCCGAGCAGTTCGGCATCAGCGCGAACGATTCGGCGCGGAGCGGGCTCAACCGGTTCAACGCCGACGAGGGCTTCAAGGACGTGGGTCTGCGCGGCCAGGTCAGCTACCGGTTCACCGACAGCTGGTCGAGCACGTTCGCGGCGCAGTACAAGCTCATGGTCGGGGACGCGGCGGACAGCCCGGTGGTCGACGACGAAGGCAGCGAGCACCAGTTCTTCGCCGGCGTCACGGTGAACTTCCACTTCTGAGCGCCGGGGCGCCGTCGGCGTTCCGGGGCGCTAGGGGGCCCGGATGCGACCGTTCAAGCTCACCACCTGGAACGTCGAGCACGCCAACGACACGCTCGACCGGCTCGAGGGCACGGCCAGGCCGAGGGGGCGGCAAACGGTGGCCGCCATGCAGGCCGAGGCGCAGGCCAAGATGGCGGCGATCGCGGCCGAGATCGCCGAGGTCGACCCCGACATCCTGTTCGTTTGCGAGGGCCCGGCCGGCGAGGACCGGGCCCTGCGCTACTTCGCCGAGGTGGCGCCGCGCTACCGTCTGGTCATGCACGAGGATCCGACCGGCCGGGCCTATGCCACCCAGGGCCGGCAGTGGCTGTGGTTCCTGGTGCGCGAGGACTTCCCGGCCGAGGTCTCGCTCCTGCCCACGGCCACCTGGCAGGCCTTCACCCGCGACCAGACCCGGGGCATGACCGAGGGCGGCCGCTGGCAGTGCTCGATGCCGGCGCTCGACCAGACAACGGGCCTGCCGCTGCCGCACAGCCTCGTGGCGCACGGCCACTACCGCCACCCGCAGGTCGCCTGCTTCGACTGGGCCGGCACGCGGGTCGAGATCATCGGCGTCCACCTCAAGAGCAAGTCCGTCAACCAGCGCGACCCGCGACTGCGCTGGCGGAAGCCGGCATCCGGCAGCCCCGCGGACATCCGCGCCGCCATCGAGGCGAGCCAGGGCTTCATGGTCGAGGCGGTCCGGGCCAGGGCCAAGCTGACCTCAGAGGTGCTCGACATCCGCAACTACATCGAGCGGCGCTTCGTCCAGGAGGCGGACCCGGCGATCTTCGTCGTCGGCGACGTCAACGACGGACCCGGCAAGGAGCTGATCGAGACCTGGTTCATGCTGCACGATCTCATCGGCAACCTGCAGGGCGACGTGTTCTTCGCCCGGCGGTTCCTCAACCACGCCCTCTTCGACAGCGCCGATCGGCTGCGCTGGACGGTGCATTTCGAGGACGCGGTCGATCCCCGGCGCGACCCGCACATCCTGCTCGATCACATCCTCTTCACCCAGCGGCTTTCCGGTGCCGGGGCCACGCCGCTCCGCGTGATGCCCGGCGCCGGCCGGGTCGAGCACGACATCCACGAGCGCGTCGCCAGCCTCCTGCCGAAGCGCCTGACGACCAGCGACCACCGCCCGGTCTCGGTGACGGTGACCCCCACGATCTAGCTTGCGCCGCTGCCCGGCGGGCCTGACAGGCGCTGGTCGCGATCGCGGCGACCGTCGATGGAGCCTGCCGCGTGGCGAGCACCGGGGTCGCGGCATGGCCTTGCGCAACCGCTTCGGCCCGCCGATATTGGCGCCATGCGCAAGGTCATCTGGTCCCTTCTCGTCGTCTTCCTGCTCGCCCTCGGGCTCTTCCTGCACTGGACGCTGCCGTCGCGCGACGTCGTGCGGGTTCTCGGCACCGACGTGGCCCGGCAGCAGGCCGTGGTCACCAACGAGCGCGGCGAGGACGTCACCGTCAGCCGCGACATCCGCTACATCAACGCGGTGACCCCCGGCGGCCGGCCGCGGGTCTATCGCAACGAGGACACCGGCTGGGGCTGGCCACCCTATTTCAAGTTCGACAGCGCCAACCTCGCCGCCGAGGCGCAGAACGTGGCCTCGACCGAGGCGGCCCCACGGTGGGTGGTCGTCACCCACTATGGCTGGCGCATCCCGATCGCCTCGGCCTTTCCCAACGCCATCTCGATCCGCCCGGCCGAGGGCCCGGACCAGACGCTGATCCCCTGGCTCAAGATCATCGTGCTGGTCCTCTTCCTGGCATTCGCGGGCTACATGTGGTGGTGGCTGCATCGCGTCTTCAAGCGACGGGACGAGCGGGCCGCCTAGGCGCGGCGTCGAGCCGCCCGCCGCCTGCCTGCGGCGCTGCACCTGGTGCGCGATCGCGGCCCGGCCCGCCGCCGGCTGACCGGCGTCGCCCTCCGGGCGCTCGTCCCCCCCCCCTGGCTCGCCCGTCGGACCGGGCGCCGCTATACCGAAGGTCGGCACGGCAGCGACGAGGCCCCGACATGGCGACGAAGGCAAGCCTGCGCGAGCGGCTGGAGCGGCACGAGGTCCTCATCCGCGGCAAGGATGGCCGCGACTACCGGCTGCGGCCGATCGAGCCCGGGGACGCGCCCTCGGTGATCCGCGGCTACCAGGCGCTGTCGCCGCGCGAGCGCTGGTTTCGCTTTCTGCACGCTGTGCCCGAGATCACACCCGAGGCGGCCGCGGCGTTCTGCTCGCCCGATCCCGACCACGACATCTGCCTCGTGATCGAGGGCCAGGGCGCGCTCGCCGGCGAGGTCGTCGGCGGTGCCCGGATCACCGGTGCGCCGAGCCGCACGGACGGCGAGTTCTCGGTCTCGATGCGGCCGGAAGTGCAGGGCCTGGGGCTCGCGCGGCAGGCGCTCGAGACGGCGCTCGATGCCGCGGCCGAGGCCGGCTACCGCCGCGTCCACGGCCATGTCGCCGTCCGCAACGACGGCATGCGCAACCTGGCGAGGCGCCTGGGGTTCACCATCCGTCGCGATCCCGACGACGTGGCCCAGCTCATCGCCGAGATCCGGCTGGTGCCGCCGCCGGGTCGGAGCAGGCGGCCGAGCTAGTCCCGGGCGTGCCCGTCGAGGAGCGCCAGCGTCGCCGCGTCGGGCGCGCCCGCGAAGTACTTGTCGAGGGCCGCGACGAACGGCGCCGGGTCGTCCGCCGCCCGGCTGAACAGCGTCATCGACGAGCGGAACTTGAGGTCGTCCGGTGTGCCGAAGAGGGCGTGCGGATCGCTGCCGGGGAGGGTGTTGACGATCCCGGTGCACTGGACGAGGCGGGGGCCGAGCAGCGGGTGGGCCAGATAGCGCCCGGCCTCGTCGAGACCGGCGAGCGCATAGAGCCGTGCGGTCGGGCTGCGGCCGAGCCCGGCGAGCTGCGGGAACACGAACCACATCCAGTGGCTGCGCTTGCGGCCGGCCCGGAGCTCGGCCAGGACCGCCGGGAACACGGGGTCCTGGGCCGTGACGAAGCGTTCGAGGTCCGGCATCGGCATCTCCCCCCGATCGGGAACCTTGCCCGGCGTCGGCGGTTGCTTCGGCCACGGTCACGCCAACCGGAAGAGCGGGAACGATAATGAAGGCGACGCTCGTGCACAATCCCACGGCCGGCGACGGCGAGCTCTCGCGAGAGGCGCTGACCGACCTCCTGCACAAGGCGGGCCTCACGCCGTTCTACCAGTCGAGCAAGATCGGCGAGCTGACGGCGGTCCTGGGCGAGCCCGCGGACCTGATCGTGGTCGCCGGCGGCGACGGGACGGTGGCCAAGGTGCTCACCCAGATGCCGGACCGCGGCGTGCCCGTCGCCATCCTGCCGCTCGGCACCGCCAACAACATCGCCAGCTCCTTCGGCATCGGCGGCGCCGTCGACGAGCTGGCGCTGGGCCTTCGCGACGCCGCCGAGCACAAGCTCGACATGGGCATGGCGCGCGGCCCCTGGGGCTGCTGCTACGTGGTCGAGGGGCTGGGGCTGGGCGCGCTGGTCCGCACCGCCGAGAAGCTCGGCAAGCCGGACGGCTCGCGCCAGGACCGCCTGAAGGCGGCGCGCAGGAAGGTCCGCAAGATCCTCAAGAAGGCGGCGGCGGACCGGCTCCGGATCACCGTCGACGGCGAGCTTCTGCCGGATAGGCAGCTCATGGTCGAGGTCCTGAACATCGCCTGTGCCGGCCCGCGGCTCTTCCTCGCACCCGACACCGACATGGGCGACGGGCTGATCGAGGTCGGCGTGCTCGAGCCGGAGCAGCGCCAGGAGATGCGCCGCTGGCTCGAGGACGAGCGGCCGTCGGGCCCGCCGCCGATGACCTTCAAGCGCGGCCGCAAGGTCAGCATCGCCTGGGACGGCACGCCGCTCCACGTCGACGACGACACGCCGCCCGCCGAGGGCGGCAGGGTGGCGGTCGAGCTCGAGCTGCAGCAGCGGGCGGTCTCGATCCTCGTGCCGGCGAGCACCGGCCGGCCCGGGGTGCCCGCATGACGAGTGGGGACGCGGCCGGTGCCGGCATGACGGGGCTCACCGATGCCGAGCTCGTCGAGATCGAGGCCGTCGCGGTCGAGCTCGCGCGCCTCGCCGCGGCCGAGATCGAGACCGCCCTCGGCCGGGAGCTGGCGATCCGCTACAAGGGGGCGGACGATCGCCGGGGCGCCGCCCGCTACCGCGACCCGGCCTCGGAGACCGACGAGCGGATCGAGCGGCTGATCCGCGGCCGGCTGGCCGAGCGGTTCCCGGACCACGGCGTGGTCGGCGAGGAGATGGCGAGCCTGGCGGGCGCGCCCGATGCCCCGGTCTGGGTGGTCGATCCCATTGACGGCACCGCCAACTTCGTCAACGGCCTGCCGCTCTTCGCCGCTTCCATCGGGGTGCTGCACGGCGGCCGGCCGGTCGTGGGTGCCATCTGGTGCTCGACCAGTCATGCGCTCCGCCACGGCGTCTACCATGCACGGCTGGGCGGGCGGCTGCGCTTCGACGAGCAGCCGATCGCGCGCCACCGCCATGCCGACCTGCGCCGCTGGCTCGCCGGCGAGCCGGAGGCGACGCCGGCGGCGGCTATCGACTGGGAGGTCCGGAAGACCGGCTCGGCGGCCATCGAGTGCGCCTTCGTCGCGGCCGGGCTGCTGCGGGTGGCGCGCTTCGCCCGGCCGAACCTCTGGGACGTGGCCGGCGGCCTCGCCCTGGTCGACGCCGCCGGCGGTGTGGTGCGCGAGCGCGCGGGCGGGGGCTGGCAGCCGATGGCGCCGGTGGCCTCCGCCGACATCGCGACCTGGCGGCGCCCCCTGGTGCTCGGCGACGCGCTGGCCGTGGCGGCGATGGTCAGGGCGCAGGGCGGGTGAGCGCGGCACGAGGTAACGAGCGGCGTTCACGCAGCCGTCGACCGGACGGCTACCGAGCCGCCCGGCGACAGGACGGGGCACGCCTCAGCGTGGCTTGCGCGCCTCGGCCTCGACGAAGGTGCGCAGCACGGCGTTGATGCGGGTCTGCCAGCCGCGACCCTGACGCTTGAAATGCTCGAGGATCTCCGGGTCGAGGCGCAGCGTCACCTGCTTCTTGCCCTCCTTCGGTAGCGGGAAGGGCAGGCCGGGCTTGGCGTCCTTGTACCAGTCGTGCGGGATGTCCCGCCAGTCGGGGTCGCTGGCGATGGCCGCCTCGAGCTCCGCCTCGGTCATGGCCTCAAGGCGCGCCCAGTCCGTTCGATCCTCACCGCGCGCACGCATGGCTGCCAGCTCCTCATGCGCATAGCTGACGATGTTCTCTTTCTTCCGCATCCCTTGCCCGCCTCGCCGAAATGATCCTGATCAGGTCCGGGCCCCTCGGTGTCCAGATCACGGCCACCGCCTTGTCGTCCAGTCTGGCAATCGTTATGAAGCGCGTTTCACCCGCATGCCGTGAAGGCTTGGCTATGGTGGCTCGCCCATCGAAGACCAACTCCGCCCGCAGGAAATCGATCCCGTGCTTGGCGATGTTCGCCAGCCGCTTGGCCTCGTCCCACTCGAAGCGCATCAGTCATGTAGCTACAACGTAGGTATGGCGCAAGGCCCCGCTCAGCGGAAGGCCGGTTCGTCGAAGCTCCTCAGCTTCCTCGAATGCAGCCGCTACGTGATTATCGCACTCTCCGTGTCCAGTGCTATCGCCCGAACTGTGTCAGGTGCTGGAATAGCGTAAGCGGTGTTTCGGGCTCACCTGTTGCGGGTGGCTCTGGCGGGCGAGGATGGCGGTTCCTTAGAGCCTGTCCGAAAAGTCGCTGAGCGGAATCAGTCTGCTATGACGCCCTTGTTCTGCCAAGAGCAAGGAGGCCATGGCCATGTGGACCGATTC
>CAYWSB010000180.1:0-9935 GCA_964460465.1 uncultured Geminicoccaceae bacterium | reverse complement strand
TGCCAATCGCCTGGATCAGCTCGCGACCGGCGGCGATGAAGCGGGCGGGGTCCCGGGGCACGCCGTCGAGATGGACCTCGTAGTGCAGATGCCGGCCGGTGCTGCGGCCGGTGCTGCCGATCACGCCCAATGGTTCGCGCAAGGGCACCCGATCTCCGACCTCGACCAGGGTGCGGCTCAGATGGGCGTAGCGGGTGACGATGCCGTGACCGTGATCGATCTCGACCATGTGCCCGTAGCTGCCGGCCCAGCCGGCGTGGGTTACCCGGCCGGGCGCGGTGGACAGGATCCGGCTGCCGGGAGGCGCGCCGAAATCGATACCGTTGTGGAGGGCACGGCGTCGGGTCAACGGGTCGATGCGCTCGCCGAACGCGCTCGTTAGATAGAAGTGGTCCAAGGGCGTCGCGAGGGGCACCATCGTCAAGAGCTGCTCCGCTGCCTCCAGGCGATGGAGGTCACCGGCCATGCTCGTGATCAACGGCAGGTGGCCCGCCGCGCTCGTCGACCCGCCATGGCTCGGCTCGGGCGCCTTTCCGGCATTTCGTGCTGGCTGCTTCGCGGACAGGGGCAGCAGGGGACCGCCTTGTCCGGTCGCCGCTCGGCCGGTCGCCGGCGACAGGAGCCGCCCGGCTTCGATACCGGTGCGCTCGAACACGGTCTCGATCGCGCCCAGGCGGTCATCGATCCAGGCGGTGAGCCAGCGCGCTGTCGCCTCGCGTTCGGCCTCCAGCGCCGCAACGCGCTGCTCGTTGGCCTGCAGACTGGCATGGAGGCTCGCGGCTCGGCGCAGGGCGGCATCGCGCGCCGCTTGTACGGCCTTCAGCCGTTCCTCCAACGCGGCGCGATCGCGCTCCAGCGTGAGACGCTCGCGCTGCGCGGTATCCAGCCAGCGCTCGGCGTCACGCGCGCCACGATCGAGGAGCGTCGCGCGCTCGCGCGCCAAATTGCGCTCGTCCTCGAGCGCCCGGCGCTCGGCGTCGGTCTGTGCCAGCGCCAGGGCCAGGCGCTGCGTCTCCCGGGACGCCTGCTGCAGCGAGAGCTCGCGGGCTTCGAGCGTGCGGCGAAGCTCCGTGAGGCGCGCCTCCAGCGCGTGCCTGGCGACCTCTCGCCGCTCCAGCTCGTGCATCATCTCGCCGAGTTGCATGTCGCGCTCGTGGAGACGCTGCTGCACGAGGTGGAGTGCGATGCCACCCAGGATGCCGGTGCTGAACAGCACGTAGCCGGCGAACGCGAGGCGCACCCGCCAGCCGGCTCGCGGACGGCGGATCACGACGGGCGAGCGCGAGGACGAGTGGACGGCTGGTCGTGGCGTCATCGACCGGGAGGGCCTCCGCTTGCTGACCATCAACGCCGTGGATGATGCCCGACGGGCATTGCGATTCGGTTAACGGCTCAGGCAGCAGCTTCGATGCGCGCGCCGGTTGCCGGATCGAAGAGGTGCAGGTTGGCAGGTGCCACGGCGAGGGCGAGGCGATCGCCCGCCTTCACCGAGTGGTCGCCCGCGAGTCGCACGGTGACGACCTGGCCGTCGGCGAGCCTGCCGTGGGCTACCGTGTCGGCGCCCAGGAGCTCGATCCACTCGATCGCGATGTCGAAGGTTCCGGCCGTATCGTCGCTCGTGGCTCCGGCCACCACCTCGCCCAGATGCTCGGGTCTGAGGCCGGCGCGAATGGCCCTCCCGGCAGCGGCGGCGAGCGGCCGGGGCAAGGTCAGCCGGGTGCCGCCGAAGGCCACGGCCCGACCCTCGCCGTCGATCTCGCCATCAAGCAGGTTCATGGCCGGCGAGCCGATGAACTCCGCGACGAACAGGGAGGCCGGGCGGCTGTAGACCTCGAACGGCGCGCCGATCTGCTCGACCACGCCGCCATTGAGGACCATCAGCCGGTCGCCCAAGGTCATGGCCTCGACCTGATCGTGGGTGACGAAGATGCCCGTCGTCTTCAGGCGGTTCTGCAGCATGCGGATCTCGTGGCGCATCTGCACACGCAGCTTGGCGTCGAGGTTGGACAGCGGCTCGTCGAAGAGAAAGGCCTCGGGCTCGCGGACGATGGCGCGGCCCATGGCCACGCGCTGGCGCTGGCCGCCGGAGAGCTGACGTGGCTTCCTGTCGAGGAGGTCGGAGAGGCCGAGGATCTTGGCGGCCTCGCCGACGCGCTGCTCGATGATCGGCTTGGGCGTGCCGAGGTTCTTCAGTCCATAGGCCATGTTCTGGCGCACGCTCATGTGCGGGTAGAGGGCGTAGTTCTGGAAGACCATGGCGATGTCACGCTCGGCGGGCTCGAGGTCGTTCACCCGCCGCTCGCCGATATGGACGTCGCCCGAGGTCGCGGTTTCGAGCCCGGCGATGATGCGGAGCAGCGTGGACTTGCCGCAGCCCGAGGGGCCGAGGATAACGAGCAATTCGCCGTCTTGGATCCGGACCGAGACCTTCTTCAGTACCTCGACGCGGCCGAAATTCTTGACGATGTCGGTGACGGTGACCTCAGCCATGGTCGGGCCTGTTCATTGAAGAGAAGGATGCGGGGGAAATGATTTCCCCCGCGCCCCCTCGAAAATTTGGTGGGGTGCGGGGAGGATCATCCTCCCCGCATTTCTTGTCGTGTTGATCATTTCTCGGTCTCGACCAGGCCCTTGACGAAGAGCTTTTGCATGACGACGACGACCAGCACCGGTGGTATCAGGGCCAGGATCGCGACGGCGGTGATGAAGTGCCACTCGGGCTCGTTCTCGGCCGCCACAACCATGCGCTGGATGGCCATGACGATGGTGTACATGCTCGCGTCCGTGGTGATCAGCAGCGGCCAGAGATACTGGTTCCAGCCGTAGATGAAGAGGATCACGAAGAGGGCGGCGATATTGGTGCGCGAGAGCGGCAGCAGGATGTCCCAGAAGAACTTCATCGGCCCGGCACCGTCGACCCGGGCGGCTTCGACCAGTTCGTCGGGGACGGTCATGAAGAACTGGCGAAAGAGGAAGGTGGCGGTGGCCGATGCGATCAGCGGCAGGATCAGGCCGGTATAGGTGTTCAGGAGCTTGAGCTGCGCCATGACCTCGTAGGTCGGCAGGATGCGGACCTCGACCGGCAGCATCAGGGTGATGAAGATGGTCCAGAACGCCAGCATGCGGCCGGGGAAGCGGAAATAGACGATGGCGAAGGCGGAGAGCAGCGAGATCACGATCTTCCCGATGGCGATGCCCATGGCCATGATGAAGGAGTTGAGCATCATCGGCGCCACGGGCCCGCTGCTCGCGCGCTGCAGGCCCGTGCCGAGGACGGCCGAATAGTTGTCGACCAGCTGGTCGCCCATGGTCATCGGGATGGGGGCGCGGAGCACGTCGCCCGGGGCCTGGGTCGAGGCCACGAAGGTGACGTAGATCGGCAGCATCACGATCAGCACGCCCAGGATCAGCGTGACGTGGACGAAGACGGTGAAGAGGGGGCGGTTCTCGATCATGAAAGCAAGAATGCGGGGGAAATGATTTCCCCCGCGCCCCCTCTTAACTTTCGGTGAGGCGTGGGGAGGATCATCCTCCCCACATTTCTTTCTATTGCCTTCATCCGTACTGCACCCGGCGTTCGATGAAGCGGAACTGGATGACGGTCAGCGTTATGACGATGGCCATGAGGATGACGGATTGGGCGGCGGAGCTGCCGAGGTTGAGGCCGATGAAGCCGTCGCTGTAGACCTTGTAGACCATGATGTTGGTGGCCTGGGCGGGGCCGCCGCGGGTGACCGCGTGGATGATGCCGAAGGTGTCGAAGAAGGCGTAGACGATGTTGACGACGAGCAGGAAGAAGGTGGTCGGCGAGAGCAGTGGGAAGATGATGGTGAAGAAGCGCTTGACCGGCCCGGCGCAGTCGATGGCGGCGGCCTCGATCAGCGATCTGGGGATCGCCTGCATGCCGGCGAGGAAGAAGAGGAAGTTGTACGAGATCTGCTTCCAGGCAGCAGCCAGGACGACGAGCAGCATCGCCTGGTTGCCGTCGATCTGGTGGTTCCAGGTGATTCCCGCCCCCCGCAGCCACCAGGCGACGATGCCGACCGACGGGTTGAAGAGAAAGAGCCAGAGCACACCGGCGATCGCCGGGGCCACGGCGTAGGGCCAGATCAGGAGCGTCTTGTAGGCCAGGGCTCCCTTGATGACGTGGTCGGCGACGGCGGCGAGCAGCAGCGCCACGACGAGGCCGACGAGGGTGACGCCGACGCTGAAGATCGCGGTGACGCGGATCGAGTTCAGGTATTCGCGGCTGTTGAAGAGATGGGTGAAGTTGTCGAACCAGACGAAGCGGACGGAGAGCCCGAAAGCGTCCTGGAGCAGCATCGATTGCCAGAGCGCCTGGCTCGCGGGCCAGATGAAGAAGACCAGCGTGATGGCGAGCTGCGGCGCGAGCAGGAGGTAGGGCAGCCAGCGATGCCGGAAGACGACGCGTTTTTCCATCGCTCAAGCCCGCCCGGCTTCGGGGGTGCCGCGGCACCCCCGAGGCACGGTCAACGGTCTCAGCCCTGCTGTGCCTCGAACTGGCGGATCAGCTCGTTGCCGCGGCGGACGGCCTCGTCCAGGGCCTCCTGCGCCGTGGCCTGGCCGGCCCAGACGCGCTCGAGCTCCTCGGCGATGATGTCCCGGATCTGCACGAAGTTGCCGAAGCGCAGGCCGCGGCTGTTCTCGGTCGGCGGGTTCAGCGTGATCTGGCGGACCGAGATGTCGGTGCCCGGGAACTTCTCGTAGAAGCCCTGCTCCTTCGTCAGCTCGTAGGCTGCCTGGGTGATCGGCAGGTAGCCGGTTTCCTGGTGGTACCAGGCCTGGACCTCGGGCGAGGACAGGTAGGTGAAGAACCTGGCCACGCCCTGGTACTCCTCGGCCTCGTGGCCCTGCAGCACCCAGAGCGAGGCGCCGCCGATGATCGAGTTCTGCGGTGCCCCCTCGACGTCGGGCCAATACGGCAGCATGCCGATGCCGAACTCGAAGTCGGTGACGTTCGCGACCATGCCCGCATACCCTGCCGAGCTCTCGGTGAACATGGCGCATTCCTGGTTGTAGAACTTGGGCGCCGCCTGGTTGGTGCGGCCGCCATAGTCGAAGATCTTGGTGGTCTGCCACTCGCCCATCTTGGTGATGTGGTCGACCACGGCCGTCTGGTTGAAGACGAGCTCGGTGCCGAGCCCCTCGAAGCCGTTGGCGAGCGTGCCGAGCGGCTGGTTGTGGAGCGCCGAGAAGTTCTCGATGTGGACCCAGCTTTCCCAGGCGGTCGTCAGGCCGCAGGGGTAGCCGGCGGCCTGGAGGGCCGCTGCCGCCTCCTCGAACTCGGGCCAGGTGGCTGGCGGGCTCTCCGGGTCGAGGCCGGCAGCCGCGAAGGCGTCCTTGTTGTACCAGAGGACGGGAGTCGAGCTGTTGAGCGGCATCGACAGCATCCGGCCGTCGGCGGTGGTGTAGTAGCCGGTCACGGCCGGCAGGAAGGCCTCGGGATCGAAAGGCTCACCCGCATCGGCCATCAGCTGGTAGACGGGGTAGATCGCACCGGTGGCGCCCATCATGGTGGCCGTGCCGACCTCGAAGACCTGGACGATGTGCGGCTGCTCCTGGGCGCGGAAGGCGGCGATGGCGGCGGTCATGGTTTCGGCGTAGGAGCCCTTGAAGGTCGCGATGACCTCGTACTCGTCCTGACTCTCGCTGAACTCGCGGGCGAGGCGCTCGACCCGCTCGCCCTGGGCGCCGCCCATGGCGTGCCACCACTGGATCTGGGTCTTGGCCTCTGCGAGCGAGGTGGTGGCGAGGAGTGCGGCGGTGACGGTCGCGGCAACGAGGGTGTTCTTCTGCATGGGTTTTCCTCCTTCTCCCTGTGGCGGGATCATGCGCTTAGAGCCGTTGACCATGCAAGTGTGACGAGCGTGTGACGGTTTTCACGATCGTGACGCGGCCCAAGGCTCGACGATGCGCCCACCGGCGGCCTCGGCGTCGCCCTGGTCGTGGGTGACCAGCAGGACTGGCAGGCCCGTCGCGCGGGCGCGCTCCAGTACGAAGCCGCGGATCTCGGCCCGCAGGTCGGAATCGAGGCTGACGAAGGGCTCGTCGAGGAGCAGCGCCCGGGGCTCGGCCAGGAGGCAGCGGGCGAGTGCGGCCCGGCTCTTCTGGCCGCCCGAAAGCGTGCGGGGATCGCGGGAGCCGAGGCCTTCGAGACCGACCTGTGCGAGGGCGGCCTCGGCTTTGGCGCTGCGAGCCTTGCGGCCTCGGACATGCCGGGGGACGGCGAAGACGAGGTTGCCGGCAACCGACATGTGGGGGAAGAGCAGCGGTTCCTGGAGGAGGAGGCCAAGGCGCCGTCTTTCTGGGGGGAGGTGGTCGAGGCGGTCGCCGTCGAGGGTGAGCCGGCCGCGGCCCTCGATTCCGGGCGGCAGGGTGCCGGCGATCCAGGCGAGCAGGCTGGATTTGCCGGCCCCCGAGGGGCCCATCAGGGTGACGATCTCGCCGGCGCCGACGGTGAGGTCGAGCGCCTCGAGGAGCACGGCGTCGGCAGCACGGATGCTGACCTTGTCGAGGACGAGACCGCTCATCGGCCGAGCCGTCTGGCCGCCAGCAGGGCCAGGAGCGGGAGCAGGGCGAGAACGACCCCGGTGGCCGAAGCAAGGCGGCGGTCGCCACCCTGGGCCAGGGTTACGACCTCGGTGGCGAGTGTGGTGACGCGGCCGCCGCCGGCGAAGAGCGTGGGAAGATAGAGGGCGATGCTGACGCTCATGCCGATGGCGAGGGCAAGCGCGAGGGCGGCCCTCAAAAGGGGGAGCTTGATCTTCCAGAAGGTGGTCCAGGGGCCGTGACCGAGGCTTCTGGCCATGGCGGCGTAGCGGGGATCCAGGTTGGCCCAGCTGTCGGCAATGAGCAGCGCCGTATAGGGCAGCACGAAAAGGAGGTGGGCGAGGATCACGGGCACGACGCCGGGACGGAGGCCGAGGACCAGCAGCAGCACCTGCAGGCCGAAGAGGAAGGCGATCTGGGGGACGACCAGCGGCAGCCATAGCCACGCGGGTGGCGTCGTGCGGCCGGTGGTCTCGAGCCAGAGTAGGACGACGGCAAGGGCGATGAGCGCCGTGGCAACGGCGACGAGGGCGGTCGTGCCGGCGTGTGTCAGGAGGACGGGGGCGCGGCGTTGCCAGAGCTCGAGGTGGAGGATGGCGGGGAAGGGGTCGGGGAAGCGCCAGGGGCCGGCGAGGGACCAGAGGGCGAGGACGATGAGAGTGCCGGCGAGGAAGGCGAGCAGTGTGGTGGTGGCGATATGGCCGGTTCGGGTCAGCCAGCTCGTGAGTCGCGGCGTCGGGCCTGTGGCGAGCCAGGTGCCGAAGGCGAGGCCGGCAAGTGATGAAACAGCGCGATAGGTGACGTAGCCGAGGCCGGCGAGGCCGATCAGCAGGAGGGCCGCGGCGGCGCCGTCGAGCCGCTTCGTGAGGTCGGGGTGGGTCAGGAGATCGAGCACGAGGACGGGAAGGAGGGGTGGTGCGGTCGGGCCCAGCACGAGGGCCAGCTCCACATTGCCGATGCCGTAGACGAGGACGGCGATGATCGCGAGCCTGGCGCGGGCGAGCCATTGCGGGGCCAGGAGCTTGAGCCGGCCCTCGATGTCGCCGTAGCCGAGGCTGCGGGCGAGTGCGAGGCTGCGGTGGTCCTCGACGCTCTTGGCCGCGGCCACAAGGACGGCGACGAGGAAGGGGGTTTCCTTCAAGACCAGAACGGTGCCCAGGACCAGGAGGTCGTAGCCGGCACCGTAGGCGAAGGATGGTGGCGTGGTGAGGCCGAGCGGGGCAGCGACGAGGCGGACGAGCCAGCCCGAGGGGGCGAGGAGGAAGGCCGCGCCCACGGCGATCGAGAGGTGGGGGATGGCGATGAGGGGTGCTGCGAGGCGTTCGAGCCAGCGGCTGATCCGGTGGCTCTCCAGGCCGGCGGTTATGGCGACGGCGAGCACCAGGGCCACGGCCGTGGTGGCGACGCCGACGGCGAGACTCATGGCGGCGGACTGCCAAAGGCCCGGCAGCGCCAGGACGCGGGTCAGGGGGGCGAGGCTCGGCTCGGTGAAGCCCAGCGCCGGGAGATAGGCGAACGCCGGAGCCAGGATGCCCAGGAGCCCTGCGATTGTCGGCACGAGCACGAGGCCGACGAGCAGAGCCCGGGCTGCGAGGCTCACGAGCCGTAGCGGTCGCGCCAGCCCGCTTCGATCAGGTCCATCCAGGCGGCGTGGGGTTCGAGCAGGGTGCTGCCGAGCTGGTCGGGCGGCAGGGTCGCCGGGTGGAGCTCGATCGCATCGAACAGGGCGCGGTCCTCCGGCGCCAGCTTGTCGAGATCGAGGACGGTGAAGTCGCCCCAGTGCCGCGGGTCCTGCTTGCGCGCCTGGGCTTCCGGCGAGAGGAGGAAGTCGGCGACGACACGGGCGGCCTCGGAGGCGTCGCTGTTGAAGGGGATGGCGACGAAGTGGGTGTTGCCGATCGAGCCGCCCTCGAGGACGTAGCTGCGGGTGGTCTCCGGAAAGCGGCCGTCGAGGACGAGGCTCGACGCTTCCGCCGGGTTGAAGGCCATGGTGAGGTCGACCTCGCCGTCCTCGAAGAGCTGGTGCAGGGCGGGGCCGTTCGCCGGGAAGGCGCGACCGCCGCGCCAGAGGTCGGGCTGCAGCTTGTCGAGCCAGGCCCAGACGGGGGCCAGATGGTCAGTGGCCAGGGCGGGGTCTGGCGCCTCGCGGAGCATCTCGGGGTCGTCAACGGCGGCGGCGAGGACGTGCTTGAGGAAGGTCGCACCGATGAAGTCGGGGGGGCTCGGGAAGGTGAAGCGGCCGGGGTTCTCGGCTGCCCAGGCGGCGAGGCGCTCGAGGTCGGCCGGAGGCTCAGGGAGGCTGGCGCTGTCGTGGATGAGGACGAACTGGGCCATGCCCCAGGGGCTCTCGAAACCGTCCGTGGGCTCGGTGAAGTCGATCAGCGTCGAGGGCTTGCCCTCGGTGTCGACGAGCTCGAAGTTCGGCAGCCCGAACGCGAAGGGTCCGTAGAGAAGGTCGTTGCTCTTCATGGCGAGAAAGTTCTCGCCATTGATCCAAATGAGGTCGACCGACCCACCGCTGGTGCGGCCGGCGGCCTTCTCGGCGAGCACGCGGGAGACGGCTTCGCTGGTGTCGGTGAGCTTCACGTGGACGAGCTCGATGCCGAAGCTGTCGCGGACCCTTTCGCCGACCCACGCGATGTAGTCGTTGATCTGGGTGGAGCCGCCCCAGGCATTGAAATGGACGGTCTGGCCCCGGGCTGCTGCGCGGACCTCGTCGAAAGCGGCGGCTGCCGGGGTGGCGAACAGACAGGCGGCCAAGAGTGCGAGGGGCGGGAGGCGGCGCATGAATGAGGGTCTCCGCTCAACGATCATCGAACGGAAATTAGCGATGCCGGTACGGGTTTTGTACCCGATCCGGCTTCACAGCGCCGTCAACGTGGTGGGGGTCGCTCAGTCGAGCGTCGTGCCGCGCCGCCCGCCCTTGCTGTTCCTGATGCGCACGACGACGTCGATGCGCTCGATCTCCTTGCCGGGCGGCGGATCGGGCAGATGGGTGATGGTCACGACATTGCTCGGAATGTCGTAGATCTCGCCCGTCGTCTTGTCGAAGTAGTGGCAGTGCGAGGAGGGATCGGTGTCGAAATAGGACTGGCCGGAGCCGACCACGACCTCGCCCATCAACCCGGCCTGCGTGAACTGATTCAGCGTGTTGTAGATGGTGGCCAGGGACACCGGGATACCGGCCTGGCGGACCTCCTGGAACAGCTCCTCGGCGGTCACGTGGCGCGGCGCGGTCTCCAAGAGCATGCCCAGGATGGACAAGCGCTGACGGGTCGGGCGAAGGCCAGCCGCCTTCAGCCGTCGCATCGCCTCACCGTAACGTCGTGTCATCCCGACCCCAGGTCCAGATCATGCGTACGCAC
>CAYWSB010000179.1:0-9950 GCA_964460465.1 uncultured Geminicoccaceae bacterium | reverse complement strand
AGGATGATCTGCTTGCCGTCGGGGAACTCGATCTGGTCGACCTGCGGCTTGACCTCGGTCCACTTGAAGTTCTTGAGGTCGGCGACACGGATCTCGTTGTCGAAGTGGCCGATGTTGCAGACGATCGCACCGTCCTTCATCGCCCGCATGTGGTCGAGGGTGATGATGTCCTTGTTGCCGGTCGCGGTCACGAAGATGTCGGCGCGGGTCGCGGCGTCCTCCATGGTGACGACCTCGAAGCCCTCCATGGCGGCCTGGAGCGCGCAGATCGGGTCGATCTCGGTGACCATGACCCTGGCCCCGGCGTGGCGCAGGCTCTCGGCCGAGCCCTTGCCGACATCGCCGAAGCCGGCGACCACGGCGACCTTGCCGGCCATCATCACGTCCGTGGCGCGGCGGATGCCGTCGACCAGGCTCTCGCGGCAGCCGTACTTGTTGTCGAACTTGGACTTGGTGACGCTGTCGTTGACGTTGATGGCGGGACAGAGCAGCTTGCCCTTCTTGGCCATCTCGTAGAGCCGCAGCACGCCCGTGGTGGTCTCCTCGGAGATGCCCCTCACCTGGGCCATGAGCTCCGGGTACTTCTGGTGCATGACCAGGGTGAGGTCGCCGCCGTCATCCAGGATCATGTTCGGGGTCCAGCCGTCCGGCCCCTGGATGGTCTGCTCGATGCACCAGTCGTACTCCTCCTCGGTCTCGCCCTTCCAGGCGAACACCGGGACACCCGAATCGGCGATCGCCGCCGCGGCGTGGTCCTGGGTCGAGAAGATGTTGCAGGACGACCAGCGCACGGTCGCACCCAGGTGGGTGAGGGTCTGGATCAGCACCGCGGTCTGAATGGTCATGTGCAGGCAGCCGGCCACCCTGGCGCCCTTCAGGGGCTGGCGCTCGCCGAACTCCTCGCGCAGCGCCATCAGGCCCGGCATCTCCTTCTCGGCGATGGCGATCTCGCGATGGCCCCAGCCGGCCAGGCCGATATCGGCGACCTTGTAGTCGGTGAACTCACTCATGCTCGGTCTTTCTCGGTTTGCGGTGCGCGTGCCCCGCTGGTTCCACGGGGCCGAAAGTGGGGTTCGGGCCGGTCGATAGCCAGTGCGTCCGTGCGGCGTCCGAGCTGCCGGGCCGCCTGCGCGGCGTGGCGCGCCGGCCACGCGAAGACGCTCGGGCGCGGCCGGCCGTCAGCATCGCCGTCAGCATCGCCGCCACCAGGGAAGGTGGTCGCCCGGCCGTTCATAAGGCGGCGGGGAGGAGATGCAAGGTCGACGGCTGCCGCAGCCTGCCCTGCGGCAGGCTGCGGCAGCCACCGGGCATCAAGCCGCTTTACAATGGCATCGTCTTCGCGGCATATCGAGCGTCCAGTGGTGAGGTAACGTCGTGCCGGGCACGGCGTCGCACCGACCAGAAACCGGCGAGCGAGATGGACGTGCACCCGATCGATGCGACGGTTCCGGCGGCGGCAGCCGCTGCGGCCGCGCGCGCTCGCCGCCACGTCCGGCGTCCCGGCTCGGCCCTTCCGGCGTGGCTGCGGCTTCGACTTAGCCGCCCCTGAGCCTCTGCGCCCACGCTGGCGCTCGCTCAGGGGACGCATGCCGAGCCCGACCACCTGCCAGCCAGAGAGCCAATCCATGACCAGCACCATCACGCCCGTCGCGGCCGCCAGCGCCACGCCTGCGGCCGACCGAGCCGTCCTGACCGAGGCCGCCGGCGGCGACCGCATCATCATCTTCGACACCACGCTCCGGGACGGCGAGCAGTCGCCCGGCTGCTCGATGTCGACCCCGGAGAAGATCCAGGTCGCCGAGCTGCTCGAGCAGATGGGCGTCGACATCATCGAGGCGGGCTTCCCGATCGCGTCCGAGGGCGACTTCGACGCGGTCCAGCGGATCGCCGAGCGGATCAGGGAGAGCGTCGTCTGCGGCCTGGCAAGGGCCGCCATGGGCGACATCGACCGCTGTGCCGAGGCGATCAAGCCGGCCAGGCGCGGCCGCATCCACACCTTCATCGGCACCTCGCCCCTGCACCGCCAGTTCCAGCTCCAGCTCGACCAGGAGCAGGTGCACGAGCGGGTGATCCAGAGCGTCCGCCGTGCCCGCTCCTACACCGACGACGTCGAGTGGAGTGCGATGGACGCCTCGCGCACCGAGCACGACTTCCTCTTCCGCTGCATCGAGACGGCGATCGCCTGCGGGGCCACGACGATCAACATCCCGGACACGGTCGGCTACGCCTATCCCGAGGAGTTCGCCGACCTGATCGGGAAGATCAGGGGCAGCGTGCCGAACATCGACAAGGCGGTGCTCTCGGTGCACTGCCACAACGACCTCGGCCTCGCGGTCGCCAACAGCCTGCGCGCGGTGCAGGCCGGGGCCCGGCAGATCGAGTGCACGATCAACGGCATCGGCGAGCGGGCCGGCAACTGCGCGCTCGAGGAGGTGGTCATGGCGGTCAAGACCCGCCACGACCAGCTGCCCTACGCGAGCCGGATCGACACCACCAGGATCATGGCGGCCTCGCGGCTGGTCTCGGCGATCACCGGCTTCAACGTCCAGCCCAACAAGGCGATCGTGGGTGCGAACGCCTTCGCGCACGAGAGCGGCATCCACCAGGACGGGATGCTCAAGAACGCCCAGACCTACGAGATCATGCGCCCGGAGGATATCGGGCTGGTCAAGTCCAACCTGGTGATGGGCAAGCATTCCGGCCGGCACGCCTTCAAGACCAAGCTGAAGGAGCTGGGCTACGAGCTCGGCGACAATGCGCTCGAGGACGCCTTCGTCCGCTTCAAGGCGCTGGCCGACAAGAAGAAGGAGATTTTCGACGAGGACCTGGTGGCGCTCGTCGACAGCGAGATCGCGACCGCCGGCCAGGCGATCCGCGTCGTCAGGCTCGACCTGCACTGCGGCAGCCACGTCACCCCGCGGGCCGAGCTGACGCTCGCCATCGACGGCGTCGAGCGGACCGCCACGGCGACCGGCGACGGCCCGGTCGACGCCATCTTCCGGGCGATCCGGACGCTCTACCCGCACGAGGCGGAGCTGCCGCTGTTCCAGATCCACGCGGTCACCGAGGGGACGGACGCCCAGGCGATCGTGACGGTTCGGCTGGAGGAGGACGGGCGGACCTCGACCGGCCAGGGGGCCGACACCGACACCATGGTGGCCTCCGCCCAGGCCTATGTGGCGGCGCTCAACAAGCTGATCACCAAGCGCAGCCGCAAGGCGCCCGAGCCGCTCGCGGTCTAGTCGCCTGCCGGCAGGCGACGGGGTGCAGGCCGGCGCCGCCGGCCGCGCCTCGCGCCGCCGGGTAAATCCCTCTCGGCGTTTAACCGAGTAACCAAATTTCAACTATTTCGTGGCATTGTTGCACGTGGGCGGCTACTCATCGTCGCCATCGGACGGACTGGCCGCCGCCCGCCGCGCCGGCAGCGGCCATGCCCGCCGACCCTGACCGCCGACGATTGCAACCGCCGAGCACGGAGCGGACTCAGCCCCCATGTTCTCGCGCCTTCTAGGTCTCTTCTCGTCCGATCTCGCCATCGATCTCGGCACCGCCAACACACTGGTCTACATGAAGGGCCGCGGCATCGTCCTCAACGAGCCGTCGGTCGTCGCCATCGCCACGGTCAGGGGCAGGAAGCAGGTCCTGGCGGTGGGCCTCGAGGCCAAGGAGATGGTCGGGCGAACGCCCGGCAACATCGAGGCCATCCGCCCGCTCCGCGACGGCGTCATCGCCGATTTCGAGGTGGCGGAGGAGATGATCAAGCATTTCATCCGCAAGGTGAACAAGAGCCGCGGCTTCGCCAGCCCTCAGGTCATCATCTGCGTGCCCTCGGGCTCCACCGCGGTCGAGCGCCGGGCCATCCAGGAGGCCGCCGAGGCCGCCGGAGCGCGCCGCGTCCACCTGATCGAGGAGCCGATGGCGGCGGCGATCGGCGCCGGCCTGCCGGTCACCGAGCCGACCGGCTCGATGGTCGTCGACATCGGCGGCGGCACCACCGAGGTGGCGATCCTGTCGCTCGGCGGGATCGTCTACGCGCGCTCCATCCGGGTCGGTGGCAACAAGATGGACGAGGCGATCATCAACTATGTGCGGCGCAACCACAGCCTGCTGATCGGCGAGGCCACGGCCGAGAACATCAAGAAGCGGATCGGCTCGGCCTGCCTGCCCGAGGACGGCAATGGCGAGATGATGGAGATCAAGGGCCGCGACCTGATGAACGGCGTGCCCAAGGAGATCACCATCAGCCAGCGGCAGATCGCCGAGAGCCTGGCCGAGCCGGTCAACGCCATCATCGAGGCGGTCAAGGTGGCGCTCGAGCACACCGCCCCGGAGCTCTCCGCCGACATCGTCGACAAGGGCATCGTGCTCACCGGCGGCGGCTCGCTGCTCGGCAACCTCGACTTCGTGCTGCGCCATTCGACCGGCCTGCCGGTCAGCCAGGCGGACGAGCCGCTCAACTGCGTGGCGCTGGGGACGGGCCGCTGCCTCGAGGACATGAAGGGCCTCAAGCACGTCCTGCACACGGCGTACTAGGCCGGTGGCCGGCGCGCCCGTGGCGACCGTGGCAGAACCGCCCGCCCCTGCCGCGAAATGGCCCCGGCCGGGTGCCGCGGTGCCGCCGGCCTTGCACCGGCCGCGCGCGCCCGTGGTAGTGTCGGGCCGTTCACCCACAGGTCGGGCATGGTCGTGAAGCGGTTGGTCGATCGTCTGGTCAATCTGCAGGCCGTCTGGCGCGCCATGGGCGAGCGGCCGGTGCTGGTCGTCTGCATCGGCCTCGCCCTCGTGCTGCTGCTGCTCAGCAAGCTCGAGGTGCGCGCGGTGCAGCGGGCCGCGGACCTGCTGGGGGATCAGGTGGTGCCACTGGTGGCCCTGGTGCGCGAGCCGGTCGCCTGGAGCCGCCAGCTGGGCGAGCAGCTCGGCGGCGTGCTCGCCGTCTATGCCGAGAACCAGCGGTTGCGCGAGGAGAATCGCCGCCTGCTCGAATGGCAGGCCCAGGCGGTGCGCCTCGGGGTCGAGAACCGCTCGCTGCGGACGATGCTGGACATGCCCGACCCGACCCCGGCGGGCGAGTGGGTGCACGCGCGGATCGTCGCCGATTCGGCGAGCCCGTTCGTGCACACCCGGCTGGTCGACGTCGGGTCCGATGCCGGCATCGAGCCCGGCATGGCGGTCTTGACCCCGGCCGGGATGATCGGCCGGGTGATCGCCGTGGGCGAGCGCTCGTCGCGCATCCTGCTGCTCACCGACCTCAACTCCAAGGTGCCGGTGATCGTCGAGCGCTCGGGCGACCAGGCGCTGCTCGCCGGCGACAACTCGCCCGAGCCGCGCCTCGAGTTCCTGCCCTTGACCCCGCGCTTTCAGATCGGCGACCGGGTGATCACCTCGGGCCGCGGCGGGGTCCTGCCGGCCGGGCTGATGATCGGCGAGATCAGCCGCATCGACGGCAACCGCGTCGCGGTGCGCCCGGCGGTCGACTGGCACGCCATCGACTTCGTGGCGGTGCTGCGCCACGCGCCGCTGCCGCCGCCCGCCGGCGACGGCGATGCCGACGGCCTGCTGTCGCGCGAGCTGCGGCTCTCGGGGCCGCTCGACCTCCTGGCGGCCGGCGGATGAGGCGGGCAGCCCGCGGCACCCGCCACCCGTCACCGCTGCCGCGGGCGGTGCCATGAGCGGCCTCGGCCAGCAGGGGGTCGCCACCTCGGGGCGCCTCGAGGAGCTGGTGCGCGGCCTCTTGCCGTTCCTTACGGTCCTCCTCCTGGTCTGCATCGACTTGGCCCCCCTGCCGAGCCCGGCACCGACCGCGATCGCGCCGCTCCTCTGCCTCTGCGGCATCTTCTTCTGGAGCGTCCACCGGCCGGATTTGCTCGGCAACGGCCTGACCCTGGTGGCCACCATCGTCCTCGACGCGACCGCCGGCCTGCCGCTCGGGCTCACCGCGCTGGCGCTGTTCCTCACCCGGCTGGTGCTGCTGGCCCCGCCGCGCTTTCTCGCCGGCCGCTCCTTTCTGGTGATCTGGGCCTGCTTCTGCCCGGCAGTGGTGCTGCTCTTGACCCTGCGCTGGCTGCTGGCCAGTCTCTATTTCCAGCACCTCTTCGCCTTCCGGCCGACGGTCTTCGTGATGCTCCTGACCATCGCCGCCTACCCCCTGGTCAGCCTGCTGCTGGCCAAGCTCCAACCGAGCCTGCCGAGGGTCGCCCATGCAGCACCACGCGGCTGATCGCAGCAAGAGCTTCGCGCGGCGCGCCCTGGTCGTCGGCGGGCTGCAGACGGCCCTCTTCGGCCTGCTCGCCGGGCGGCTCTGGCAGCTCCAGGTCGACCAGTCGCCGCGCTACAGCCTGCTCGCCGAGGAGAACCGGGTGAGCCAGCGGCTCACCGTGCCGCCGCGCGGCCGCATTCTCGACCGCAACGGCGTCGTCCTCGCCCGCAACCGGCCGAGCTACCGGGTCCGCATCATCCGCGAGAACACCCGCGATCTCGACGCGACGCTCGATGCCCTGGGCCGGCTGATCCCGCTCGACGCGCGGCAGCGGGCGGAGATCCTCCAGGCCGCGCGCACCCAGCGCGCCTTCGTGCCGGTGCTGGTGCGCGAGGGGCTGAGCTGGGACGAGGTCACGGCCGTCGCCGTGCACAGCCCGCATCTGCCGGGCGTGGTCCTGGATTCGACCCTCTTGCGCGAGTATCCGCACGGCGACGTGCTGGCGCACGTGCTGGGCTATGTCGGCCCGGTCAACAAGGAGGAGCAGGCGGCGGATGCCGACCCGCTGATGCGCCTGCCCGAGTTCCGCATCGGCAAGAACGGCATCGAGCACAGCTACGACCAGCGGTTGCGCGGCCGCGCCGGCCGCCGCCGGGTCGAGGTCAACGCCATCGGCCGGGAGATCCGCGAGCTCGACCGCGACGACGGCCAGCCGGGCGAGGACATCCGCCTCAGCCTCGACATGGAGCTGCAGCAGTTCTGCTACGAGCGGCTCTCGGCCGAGCTCTCGGCGAGCTCGGTGGTGGTCGACGTCGACAGCGGCGCGGTCCTCGCCCTGGCCTCGGTGCCGAGCTTCGATCCGACCGCCTTTCTCGGCCGCCTGTCGCACCAGCAGTGGAAGGAGTGGCGCGACAGCCCGCGCACACCGCTGGTCAACAAGTGCATCCGCGGCCAGTACCCGCCGGGGTCGACCTTCAAGATGGTGGTGGCATTGGCCGCCCTCGAGGCAGGCCTCGTCACCCCCGCCTACGACGTCTTCTGCCCCGGCTTCACCAGCCTCGGCAATGCCCGGTTCCACTGCTGGAAGAGCCACGGCCGGGTCGCCCTGCACGAGGCGATCTCGCAGTCCTGCGACGTCTATTTCTACGACCTCGCCCGGCGGGTGGGGGTCGACGGCATCGCCGCCATGGCCCGCCGCTTCGGGCTCGGCGAGACGCTCGGCCTGGACATCCCGGGCGAGCAGCCGGGCCTGATCCCGACCAGCCAGTGGAAGCGCGAGACCCTGGGCGAGCCCTGGCAGCGGGGCGAGACGCTGGTCGTCGGCATCGGGCAGGGCTTCGTGCTCAGCACGCCCCTGCAGCTCGCCATCATGACCGCCAGGATGTGCAACGGCGGCCGGGCGGTCAGGCCCTGGTTCGTGCGCGATCCCGCAGCACCGCCGCCGGAGGTGGGCTCGATCGGCGTGTCCAGGGCCAGCCTCGATCACGTCCTCAAGGGCATGCACATGGTCGTCAATGCCCAGCGCGGCACCGCGCACCGCCACCGCCTGACCATGCCGGACGTGCAGATGGGCGGCAAGACCGGCACCTCGCAGGTCCGCCGGATCACCCGGGCCGAGCGCGCCGCCGGGCTGCACAAGCGCAAGGACCGGCCGTGGGAGCACCGCCACCACGCGCTCTTCGTCTGCTACGCGCCGACCGCGGCACCCCGCTATGCCATCTCGGTGATCGTCGAGCACGGGCAGAGCGGCAGCACGGCCGCGGCCCCGATCGCCCGCGACATCATGACCAAGGTGCTGGAGCTCGATCCCTCAGGCCGCAGCCTGTCGGTCAGCCTCTGATGGCCGGCGCCCTGCCCCGCCGGCGCCCGGCGCCGCCGCGTCGCCGCTCCGCCAGCGAGGCCTGAGCCGTGGCGACCGCCGCCCGCATCCGCCAGACCGATCTGCGCTTTCTCGAGAAGGTCCGGGGACTCAACTGGCCGCTCGTCGGCCTCCTGACGCTGCTCGGCCTGGTCGGCTATCTGGTGCTCTACTCGGCCGGTGGCGGCAGCCACGAGCCCTGGGCCTGGCGGCACGGGGTCCGGCTCGCCTTCGGCCTCCTGGTGATGCTGGCGGTGGCGCTCACCGACATCCGGTTCTGGTTCCGCTGGGCCTATGTCTTCTATGCCGCGGCCTTCCTGATGCTGCTCGGCGTCGAGATCATGGGCGAGATCAACAAAGGCGCCCAGCGCTGGATCGATCTCGGCGTCGTCCAGGTCCAGCCGTCGGAGCTGATGAAGGTGGGCCTCGTGCTCTGCCTCGCCCGCTACTTCCACAGCGCCTATCTCGACGAGGTCAAGCGGGTGGGCTTCCTGCTGCCGGCGCTGGCCTGCATCGGGGTGCCGGCGGTCCTGGTGCTCAAGCAGCCCGATCTCGGCACCAGCGTCATGCTGGTCGCCTGCGGCGGTGCGCTGCTGTTCCTGGCGGGCGTGCGCTTGTGGAAGTTCGGCCTCGCCATCGGTGCTGTCGCCGCAGCGCTGCCCGTCGCCTGGACCAGCCTGCACGACTACCAGCGGCAGCGGGTGCTGACCTTCCTCGATCCCGAGACCGATCCGCTCGGTGCCGGCTACCACATCATCCAGAGCAAGATAGCACTCGGCTCCGGCGGCTTCTGGGGCAAGGGCTTCCTGCAGGGCAGCCAGGCCCAGCTCAGCTTCCTGCCGGAGAAGCAGACCGACTTCGCCTTCACCATGCTGGCCGAGGAGACCGGCTTCGTCGGCGCCGTGCTGGTGCTCCTCCTCTGCCTCGCCGTGGTCGCGCTGTCGCTGATCGTGGCGCTGCGCTGCAGCCACCAGTTCGGCCGCCTCCTGGCGATGGGCCTGGCGATCAACTTCTTCTTCTACGTCCTGATCAACGTCGCCATGGTCACCGGCCTGATCCCGGTCGTCGGCGTGCCCCTGCCGATGATCTCCTACGGCGGCACGGCGATGATGACCACCCTGCTCGGCTTCGGCCTCGTCCTCTCCGTCGACGTCCACCACACCACCAACATCCCCCGCTTCCCGACCGACCTCTGAGCCTGTCGGCGACGTGAGCCGGTGATGAGGAAGGAAGATGCGGGGAGGATGATCCTCCCCGCGCCCCACCGGGACTCGGGGTGGTGCCCAGTCTCGTGCACAGAGGCTGCTCGCGGCCGGGCCTTGATCGCGCTCCGGTTTTCCCGTGAACTGCCCGCCATCGACGAAATGGGGAGACCTGCCGGATGGCGGCGGACGCGGTGCAACGGCTCGACCTGAAGGACCTCGACGCCATCCTCGCCCGCGCCAAGGCGGAGCGTTGGAGCGAGCTGGCGTTCGTAGGGCCCAGGCTCTCGACGGAACAACTTGCCAACGGCCAGTTTTGTGAAGGCTGGAACACCGACTGGTGTTTCGTCATTTCCGAGCCGCTTGATCATGTGCCGACGGAACTCGCCAGCCTCACTTGGCTCACATCACTTGACCTTCGCGGTAATCGGATCGGCGATTTGGGAGCCGAGAGTCTAGCGGACCTCGCGGGCCTGACCACGCTCGCCCTCGGTGCTAACCAGATTAGTGACCGGGGCGCCGCAGCAGTTGCCGAACTCAGCAGGCTCACCTGGCTCGATCTCTCGGCTAACCAGATCCGCGTCGCTGGTGCCATTGAACTGGCACGGCTCACTAAGCTCAACTTCCTTGCGCTTGGGAGCACTAAACGACTACCGGCTGACGCCGGTAGGTTTGGTGAGATGGTTTTCGAGAT
>CAYWSB010000178.1:0-10009 GCA_964460465.1 uncultured Geminicoccaceae bacterium | reverse complement strand
ACATGACCAAGTGCATCTATTGCGGCTTCTGCGAGGAGGCCTGCCCGGTCGACGCCATCGTCGAGGGGCCGAACTTCGAATTCGCCGCAGAGACGCGCGAGGAGCTCTTCTATAACAAGGAGAAGCTCCTCGCGAACGGCGAGCGCTGGGAGCGCGAGATCGCCCAGAATCTTGCCGCCGACGCCCCCTACCGCTAAGCCCACCACGGCCGCGCGATAAACCGGCCGGCCCCGGGGCCAACAAGAGTGCCCAAGGACGTGCCCAGAGCCTCGACGCCAGCGGACCCCAGCCCATGACGCCTCACTTGCTGCTCTTCTACCTCTTCGCCACGGTCACCGTGGCGGCAGCGGTGATGGTGGTCTCGGCCAGGAACCCGGTGCATTCGGTGCTGTTCCTGATCCTCGCCTTCTTCAACGCCGCCGCCCTCTTCATTCTGATCGGGGCGGAGTTCCTGGCGATGGTGCTGGTGGTCGTCTACGTTGGCGCCGTTGCCGTTCTCTTCATGTTCGTGGTCATGATGCTGAACGTCAACTTCGTGCGGATGCGCCAGGGGGCCTTGCAGTACCTGCCGATCGGCGGCCTCGTCGGCCTCATCCTTCTGGTCGAACTCCTCCTCGTCGCCGGCACCTGGACCCTCGCCCCCACCCCCGAGGCCATCGAGCCGCGCCCGACCACTGCCGGACTGACCAACACCGAGGCCTTGGGCAACCTGCTCTACACCGAGTATTTCTACCTCTTCCAGGCCGCCGGGGTGATCCTGCTCGTCGCCATCATCGGCGCCATCACGCTGACGCTGCGCGAGCGCCGCGACCTCCGCCGCCAGGACATCGGCACCCAGGTGCACCGCGACCGCGCCACCGCCGTCGAGCTCAAGAAGGTCAAACCGAGGGCCGGCATCTGATGGTCATCCCGCTCACCCACTACCTGACGCTCGCCGCCATCCTCTTCACCATCGGCGTCTTCGGCATCTTCCTCAATCGCAAGAACGTCATCGTCATGCTGATGTCGATCGAGCTCATCCTGCTCTCGGTCAACGTCAATTTCGTCGCCTTCTCCGCCTTCATGGGCGACCTCGCGGGCCAGGTCTTCGCCATGTTCATCCTGACCGTGGCGGCTGCCGAGGCGGCGATCGGGCTCGCCATCGTCGTCGTCTACTTCCGCAACCGCGGCTCGATCGAGGTCGAGGACATCAATCTGATGAAGGGCTGACGGGGCTCGCCATGCTGTATGTCATCCTCGTCTTCGCACCGCTCGCCGGCGCCATCCTGGCCGGCCTGTTCGGCCGCCGGCTCGGCGACCGCGGCAGCCAGGCCGTGACCTGCGGCCTGATGGGCGTATCCGCCCTCTTCTCGGTCATCGGCCTGCTCTCGACCATCGGTGCCGAGCCCTACCGGGTCCAGCTCTTCACCTGGATGAACGTCGCCACCTTCGAGGTCGACTGGGCGCTGCGCATCGACGCGCTCTCCGGCGTGATGATGTTCGTGGTCAGCTTCATCAGCTTCTTCATCCACGTCTACTCCGTCGGCTACATGAGCCACGACAAGAGCATCCCGAGGTTCATGAGCTACCTCTCGCTCTTCACCTTCGCGATGCTGATGCTGGTCACCTCCGACAACCTCATCCAGCTGTTCTTCGGCTGGGAGGGCGTGGGTGTCGCCTCCTACCTCCTGATCGGTTTCTGGTACACGCGGCCCTCGGCCTGTGCCGCCGCCATCAAGGCGTTCCTCGTCAACCGCGTCGGCGACGTCGGGCTCATGCTCGGCATCGCCTGCATCTACCTGCTCTTCGATTCGGTCCAGTACGACGTCATCTTCGCCGGCGCCGCCGCCATGGCGGGCACGACCATCGTCGTCTTCGGCGCCGAGCTCGATGCCTTGACCGTCACCTGCATCCTCCTTTTCATCGGCGCCATGGGCAAGTCCGCCCAGCTCGGCCTGCATACTTGGCTGCCCGACGCCATGGAGGGCCCGACCCCGGTCTCGGCCCTGATCCACGCCGCCACCATGGTCACCGCGGGCGTGTTCCTCGTGGCCCGCTTCTCACCCGTCTTCGAGCACGCGCCCACGGCCCTGGCTCTGGTCACCTTCATCGGTGCCTCTACTGCCATCTTCGCCGCCACGATCGGCCTGACCCAGTTCGACATCAAGCGGGTGATCGCCTATTCGACCTGCTCGCAGCTCGGCTACATGTTCTTCGCCTGCGGAGTCGGCGCCTATTCGGCCGGTATTTTCCACCTCTACACCCACGCGTTCTTCAAGGCGCTCCTGTTCCTCGGCGCCGGCTCGGTCATCCACGCCATGTCGGACGAGCAGGACATGCGCAAGATGGGCGGCATCTACAAGAAGATCCCCATCACGTACGCGATGATGTGGATCGGCACGCTTGCGCTCGTGGGCTTCCCCTTCACCGCCGGCTTCTACTCCAAGGACGCGATCCTCGAGGCCGCCTGGGCGTCGCACAACGCCTTTCACATGTACGCATTCTGGCTCGGCATTACCGCCGCCGTGCTGACCGCTTTCTACTCCGGCCGGCTGATCTTCATGACCTTCCACGGTGACTGCCGCGCCAGCGAGGAAGTGCAGCATCACATCCACGAGAGCCCCAAGGTGATGACCGTCCCCTTGGGCGTGCTCGCCGCCGGTGCCCTCCTCGCCGGCTTCCTCGGCTACGGGATGATCGCCGACGACGGCAGCTGGTGGGCCGGTGCGATCTTCACCCATCCGGACAACCACGTGCTGCACGACATGCACGAGGTGCCCTTCCTGGTGAAGCTAGCCCCGGTCTTCGCCATGGCCGGCGGCCTCGGCCTCGCTTATGTGTTCTACATGCAGGCGCCCGAGCTGCCGGCGCGCGTGGCCTCGATGTTCAAGCCGCTGCACGCCTTCTTCTACAACAAGTGGTACTTCGACGAGCTCTATGACATGCTCTTCGTCCGCCCGGCCAAGGCCATCGGCCTCGGCCTCTGGCGCGGCGGCGACCAGGCGATCATCGACCGCTTCGGGCCCGACGGCGTCGCCGCTGCCGCCTATGCCACGGCACGCCGCGCCGCCCGGCTGCAGTCCGGCTACATCTACCACTACGCTTTCGCCATGCTCATCGGGGTCGCCTTCCTGGTGAGCTGGTACATGATGGTCGGACGGGGTTGAGCCGATGAGCGACTGGCCCCTGCTCTCTCTCGTCACCTTCCTGCCGCTGGTCGGTGCCGCCTTCATCATGCTGATCCGCGGCGAGACCGGGGTCGTGGCGCAGAACGCCCGGGCCGTGGCGCTCTGGACCTCGCTCGTCACCTTCACCCTCTCGCTCCTGATCCTGACCAATTTCGACAACAGCCAGGCCGGCTTCCAGCTCGTCGAGAAACGGACCTGGCTGCCCGGCTTCGGCATCGACTACCACATGGGCGTGGATGGCATCTCGCTCTGGTTCATCCTCCTCTCCACGCTGCTGACGGTCGTCGTCATCGTCGGCTCCTGGCACTCGGTGCAGACCCGGGTCAAGGAGTACATGGTGGCCTTCCTGGTCATGGAGACGCTGATGGTCGGCGTCTTCTCGGCCCTCGACCTCGTCCTCTTCTACATCTTCTTCGAGGGCATCCTGATCCCGATGTACCTGATCATCGGGGTCTGGGGCGGCGCCCGGCGGATCTACGCCTCGTTCAAGTTCTTCCTCTACACCCTGATCGGCTCGGTCCTCTTCCTCGTCGCCATCCTGGTCATGTACCTCCAGGCCGGGACCACGGACATCCCGACCCTGATGCAGACCGAGTTCGACGCGAGCCTGCAGCGCTGGCTCTGGCTCGCCATGTTCGCCTCGTTCGCCGTCAAGGTGCCGATGTGGCCGTTCCACACCTGGCTCCCCGACGCGCACGTCGAGGCTCCGACGGCCGGCTCCGTGCTGCTGGCCGGCGTGCTCTTGAAGCTCGGCGGCTACGGGTTCCTCCGTTTCTCGCTGCCGATGCTCCCCGACGCCTCGCTCTATTTCGCACCCTTGATCTACACGCTCTCCATCGTCGCCATCGTCTACACCTCGCTTGTGGCGCTGATGCAGACCGACATGAAGAAGCTGATCGCCTACTCGTCGGTGGCGCACATGGGCATCGTCACGATCGGCATCTTCACCCCCAACGCTCTGGGCATCCAGGGCTCGATCATCCAGATGCTCAGCCACGGCATCGTCAGCGGTGCGCTCTTCATGATCGTGGGGGTGGTCTACGACCGCATCCACAGCCGCGAGATCAGCCGCTACGACGGCCTCGCCGAGCGCATGCCGTCCTACGCGCTCATCTTCATGATCTTCATGATGGCATCGGTGGGCCTGCCCGGCACCTCGGGCTTCGTCGGCGAGGTCCTGGTCATCGTCGGGATCTTCCAGACCAACTCCTGGGTGGCCCTCTTCGCCGCCTCGGGCATGGTGCTGGGTGCCGCCTACATGCTCTGGCTCTACCGGCGCACCATCTTCGGGGCGCTGACCAGGGACGACCTCAAGCTGATCAAGGACGTGCGGCCGAACGAGGTGATCGCTTTCGCGCCGCTGCTCGTCCTCGTCTTCCTCATGGGCATCTACCCGTCCTTCTTCCTCGATCCCATGGCGGCGTCCGTCGACAACCTCCTCGTCCAGATCGGTGCGGCCGAAGCGCCCGCGTCGCTGGCCCAGCGCTGAGACAAGGCCATGCTCGAGGAACACGGCTTCAACCTCGTCCCGGCCCTGCCGGAGGTCTTTCTCGTCCTGGCCGCCCTGGCGCTCCTGGTGGTGGGGGCCCTGCGCGAGCACGAGCCCGCCCGGCTCGTCACCCCGCTGGCAGCGCTGGCCCTGCTGATCGCCGCCCTCTTCGTCATCGGCGCCGACAAGACACCCGAGCCGATCTTCGCCGGCCACTTCGTCTTCGACAGCTTCGCGGCCTTCCTCAAGGTGATCATCCTGGTCGGCTCGGCCGTGAGCATCCTGCTCGCCCAGGGCTACCTGCAGGACCAGGACCTCGACCGCTTCGAGTTCCCGCTGCTGGTCCTGCTCGCAGCACTCGGCATGTCGATGATGGTCTCGGCCAACAGCTTCCTCGCCCTCTACATGGCGCTCGAGCTGCAGAGCCTCTCGCTCTATGTCCTGGCCGCGTTCAACCGCGACCAGCTGCGGTCGACCGAGGCCGGCCTCAAGTACTTCGTCCTCGGTGCGCTCGCCTCCGGCATGCTGCTCTACGGCTGCTCGCTGGTCTACGGCTTCACCGGCACGCTGCTCTTCGACGAGCTGGGCACCATCCTGACCGCCAGCGAAGGCGGCGTGGTCGAGCTCGGCCTCGGCGCCCTCTCCGGCCTCGTCTTCATCACCGCCGGCCTCGCCTTCAAGCTGTCGGCCGTGCCCTTCCACATGTGGGCGCCCGACGTCTACGAGGGGGCGCCGACGCCCGTGACCGCCTTCTTCGCCGCCGCCCCCAAGGTCGCCGCCGTCGGCCTCACGCTCCGCGTGCTGATGCAGCCCTTCGGCTCGGCCGCGGACGAATGGCAGCAGATCATCGTCTTCATCGCCGTGGCCTCGATGCTGCTCGGTGCCTTCGCCGCCATCCGCCAGACCAACATCAAGCGCCTGCTCGCCTATTCCGGCATCGGCCATGTCGGCTTCGCGCTCGTCGGCCTCGCGGCCGGCACCGAGCGCGGCATCTACGGCGTGCTGATCTACATGACGATCTACCTCGTCATGACCATCGGCACCTTCGCCGTCGTGCTCATGATGCGCCGCCAGGGCCGCTACATCGAGACCATTGAGGATCTCGCCGGGCTCTCCACCACCCGGCCGCTGCTCGCGGCAGCCATGGCCATCTTCATGTTCTCGCTCGCCGGCATCCCGCCCTTGGCCGGCTTCTTCGGCAAGCTCTACGTCTTCATGGCCGCCGTCGAGGCAGGCCTCACGCCGCTCGCCGTCATCGGCGTGCTCGCCAGCGTCGTCGGCGCCTACTACTACCTGCGCATCGTCAAGCTCATGTATTTCGACGAGCCGGCCGATGCCTTCGACCGCCAGTGGCGGCCCGAGCTGCAGGCGGTGGTCGCGGTCAGCGCCGTCCTGGTCCTCGGCTTCATCCTCATCCCGGGCCCGCTCCTGGCCACCGCGCAGGCCGCGGCCGCAGCATTGATGCCGTGAGCCGACCCGCCACCAGGGCCAGGGGCCGTTGATCGGCTTCACCATCGAGACGCTGCCGGCCGTCGGCAGTACCAACGATGTGGTGCGCGAGCGAGCAATGGCCGGCGCCCCGGAGGGGCTTGTGATCCGCGCCATGGAGCAGCTCGCCGGGCGCGGCAGGCACGGCCGGACCTGGGCGTCGCCGCCCGGCAATCTCTACGCCTCCCTGCTGCTGCGCCCCCGCCGCCCGCTGGCCGAGGCCGCGAGCCTGTCGCTCGTCGTCGGCCTCGCCCTGGCCGACGCGATCGCCGCGGCCTGCCCGCTGGCACCGCTGCTCAAATGGCCGAACGACGTCCTTGTCGCGGACGCCAAGCTCGCCGGCATCCTCCTCGAGAACGTCGGCTCGGACCCGGCGGCACCCGTGCTCGTCGCCGGCATTGGCGTGAACGTCGCGAACTGTCCCGAAGGCCTCCCCTATCGCGCCACCACGCTCCGCGCGCACGGGCTCGACCTCGCCCCTGCCGACCTGCTCGACCGCTTGCTCGCCGCGCTCGTTCCGGCCTATGCGCTCTGGACCGACCATGGCTTCACCGCACTCCGCGAGCGCTGGCTGGCCCGGGCCCTCAGGCTCGGCGAGACCGCCACCGTGCGGATCGGCGAGCGCATGGTCGAGGGCCGCTTTGTCGATGTCGACCCGGCCGGCCACCTCGTCCTGGACACCGGGGCTGGCCGCCAGAGGCTCAATGCCGGCGAGGTCATCTTCACGGCGGCACGGGCGGTCTGATGCCGACCGGCCGCCGGCATACCATCTCAAGGCGGGGGCGTCCCGGCAGCGACGTGGCGCCCGACGGTGGGAGCGAGCGATGCTGCTGCTGATCGACGTCGGCAACACCAACACCGTCTTCGCCCTCTACAAGGAACGGGAGCCGCAGGGCCAGTGGCGGCTCTCGACCGCCCGCGAGCGGACGGCCGAGGAATATGCGGCCCTGCTGATCCAGCTCCTGACCATCGGCGGCTTCGATCACAAGGGCGTGGGTGCCGTCGTCATCTCCTCGGTGGTGCCGCAGACCGTCTTTCCGTTGCGCAAGATGAGTCGGACGTTCTTCGGCCGGGAGGCCTTCGTCGTCGGCGAGGACGTGGCGATCCCGATCGGCAACAAGCTCATCAACCCCAAGGAGGCCGGCGCCGACCGGCTGGTCAACGCGCTGGCCGCCGTGCGCCGCTACACCCCACCCTTGATGATCGTCGACTTCGGCACCGCCACCACCTTCGACATCGTCGACGACGAGGGCGCCTTTCTGGGCGGCATCATCGCCCCGGGGATCAACCTCTCGATCGAGGCGCTGCATCTGGCCGCCGCCAAGCTGCCCAGGATCGCGGTCGAACCGCCGCCCTCCGTAATCGGCCGCTCGACCGTCCAGGCGATGCAGTCCGGCGTCTTCTGGGGCTATGTCGGCCTCATCGAGGGACTTGCCCGGCGGGTCCAGGACGAGTACGGCAAGAGCATGACCGTCATCGCGACCGGCGGCTTGGCGCCGCTCTTCGCCCGGCATTGCAAGATCGTCGAGCATGTCGACCCCGATCTGACCATGATCGGCCTGGTCGAGATCTATCTCGAAAATCGCGAAACCATTCGCTCCGGCAGGAAAGCACAACAGTGACCGCATCCCTACGCTTCGTCGCCCTCGGTGGGATCGGCGAGATCGGCATGAACCTCTATCTCTACGAGCTCGACGGCCAGTGGCTGATGGTCGACTGCGGCATCGCCTTCGCCGACGACCGCCACCCGGGCGCCGAGATCCTGATGCCCGACATCGCGTTCATCGAGGAGCGCAAGGACAAGCTCGCCGGCATCGTGATCACCCACGCCCACGAGGACCACATCGGTGCGGTGCCCTACTTGTGGGAGCGGCTCGGCTGCCCCCTCTACTGCACCGCCTTCCCGGCCGCGGTGCTGCGCCGCAAGCTCACCGAGCACGACACCAAGGCGCCTACCGCGGTCCGCGTCGTCGAGAGCGGCACGCCGTTCACCGTGGGCCCGTTCGCCTGCCGCCTCGTCCACATGACCCACTCGATCCCCGAGGCCAACGCGCTCGCCATCGAGACCCCATACGGAATGGTTATGCACACCGGCGACTGGAAGCTCGATCCGGCGCCGATGCTGGGTGACAAGAGCGACATCGAGCTGCTGGAGAAGATCGGTGCCGAGGGTGTCCTGGCGCTCGTGGCCGACAGCACCAACGTGCTCAGCCCCGGCACCTCCGGGTCCGAGGCCGAGGTCCGAGACTCCTTGCGCGATCTGATCGCCGCCCAGCCGCACGCGGTCGCGCTGACCACGTTCGCCTCGAATGTCGCGAGGCTGGAGACGGCGATGTTCGCCGCCGCCGAGGCCGGCCGGGAGATCGTGGTGGTCGGCCGCTCGATGCACCGGATGATCGATGCGGCCAAGGAATGCGGCTATCTGAAGGACATCCCGCCGCTCCGCGACGAGCGCGACGCCCAGGCCCTGCCGCGCCACCGCGTGCTCTATCTCGTCACCGGCAGCCAGGGCGAGCCCAGGGCCGCCATGCAGCGCATCGCCACCGGCAACCACCAGCGGGTGCGCCTCGAGGCCGGCGACACGGTGATCTTCTCCTCCAAGATCATCCCCGGCAACGAGAAGTCGCTCTACGCCCTGCACAACCTCCTGGTCGAGCTGGGTGTGGAGGTGATCACCGAGGAGGACCATTTCGTCCACGTCTCGGGCCATCCGAGCCGCGACGAGATGGAGCAGATGGTCCGCTGGATGAAGCCCAGGGTGGTCGTGCCGGTGCACGGCGAGGCCCGCCACCTCTACGCCCACGCGCGGTTCGCCAAGCAGCTCGGCGTCGAGCAGGCGCTGGTGGTCAGGAACGGCGACCTCGTCCGCCTCGGCCCGCTGCCCGCCGGCGTCGAGGGCGAGGTGCCGGTCGGCCGGCGGGTGCTCGAGACCGACGAGCTGCTCGATTCCGGCGACGAGCTCTACCGCTCGAGGCGCAGGCTCGCGAGCCACGGCACGGTCGTCGTCGGCATCGTCCTCGACCCCTATGGCAGCGTGCTCGCCACGCCACAGCTCACCTGCATCGGCGCCATCGACCTCTCCAGCTTCGGCGACCTGGAGAAAGAGGCGGCCGAGCTGATCGGCGACGCCGTCGAGGACCTGCCGGACCGCGACATCCTCGACGACGAGCGGGTCGAGCAGGTGGTCCGCACCGCGCTGCGCCAGGCCCTCAACCTGCCGCGCAACAAGCGGCCGATCGTCGAGGTGCAGATCACCCGCCTCTCCGCGCAATCGCTCGACAGCCTCGAGGACGAGAAAGTGGGAGCCGCCTGATGCCGGAAGCCTTCAAGCTGGGCCGCCTGAACCACGTCGCCATCGCCGTGCCGGACATCGCCGCCGCCCGCGCGACCTATGCCGACACGCTGGGTGCGACCGTCTCGGGGATCGAGGACCAGCCCGGCCACGGGGTGCAGACCGTGTTCATCGAGCTGCCCAACACCAAGGTCGAGCTTTTGGGCGAGCTCGGGGAAGCCTCGCCGATCAAGGGCTTCCTCGAGAAGAACCCGGCCGGCGGCATCCACCACATCTGCTACGAGGTCGACGACATCCTGGCCGCCCGCGACCAGCTCAAGGCACGAGGCGCGCGCGTGCTCGGCGACGGCAACCCCAAGATCGGCGCCCACGGCAAGCCTGTGCTCTTCCTCCACCCCAAGGACTTCTGCGGCACGCTCGTCGAGCTCGAGCAGGCCTGAGCGCCGGGCAAAAAGAAGAGTGGGGAAGATGATCTTCCCCACACCCCAACAATATCTGGAGGGGGCGTGGGGGAAATCATTTCCCCCACATCCCTTCTTCTTCAAAAGGCCCAACCTTTGTCCACGCTCGGCG
>CAYWSB010000177.1:0-10096 GCA_964460465.1 uncultured Geminicoccaceae bacterium | reverse complement strand
CTTCACCAAGTCGGCGCAGTTCCCGTTCCATTTCTGGCTGCCGCACGCCATGGCGGCGCCGACCCCGGTCTCGGCCTATCTGCACAGTGCCACCATGGTGAAGGCCGGGATCTTCCTCCTGGGCCGGCTCTGGCCGGCCTTGGCCGGCACCGACGCCTGGTTCTACCTCGTCGCGACCACGGGCCTCGCCACCATGGTGATCGCCGCCTGGATCGCGCTCTTCAAGGACGACCTCAAGGGGCTCCTGGCCTTCTCGACGGTGAGCCATCTCGGCCTCGTGACCATGCTCTTCGGCATCGGCACGCCCTTCGCGGCCATGGCCGGGGTCTTCCACATCATCAACCACGCGACCTTCAAGGCCGCCCTCTTCATGAATGCCGGGATCATCGACCACGAGGCCGGCACGCGCGACATCGCACGACTGGGCGGGCTCGTGCACCTGATGCCGATCTCGGCCACCATGGCGTTCATCGCCGCGCTGTCGATGGCCGGCATCCCGCCCTTCAACGGCTTCATGTCGAAGGAGTTCATGCTGGAGGCCGCCGCCGACACGCGCTGGCTGGGCCAGGGCTTCGATCCGACGGTGGCGATCCTCGCCACCCTGGGGGCGGTCTTCTCCGTCGCCTACTCGCTGCGCTACATCGTGCACGTCTATCTCGGGCCCAGGCGCGACGACTACCCGCACAGGCCGCACGACCCGCCCTTCGGGATGTGGGCGCCGCCGGCCGTCCTGGTGGCGCTGGTCGTGCTGATCGGCCTCTTCCCCAACAGCGTGGTTGGCCCGCTCCTCGCGGTCTCGGCCGGCGCCGTGATCGGCGGCGAGCTGCCCTACTACTCGCTCTCGCTCTGGCACGGGCTGACCCCCGCCTTGTTCATGAGCGTCCTCGCTGTGGTCGCCGGCTATCTCCTGCTGCGGCGCCACGCCGCCGCGGTGGCGTGGCGCGAGCGGTTCCGCCGGCCCGAGGCGAAGGTGCTGTTCGAGGCGTCGGTGGAGGCGGTCGTCGAGTGGTCCCGGCGCGGCACCTGGCTGCTGCAGAGCGGCTCGCTGCAGCGCTACCTCGCCTGCATCGTCGGGGCGGCGCTGGTCGGCGGCTTCGGCGCCTGGCTCTCCGCCAGCGGCGGGCGCGGCCTCAACCCGATGCTGCCGGTCCCGCCGCTGGCCCTGGTCGGCTGGCTGCTGCTCGCGGGCGCCTGCCTCGCGATCGTCGTGCTGCATCGCGACCGGCTGTTCACGCTGATCCTCGTCGGGGTGATCGGCGTCGTCGTGAGCCTGGGCTTCCTCTACCTTTCCGCCCCGGACCTGGCGCTCACCCAGATCTCGGTCGAGGCGGTGACAGTGGTCCTCCTGCTGCTGGCCCTGAATCTGCTGCCCAAGCGCACGCCGGTCGAGACGCCGTTCGGGGTGAAGGTCAGGGACGCCACCCTGGCCGCGCTCGGCGGCCTCGGCGTGGCGGCGGCCGTCTACGCCGTCCTCCGGCGGGACTTCAGTTCGATCTCCGAGTACCACCTCGCGAACTCCTACTCGGGCGGCGGCGGCACCAACGTCGTCAACGTGATCCTGGTCGACTTCCGCGGCTTCGACACCTTCGGCGAGATCATCGTCCTCGGCATCGCGGCACTCGGCATCGTGGCCCTGCTCGACACGGCGATGCAGGGTGCGGCCGGCCGGCGGCTCGCCGGCTGGCAGGTCGACATGGCGCGCTCGGCCGACCGGCACCCGCTCCTCCTGGTCGTAGGCACCCGCGTGATGCTGGCCTTCGCCTTGATGGTCGGCGCCTACATCTTCCTGCGCGGCCACAACGAGCCCGGCGGCGGCTTCATCGCCGGCCTCGTCGTCTCGATCGCGCTGATCATGCAGTACATGGCCTCCGGCTTCGCCTGGGCGCAGCGCCGGGCCAGCCTCGAGTACCACGACGTCATCGGCTGGGGGGTCCTGGCGGCCGGCCTGACCGGCGTGGGCGCTTGGCTCTTCGACCGGCCGTTCCTCACCTCCTGGTTCGACTACGTCACCCTGCCGGTGGTCGGCACGTTCGAGCTGGCCTCGGCCATGGCGTTCGACGTCGGCGTGTTCCTCTGCGTCGTGGGCTCGGTGATGCTGGCGCTCGCCCGCCTCTCGCGGGTCGGGCGGATCGCCGAGCACCTGGAGGTGCAGGACGGGCCCATGGACGTCGACCCCTCGCTGGCGCCGGACGGCGGGGCGGCGACGGCCGCCGCGGCGGCGAAGTAGGCGGCCGGGCATGGAGCTCCTCGTCGCCTCCAGCATCGGCCTGCTCTTCGCCGCGGGCATCTACCTGCTGCTCCGGGCCAGGACCTTCTCGGTGATCGTCGGCCTCACCCTGCTGTCCTACGGCGTCAACGCGCTGCTCTTCGCCATGGGACGCCTGGCGGTCGACCAGCCGCCGGTCCTGAGCCTGAAGCTCGAGGCCTACACCGATCCGTTGCCCCAGGCGCTGGTGCTCACCGCCATCGTCATTGCCTTCGGCATGACCGCGTTCTCCGTGGTGCTGATCCTGCGCGGCTTCCTCGAGGTCGGCAGCGACCATGTCGACGGCGCCGAGCCGGGCGCCGGCGAGCCGCCCGCGACCTATCCGGACGGCAGCCCGATCAGGCCGGCCGACGCCGCCCGGGTCGCCGCAGGCGGGCGGGGTCCGGCATGAGCCACTGGCTGGCCGTGCCCATCGTCCTGCCGGCGCTGATGGCGGGCGTCCTGATCCTGGCGCTGCGCCACGACATCGTGCTGCAGCGGGTGGCCTCGCTCGCCGCCACCGTCGCCTGCCTCGCCGTCGCCATCGGTCTCATGGCCGAGGCGGCGGGCGGGGCGATCCATGTCTACGCGCTCGGCGACTGGCCGGCACCCTTCGGCATCGTGCTCGTCCAGGACCGCCTCTCGACCCTGATGGTGACGCTGACCTGCCTCCTTTCGGTCTTCGTCCTGCTCTACGCCATCGGCGGCTGGGACCGTCGCGGCCGCCACTTCCACGCGCTCTTCCAGTTCCAGCTCATGGGCCTGAACGGCGCCTTCCTGACCGGCGACCTCTTCAACCTTTTCGTGTGGTTCGAGGTTCTGCTGCTCGCCTCCTACGGGCTGATGCTCCACGGTGCCGGGGCGGAGCGGCTCAGGGCCGGCACCCACTACGTCGTCGTCAACCTCACGGGCTCGGCCCTGTTCCTGGTCGCCGTGGGCCTGATCTATGGCGTCACCGGGACGCTGAACATGGCCGATCTGGCGGTCAAGGTGGCCCGGGTGCCGGCCGCCGACCAGGCCATCCTGCAGGCGGGTGGCGTGCTGCTGCTGCTGGTCTTCGGCGTCAAGGCGGCCCTGGTCCCGCTGCATTTCTGGCTGCCGTCGACCTACAGCGCCACCTCGCCGCCGGTGGCGGCGCTCTTCGCCATCATGACCAAGGTCGGCGGCTACTCGATCATCCGCGTCTACACGCTGGTCTTCGGTGGCGACGCCGGCGACGCCGCCTGGCTCGCCGCCGCCTGGCTCCTGCCGCTCGCCCTGCTCACCCTGGTGCTCGGCATGGTCGGCATTCTGGCGGCCCGCTCGCTGCGCTGGCTCATGGCGTTCGCCGTGATCGGCTCGATGGGCACGGCACTGGTCGCCATCGCCGTCTTCGGCGAGGCCGCGATGGCCGGGGCCCTCTACTACATCCTGCACTCGACCCTGGTGGCAGCGGCGCTCTTCCTCCTGGCCGAGCTGCTGGCCGAGCGGCGCGGCCAGGACGGCGACCGGCTCGAGCTGAAGCCGATGCCGGCCCAGGGCGACCTCATGGCCGGGCTGTTCTTCGCCGCCGCCATCGCCATGGCCGGCATGCCGCCGCTCTCCGGCTTCGTCGGCAAGCTCCTGATTCTCGACGGGGTGCGCGACAGCGCCGCGGCGCCCCTGGTCTGGGCCGCGATCCTCGGCACGTCGCTCCTGGTGATCACCGGCTTCGCCCGCGCCGGCAGCCTCGTCTTCTGGAAGAGCCGGACGGTCGAGGCGACGCGCGAGTCGGCCGAGCTCGCCGGGCGCAGCTTCGCCGTCCTGCCGGTGGTGGTGGTGGCCGGGCTGCTCGCCGGCACCGCGGCACTGACCGTCCTGGCCGGGCCGATGCTGCGCTATCTCGACGCGACGAGCGCGCAGCTCTTCCGGCCGGACGCCTACATCGCCGCCGTGCTGGGCCCGGCGCCGGCGGCGGACGAGGCCGCGCTCACGGTGCCGCCCGGCCCGATGCCCGAGCCCTGAAGGACGACGCCGGATGGCCTACCGCTGGCTCCCCCACCCGCTGCTGACCCTGGTGCTCACCGGGTTCTGGCTGCTGCTGCTCAACGACCTCTCGCTCGGCGGGCTCGTCCTGGGCCTCGGGCTCGGCCTCTTGATCCCGCTCTACACGACGAACTTCTGGCCCACCCCGCCGCGGATCCGGAGCTATCCTCGGGCCCTGGCCTACTTCCTCCTGGTGATGTGGGACATCGTCGTGGCCAATGTCCAGGTCGCCTGGTGGATCCTCGTCTGGCGCAACGAGCGGCTGCGGCCGCGGTTCTTCACCGTGCCCCTCGGGATCCGCACGCCCGAGGCGATCGCCACGCTCGCCGGGACGATCACCATGACCCCGGGCACGGTTTCGGCCGACCTGTCGGCCGACGCCCGGGCCCTGCTGGTGCACGGCCTGCACGTCCCGGACGAGGCCGCCACGATCGCCACGATCAAGAGCCGGTACGAAGCCAGGCTCAAGGAGATCTTCGAATGATCGGTGCCGCGCTCGTCTTCGCCTTCGCCTGCATCGGCGTGGCCCTGCTCTGCAATCTCTGGCGGCTGGCACAGGGCCCGACCACCGCCGACCGGATCCTCGCCCTCGACACCATGGTCATCAACGCCATCGCCATGATCGTGCTCTACGGCGTGCAGCAATCGACCACGGTGTTGTTCGAGGCGGCGATCCTACTGGCGATGGTCGGGTTCATCTCGACGGTGGCCTACTGCAAGTTCATGCTGCGTGGCGACATCATCGAATAGGTGACCGCTGTGATGACGTTCCTCATCGAGCTCGTCGTGGCGCTGCTGATCGTGGCCGGCGGCTTCTTCGCCCTCGTCGGCTCCATCGGCCTCGTCAAGCTGCCCGAGGTCATGATGCGCCTGCACGCCCCCACCAAGGCCACGACCCTGGGCGTGGGCAGCGTCCTGGTGGCGTCGATGCTGTATTTCGCCGTTTCGGAGCGGGACCTCTCGATCCACGAGCTGGTCATCACGCTCTTCCTCTTCCTGACCGCCCCGATCACCGCCAACGTCATCGCCAAGGCGCATCTGCACCGGCGTGGCGCCGAGCTCGACCTGCCCGAGTCCGGCCGTCCGGTCGGCTGGGCGACCTTCGACCCGCCCCCCGACCAGCGTGCGGCCGGCGAGAAGCGCGGCTGAGCCGCCGCCCGCGCCGGCCGGGAGTGGCGGCCGCGGCGCGAGCGTGCCGACCGGTCGAGCGCGGCTCGTGCCGCCCGCCAGGGCGCGCCGACGCCGGCGGCCGCCGCCAGGGCGGCTGCAATGGCGGCGTTCGCCGGCTCGAGGCCGGGTGCCGCCGCGGGTTGCGGTTCAGCCGTTCTCCATGGCCACCGGGCCGCGCTGCGGGACCGCGGCGCCGGTCATGCCGAGGCCGCCCGCCACCCGTGCCGGCTCCGCCTGGTGGCCGCCGAGCGGGACGGCGCCGGCACCCGACCGCTCCGCCAGAAGGTGGCCCTCCTGGCACAGCCGGACGAGCTCCTTGCGCGCCTTGTAGAGCGCCCAGGCGACCACCGCCGCCGCCTGCCACTGCAGCAGCCCGGTGCCCTGGCCGACGGCGACCGTGGCGGTGAGCAGCATCAGCAGGATCAGCAGCCGGATGACGTTGTCCGGCGTCTGCCAGCGCACGCCCCCCATGCGGTAGACGACATAGGGGACCCAGGCGCACAGCGAGGTGGCCAGGAGCAGGGCCGCGCCGGCCTCGTTCAGCGGCAGGCCCAGCGCCCAGACCAGCCACAGCCCCTTCATCATCTGCAGCGGCAGGTGCAGCAGCAGCCGCGACTTCTCGTCGATCCGGTTGAACAGCCAGAACGTGGCGCGGATCAGCGCCAGCAGGGCGAGCCAGATGGCGAGCAGCACCACCGTGGTCTCGCCGAGCTCGCCCGCGGGCAGCCGGCTGCTGGCGCCGGACCAGGCCAGGAGGAGGGCACCCGGCAGGGCGACCAGGGTGCCGAACAGCCAGGCCTGCCCCTCGTGCACCGTGCCGGCCAGCGCCAGCCGCTCGCTGCTGAGGATCGGCTTCTTCTCGCGCCGTCGCCCGAGATCGTCGTTCTCGTGGTAGCCCACCTCGTAGACGATCGCATACGACACGATCAGGAAGCCGAGGCCGATCGCGGTCAGCAGCGGATCGGGTGCCAGCAGGGCCGAGGCCAGCACCAGCGCCATCCAGTCCTTGCCGAAGAACACCCCGAGCAGATGCAGGTGGGTCGGGTGCTTCGCCTTCTCGGTGTAGACCAGCGGCACGTAGGTGCGGGCGAAGGCCCGCTCGTAGCGCGCCTCCGGCCAGACGACGACGAGCGGCCGCGCCGCGACCGCGAGGATGTCGGCATCGTGGCGCGCGTGATCGGTGACGACGGTGGCGGCGGCGACCGCCGCGGCGCCGTAGCGTTCCTCCAGCAGCGGCCGCTTGCCCCGGGCGCGGGCCAGAAACCCGGTCCAGAAGGGGCTGGCGACCAGCTCGGCCTGGATCGGCATCGCCCGCAGCAGGGGCGCGATGATGAAGGCGAAGCCGTGGCTCGCCACCACGATCCGCTTGAACCGGCCGCTGGCGAGCAGCGCTGCCAACTCCGGGTTGAGATAGGTTCTGGCCAGCTCCGGCGCCACTTTGCGCCAGCGCCAGACGATCCACGGCAGCAGGCAGACGACGCAGAGGACCCGCAGCCAGTCGGCCACGGCGAAGCCGTCGCGATGGCGCGGGCTGAGGCGCCAGGGCTTGAGGAAATCGATCAGCCGGCTGACGATCGCCGCCGCCACTGCCGGCCGGGCGCTGTCGAGGAAGAGCTCGGTCGAGTTGCGCAGGAACAGGCTCTCGTCGAAGTCGACGACGAGCAGATCGTCGGCGCGCGCGGCCGCGAGCGCGTCGGGCAGCGTCGCCGGCGTGATCTCCACGACCCGGCTCATCGGCAGCCTCCGCCCGGCGCCGGGGCCCGCGCGATCGGGCGGGCGTCCAAACGGTCCTGGCCGCCCATGGTCCGCTGCCATCGGTGCATCGTCACATCTCCGATCTTGATTACGTCGCGCCGGGCAGGCTGCGGCGGCCCTGCAGCGCCACTTACCACCCTCACCATGACGCAAGTGGCCCCGCGCTTCATCCCCAAAACCGCTAACTTTCGTCAATAATGCGCAAGACACATATCCTGATGCTGCCGTTGTTGATGCTTTCGCTCAGCCGGTTTGCTATTGAACGCCGCGTCACCCACAATCCAATCGACCGACGACAATCTCATTTAGTTAACCTTATCTTAAGCTTTTGGTGCCAGGGTCGTCGCCGGCAATGGGTCGACGGGGGACGGTGGGGCCGTCGGCGAGGGGCCGGACGGGTCGCCGCGTTCCGGACGCGGCGATCGACGGTGCGGCGGCGATCCGCCGGGCGACCCGATGGACGGAAGACGGCGCGGTCCGGCTCGCTCGGGCCGTGCCACGGGACAGGACCCAATGCTGGAAACGGGACGCGGATGATGAACAACGAGCCGAGAGAGATCGTCGAGTACACCCAGCGTGCCCGGCTTCCGGCCATGCCGCTGCCGCAGCCCCAGCCGGCACCGGCGCCGATCGAGCCGCCTCGCGCGTTCGAGGTCGACCTCGTCGAGGTGATCCGCGGCATCTGGCGGCAACGGCGCAGCGTGCTCGCGGTGACCTGCCTCGGCACCGTCGCGGCGGTGGCCGCCGCCATGCTGACCACCCCGGTCTACACGAGCTACACGAGCGTCATGCTGGAGACCCGACGCAACCAGGTGTTCGAGGCCCAGGCCGTCCTCTCCGACCTCACCCCGACCGTGGAGGTGATCGAGACGGAGATCGAGATGGTGCGCTCGCGCGCCATCATGGAGCGGGTCGCCATGCGGGCGGAGCTGCCGCAGGTCCTGACCGAGCGCGAGCGGACGGCGGAGGACCGGCCGCTGCAGCTGGCGCTGCGCTGGGTCGAGGACGTGTTCCTGCCCAGGGTCCTGGCGATGGCGCCGGAGGAACTCGGCCGCGCCCTGCCCGGCCTGCCGCGCGACAGCCGCACCGCGGCCGAGGCCGTCACGCTCGACGATGCCGTCCTGTTCCTCGCCGACAACCTGCAGGCCCGGCAGGTCGGCGGCACCGCCGTGCTCGACATCGGCTTCTCGGATCCGGACCGCGTCTTCGCCGCGCGCATCGCCAACCTCTTCGCGGACGAGTACCTGCAGGAGCAGGTCGCCTGGAAGACCCAGGCCACCGACAGCGCCAACAGCTGGCTCGAGGCGCAGATCGCCGAGCTGCAACGGGAGATCGGCCGGAAGCGGGCCGAATACGAGCGGCTGCGGAGCGAGACCGGCGAGCTCGACAACGGCGCCAACTCGCTCTCGGCGCAGCGGCAGATCCTGACCAACGAGCGGCTGCTGCAGGCCCGGGGCGAGCGCATCAGGCTGGAGACCGAGGTCGCCTCGCTGCGCCGGCTCCTGGCCGCCGCCGGTCCCGAGCAGATCGCGTCCCAGGTGGAATCGCCGGTCATGTCCGAGCTGCGCCTCGAGGTCTCGGCCGCGAAGCGCCGGCTGGCCGAGCTCGGCACCATCTACGGCAGCCGCCATCCCCTGCTGCTCGACGCCCGGGCCCAGCTGGAGCAAGCGCTCCGCGACGTCGAGGTCGAGGCCGGCCGGGCCCTGGCGAGCCGCGAGAACGCGCTCGCCGCGATCCGCTCGGAGGAGGCGCAGCTGCAGGCGACGCTGAGCCGCGACAGCGACGCCGGCCGGGCCATGGGCTCGCAGCGCAGCTCGATCGCCGCCCTGCAGAGCGAGATCGAGACGATGCAGACCCTGCTCGACGGCTACCTGACCCGGTTCAACCAGACGGCCGAGCAGCACTCGATCATCCGCCCGGACGCGCGGGTCATCTCGGCCGCGGTGCCGCCGCGGTTCCCGAGCTCGCCGAGCCGCGCGACGGTCGTCCTGATCGGCTTCGTCGCCGCCGGTATGCTCGGCATGCTGCTCGGCTACCTGCGCGACGCCACCGACCGCACGTTGCGCAGCCTGGGTGCGGCCGAGCGCACGCTCGGCGTTCCCGTTCTCGGCGCGATCCCGGCCCTGCCCGGCAACGCGCGGCGGCAGGCGCCGGTCGACTACGGCGTCCAGTGCCCCGGCTCGGCCTTCGTCGAGGGCATCCGCAACCTCGTCGTCGGAATCGGCCTCGCGCAGTCGGCGACAGCACCCCGCACACTGCTCGTCACCTCGGCGATCGCCGGCGAGGGCAAGAGCAGCACCGCCGCCACCATGGCCCGGCTGATGGCGCGGGCGGGCTACAAGGTCTGCCTGGTCGAATGCGACCTGCGACGGCCGAGCCTCGCGGCCACGCTGCGCTGCTCGCCGCGCACGGGTCTGCTGCAGTTCCTGCAGCGCGAGGCGGGCCTCGGCGACATCATCCAGCAGGACCCGGTCACCGGCATGAGCGTGGTCACCGCCGGCGGCACCGCCGACAACTCGCTGTTCCTGCTGCAGTCCGAGGAGTTCAGGCGGCTCCTCGGCTACCTCTCGACCGGCCATCAGCTCGTCATCCTCGATGCGCCGCCGGTGACCCCGATCTCCGACGCGCAGGTCGTGGCCGACCTGGTCGACGCCGTCCTCTATCTCTGCCGCTGGGGCTCGACGCCCAAGGCGACCAGCGCCGCCGGCGTGCGCATGCTCGCCCGGCGCGGCGGTGCACAGGTCTTCGCCGCCCTGTCGCAGGTCGATACCAGGGCGTTCGCCGCCTACGAGCAGAGCTACGCCCCGCAGGGTGCGGGCAACTACTACACCAACTGAGCCCGGCCGGCGCACGGCGTCGCCGCGGGCGACGCCGGGCGCCGCGGGACCACCGGTCGGGCGCTGGTCGCCCGATGGCCGGCAA
>CAYWSB010000176.1:0-10123 GCA_964460465.1 uncultured Geminicoccaceae bacterium | reverse complement strand
ATCTTCATCTGGTTCGACAGCCCCGAGCGCGGCTTCGTCGCCCGCACCAGTGCAGCGATCCTCGTGCTCCTCGGCTTCATGATCCTGATGAACGCGACCGCCGTCTTCCTCCGACAGAGGTTCCAAACCAAATGGTAGCAGCCAACGCTCGCGACGCCGCCGCGGTCCCCGTCGACCGCGCCTCCTCGGCCACCACTGCTCCCGTCGGCCGGAGCAAGGTGGCCGCGCGCAAGGTCAATCTTTGGTACGGCGAGAAGCAGGCGCTGTTCGACGTCGACATCGACATCGCCACCAACGAGGTCACCGCCTTCATCGGCCCGTCCGGCTGCGGCAAGTCGACCTTCCTGCGCTGCATCAACCGAATGAACGACACCATCCCGATCTGCCGGATCAAGGGCGACATCCGTCTCGACGGCAACGACATCTACGACAAGGCGATCGACGTCGTGCAGCTCCGCGCCAGGGTCGGCATGGTGTTCCAGAAGCCCAACCCGTTCCCCAAGTCGATCTACGACAACATCGCCTACGGCCCGCGCATCCACGGCCTCGCCCGGGACAAGACGCAGCTCGACGAGATCGTCGAGCGGAGCCTCAAGGGGGCCGGCTTGTGGAAGGAGGTCGCCGATCGCCTGCAGCAGCCCGGCCTCGGCCTCTCCGGGGGCCAGCAGCAGCGCCTCTGCATCGCCCGCGCCATCGCCGTCAGCCCCGAAGTGATCCTGATGGACGAGCCCTGCTCGGCCCTCGACCCGATCGCCACGGCCGTGGTCGAGGAGCTGATCGAGGAACTCCGCGAGCGCTTCACCATCGTGATCGTCACCCACAACATGCAGCAGGCGGCGCGGGTCAGCCAGAAGACCGCCTTCTTCCATCTCGGCAAGCTGATCGAGTACAGCCCGACCAGCGAGATCTTCACCTCGCCCAGGCACCAGATGACCCAGGACTACATCACCGGCCGGTTCGGCTGAGGGAACGCGGATCATGGAAAACCCTACCGAGGCGATGCAGCGCCGGCACACGGTCAAGTCGTTCGACGAGGAGCTCGCCGACCTCTCCGGCCAGATCATCCAGATGGGCGCCTATGCCGAGCAGCAGATCGCCCATGCCATGAAGGCCCTGGTCGATCGCGACGAGGACGCCGCGCTGCAGGTCATCGAGCGCGACCAGGTGATCGACCGGTTCGAGGAGACCATCGACCAGCACGCCATCAAGATGCTGGCCACCCGCCAGCCCATGGCCGTGGATTTGCGGGTCATCTCGATGTCGCTCAAGATCTCCAACGACCTCGAGCGCATCGCCGATTACGCCAAGGGCATCGCCAAGCGCGCCCGGCGACTGAACACCAGCCCACAGATCAAGCCATTCGTCACCATCCCACGCATGGTCGAGCTGACCCAGGCGATGCTCAAGGACGTGCTCGACGCCTTCATCACCCGCGATGCCGACAAGGCCATGGAGGTTTGGCACCGCGACGAGGCCGTCGACGATCTCTACGACTCCCTCTTCAGGGAGCTCGTCACCTTCATCCTCGAGGACCCGCGGACCACCTCGACCGCCATCGACCTGCTCTTCATCGCCAAGAACATCGAGCGGATCGGCGATCACACGACCAACATCGCGGAGAAGATCCACTACATGGTGCACGGCGTGCAGATCAACCGGCCGCGCGAGAGCGGGGAGCTCGACGACCAGTGAAGCCGTTCATCCTGGTGGTCGAGGACGAGCCCCCCATCCAGAAGCTGCTGGCCTACAATCTCGGTGCGGCGGGCTTCGAGGTGGCTTCGGCGTATGACGGCGAGGAGGCGATCGTCATGCTGGACGAGCGCACCCCGGATCTCGTGCTCCTCGACTGGATGCTGCCCCAGCTGTCCGGCCTCGAGCTCTGCCGCAGGCTGCGCCGCCGCCAGGCGACCGCGCACGTGCCCATCATCATGCTCACCGCCCGGGGCGAGGAGCCGGACCGCCTGAGGGGCCTCGACACCGGCGCCGACGACTTCATCACCAAGCCGTTCTCGCCGGCCGAGCTCGTGGCGAGGATCCGTGCCGTGCTGCGCCGGGTCCGCCCCGCCTTCGCCGAGGACGTGCTCGAGTTTCACGACCTGCGCATGGACCTCGCCGCGCACCGCGTCTTCCGGGGCGAGCAGGAGGTCCACCTCTCGCCGACCGAGTTCCGCCTGCTCCGCCACTTCCTCGAGAACCCCGGTCGCGTCTTCTCCCGCAGCCAGCTCCTCGACCGCGTCTGGGGCACCGACCTCGACATCGAGCTCAGGACCGTGGATGCCACCATCCGCCGCCTCAGGCGCGCCATCAACATCGCCGGCAAGCCCGACCTGCTGCGCACCGTCCGGGCGGAGGGGTACTCGCTCGACAAGAGCCCGGCCAACGGCAGCTCCGACCAGGCGGCCGCATCCTAGGTCGGGGCTCTCCCGGTCGAAGCCGGCGTCAACGCAGCGCCATCAGCTGGCCAGCACCGGCCGCGAGCGGTCCGATGCCGGCCAGCCGCGCCATGTGCCAGGCCAGGGCCTGGTTGCTGCTCACCACGGGCTTGCCCAAGGCCCGTTCGGCATTGGCGATGACGTCCAGCGTGCGCAGGTTCGTGCACGAGAGAAACACCGCCTCAACCGCGGCATCGGCGCCGATCGTCAGCGCCGCCCGGGCGATGGATTCGGGCGCGATCCGCGCTACCCGGGCCTCGACAGCCTCCTCGAACGAGCCGAACGCCACCACCTCGAGCCCGACCCGCTCGAACGCCGCCCGCAGCGTCGCCGAGACCGCCGCGACATAGGGCGAGACCAGCCCGATCCGCCGCACGCCCAGTGCGGCGAACCCGGCCACGGCCGCCGACAGCGGCTCGGTGACCGCCGCCGTCCGCACCGCACCCCCGACCAGCGCGGCCACCCGCTCGGCCCCGATCACCGTGGTGCCCGAGGTGCAGGCATAGCCGACGACATCGAAGGCGACCGAGGGCGGCAGCAGCGCCGCCGCAGCCGGCAAGGCTTCGGCCATCGCCGTCAGCGTCGCCTCGCTCACCTCGGCCCCGCTGGGAATCCGGGTGACATGCAGCGCCACCCCGTCCAGTGGCAGGAGCCGGCGGAAGTCGTGCTCGATCACCTCGTCCACCTGCAGCACGACGAGCCCGAGGCTGGCCTGGACGCCGATCGGGCCGGTAAGCGTGTAGGGCAGTGCGGCCATCGCCTAGCCGATCACCGGCAGCTCGGCCGGGGCGCGGCTGGACAAGAGCTCGGGCCCGCTCGCGGTGAGCACGATGTTCTCCTCCTGCACCATGATGGTCTTGGGGTTCTGGCCCGGCCGGACCACCACACCCGGCTCGATCGTGAGCACCATCCCCTCCCGCAGCACCGTCCGGTCGTCCGGCAGCAAGGACGGCCACTCGGTGAGCTGCAGGCCCAGCCCGTGCCCCAGCCGTCCGCCGCTGTCCTGCATCCCCGCAGCCTCGATGGGCGCCTGGATGGCACGGTGTAGATCGGCCGCCGTCGCGCCCGGCCGCGCTGCCGCGAGCCCCGCCTCGGTCGCTGCGTGGAGCACCGCGTAGGCTCGCCGCACGTCGTCGTCCGCCCGCCCGATCGCGACGTTGCGATCGAAATCGCAGAAGTACCCGCCTCGCACCAGCCCGGTGTCCAGCATCAGCACGTCGCCGCGGGCCAGCGGCGTCGCCGAGGCAGGCGAGATCACGTCGGCGTAGCCACCCGCCCCGGCGCCGCCCGCGAGATAGGGCACCGCATCCGCTCCCGCCTCCAGGCAGGCCACCTGAAAGCGGCGGAACACGGCGTCGAGCGGCACCCCCTCCCCGGCCATCTCGGGCAGCCGCGTGAACGCCCGGTCGGCGATGCCGCAGGCCGCCCGGATCAGGGCGACCTCGGCAGCCGACTTCACCTCCCGCACCCGCCGGACCACAGCCGTGGCATCGGCGAAGCCGCGTGGTGCCACCGCCGCCCGCAGCCGCTCGAAATCGGCGAGCGGCATCCTGAGATGCGTCTCCGGCCCCATCGGCACTCCGATCCGCCCGCGCCGAGGAACCAGCCCCGCGAGCGTGTCGGCCAGCAGCCCCACCCCGTCGTCGACGAGATCGGGCGATGCCCAGCTCCGGATGTCGCGGACCCAGGTCTGCGCCATGAGCGCGGCACCGATCGAAGGGATCACCGCCACGGGATCGCCCGCCGCCGGCAGCACCGCGAACCAGGGGCGGGTCGGGCTCACCCAGAAACGGGTCAGGAACCCGGTCAGGTAGGTGACATCGGCCTCGCTCGTCAGCAACAGGGCATCGAGCCCCGCCGCGGCCATTTCGGCCTGCATCGCCGCCGCCCGACGGCGGTGCTCGGCTACGGCTTGCAGGGTCATGGCGTGCTCTCCGGGCGGCAAGAAAAGAGGCTGGGGGGCTGGCCTCCCTGTGGACCGGGCCCCACGGTCGCCGGGTGGCGGCGACGGCTCAGGGCACGAGCCTGAAGACCTTGCCGCTGGTGCCGAACGGGCCGAGCTCGTCGTTGGTCAGCACGTAGAGCTCGCCCGCACCGTCCTCGGCCAGACTGACGATCCGTGTCTCGAGCAGGAGCAGTCGCTCGAACGGCCAGAGCTCGCCGAAGCTCGGCGCCGGCGTCGCCACGAAGAGCTGGCCCGACGGCCGGCGGAAATCGGCGCTCCAGTCGGCGAAGACCAGCTTGCCCCGAAGATCCGGCAGGGCCGTGCCCCGGTAGATCCGCCCGCCCACCACGGCCGTGCCGACACCCTCCGTCTCGACCCCGGAATCCGGGTGCATCACCTGCATGTTGGCATACTCGACCACGGGCATCCGCAGCGGCTCGCCCATGGCGTCGACGCGCGGGCAGGTGGTCGGCGGATGCCTCGGCGCGAGCCTGTCGATGCAGCGCGTCCCCTCGCGCAGCGGCCAACCGAAATTGCCCGGCGCCTGGACGAGATAGAGGGCCTCCCACAAGGTCTCGGCGACCGCGGTGATCACGAAGGCGCCCGAGCCGCTCCGGTCGAACGCCAGCCGGTAGGGGTTGCGGAAGCCCCACGCATAGATCTCGTCGCGGCCGGGCTTGCCGACGAAGGGGTTGGCGGGCGGGATGCCGTAGCCGGGAAAGCCCCGGTCGACGTCGATCCTCAGGATCGAGCCGAAGAGCGATTCGGTGTCCTGAGCGAGCCGGTCCCAATGAAGCTGCGTGGCGGGGACGTCGAAGGCCGACCAGACGACGTCGCCGCCCACGCCGTGCGCCCCGCCGCCGTCGCCGAGGCCGACATAGAGATAGCCGTCGGGGCCGAAGGCGAGCCCGCCGCCGTTGTGCTTGCGGCTGGGCCAGTCGATCTCGAGCAGCGCCCGCTCGCTGGCCAGATCCACCCGCGACCCGTTGTCGGCGGCCACGGTCAGCTCGGCGATCCGCCGCGTATGGTTCCAGCCGGCCGGTGCCGAGGCGCGCAACGGCGCGCTGTAGCTCACGTAGACCCGGCCGTTCGAAGCGAAATCGGGATGCAGCGCAAAGCCGAGAAGCCCCCGCTCCTCGAAGCCTGCCTCGAGCGGCAGGAGCCGGTCGCGAAGGTCGAGGAAGGGCTCGTCGAGCAGCCGCCCCGCGGCGTCGATCACCCGGACCACACCCTGCTGCTCGAGCACCAGGAGCCGCCCGCTGCCGTCCGCGGGCTCGACGAGGTCGATCGGGGCGGTGAGCCCCTCGGCCACCAGCCGCAGCTCCTGCGCCGCCGCCGGCAGCGCCAGGCTGCCTGTCAGCAGAAGTGCGATGAAGCAGCGCATCGCATCCTCCCCCATTTTTCTTGTTCCGTCGCTCGCCGCGGCTCAGCCCAGGGCGTGCACCTCGTACCCCGCCTGCTCGATCGCGGCACGCAGCCTGGCCTCGGCGGCGTCGCTGCGGATCACCACCGTCCTGGCCTCGAGGTCGACCGCCACCTGCGCCGCCTTGTCGACCGCCGCCACCGCCTTCTCGATCGTGGCCTTGCAGTGGCCACAGCTCATCTCTGGCACCCGATAGCTCGGCATCACCCAACCTCCTGCACAAACCGCTCGACGAGTAGTCCTTCCGGCCACCGAAAGGTCAAGTCACGACAGGTCTTGACCTTCCAGCGACTGGAAACCCCATGTCCAGCAGGAACCGACCGGACGAAGAGGACGCCACATGCCGGAAGCGACCACCACGACCCTCGAGCTCGACGGCCTCTCCTGCGCCGCCTGCGTCGGCCGCGCGGAGCGCGCGCTGCTGGCCGTGCCGGGCGTCGATTCCGCCAGCGTCAACCTCGCCAGCGGCCGCGCCCGGATCACCGGCGCCGCGGCGCCCGACCTCGTCGCGGTCGCCGCGGCCGTCACCGCCGCCGGCTACCCGGCCCGCACCGCGACCGCCACCCTCGCCGTCGAGAACATGTCCTGCGCCTCCTGCATCACCCGGGTCGAGAAGGCCCTGCTCGCCGTCCCGGGGGTCGTCGAGGCCAGGGCCAACCTCGCCAGCGAGACCGCCACCGTCCGCTGGCTCGACGGTGCCGCCACCACGACCGAGCTCGAAAACGCCCTCGCCGCCGCCGGCTACCCCGCCCGGGCCACGACCGGCCACGGCCCCAGCGCGGCCGAGCGGCGGAGCACCGAGATCGCCACCCTCCGCCGCCAGACCCTCGTGGCCGGCCTGCTCACCCTGCCCGTCTTCGTCCTCGAGATGGGCGGGCACATCTTTCCGGCCTTCCACCACCTGATCCACCGCAGCATCGGCCTCGAGGCGAGCTGGCTCGTCCAGCTCCTGCTCACCACCCTGGTCCTCGCCTGGCCCGGCCGCCGCTTCTTCACCACCGGCGTGCCCGCCCTGCTGAAGGGCCGCCCCGACATGAGCAGCCTCGTGGCGCTCGGCACCAGTGCCGCCTACGGGTTCTCGGTCGTGGCCCTGTTCGCCCCGGCCCTGCTGCCCGAAGGCACGCGCGCGGTCTATTTCGAGGCCGCCGCCGTCATCGCCACCCTGATCCTCATGGGCCGCTGGCTCGAGGCCCGGGCCAAGGGCCGCACCGGGGCTGCGATCGAGAAGCTCGTCGGCCTCCAGCCCGCCACCGCCCGCGTCGAGCGCAGCGGCCGCGTCGAGGAGCGCCCCATTGCCGAGATCGTGCCGGGCGACATCGTCCACGTCCGTCCCGGCGAGCGCATTCCCGTCGACGGCGAGATCACCGACGGTCGCAGCTTCGTCGACGAGAGCATGCTCACGGGCGAGCCCGTACCGGTCGAGAAGCGGGCGGGCTCCGCCATCACCGGCGGCACCGTCAACGGCACCGGGGCGCTGACCTTCCGTGCCACCCGGGTGGGCGCCGACACCATGCTCGCCCGGATCATCGCCATGGTCGAGGCGGCGCAGGGCGCGAAGCTGCCGATCCAGGCCACCGTCGACCGGGTCGTCGCCGTCTTCGTCCCCGTCGTCATCGGCGTGGCGCTGCTCACCGTGGCCGCGTGGCTCGCCCTCGGTCCATCCCCGGCGCTGACCATGGCGCTGGTCGCCGGCGTCTCCGTCCTGATCATCGCGTGCCCCTGCGCGATGGGCCTGGCCACCCCGACCTCGATCATGGTCGGCACCGGCCGGGCGGCCGAGCTGGGGGCCCTGTTCCGCAAGGGCAGTGCCCTGCAGGCCCTCGAGACCGTCCGCCTCGTGGCCTTCGACAAGACCGGCACGCTGACCCAGGGCCGCCCCGAGCTCACCGACCTCGTCCCGGCAGCGGGCAGCGGCCCCGACCAGACCCTCCGCCTCGTGGCGGCCGTCGAGGCCCGCTCCGAGCACCCGATCGCCGCCGCCGTCACCCGTGCTGCCGAGGCCCGCGGCCTCGATCTGCCCGCTGCCCGGGACTTCGACTCCCTGACCGGCCGGGGTGTCCGCGCCACCGTCGAGGGCCACGCGGTCCTCGTCGGCAGCGCCCGCCTGCTCGAGGAGGCGGGCATCGACACCGGCCCGCTCGCCGCCACCGCCCGCGACCTCGCCGCCCGCGGCCGGAGCCCCCTCTTCGCCGCCGTCGACGGCAGGCTCGCCGCCCTTCTCGCCACGGCCGACCCGATCAAGCCCGGTGCCGCCGCCGCCATCCGGGCGCTCCACGCGATGGGCCTCGAGACCGCCATGGTCACCGGCGACAACGCCGCCACCGCCGCCGCCATCGCCGCCGAGCTCGGCATCGATCACGTCACCGCCGAGGTGCTCCCCGACGGCAAGGTGGCCGCCGTGCAGCGGCTGCAGGAGCAGGGTGCCATGGTCTTCGTCGGCGACGGCATCAACGACGCCCCGGCGCTCGCCACCGCCCATGTCGGCATCGCCATCGGCACCGGCACCGACATCGCCATCGAATCCGCCGACGTCGTCCTCTCCGGTGGCCGCCTCGCCGCCGTCGTCGACGCCATCGTCGTCAGCCGCCGCACGATGCGCAACATCCGCCAGAACCTGTTCTGGGCCTTCGCCTACAACACTGCGCTGATCCCCGTCGCGGCGGGGCTGCTCTACCCGCTCACCGGCACCCTGCTCTCGCCGGTGCTCGCCGCCGCCGCCATGGCCTTCTCCTCTGTCTGCGTCCTCGCCAACGCCCTCCGCCTGCGCCGCATCCGCCCGGCCATGGCGGAGGCACCGGTGTTGGACCAACCGGCGGTGCTGCGGCCGGCACCGACGGCATAGCCGAGGGTCGGCGAGGGGGCAGCGCCTCGCCGACAGCCCCGCCGCCGGCCGCGCGTCATGGCGCGTCGCGGGCAAAGGGCGTGGTTCCGCCCATGTTCTTCATCTCGATCCGAATGCCGTGGGCGGTCGAGTCCGACTCGTTCGAGACACGGCCGAGCGGCTGCGGCGCCATGTGGACCACGAGGCAGCCACGACCGTCCCAGGCCTCGAGCGCCCTGATCACGTCGCGGTTCGGCGGCAGCCTTTCGCCGTCGGGAGCGATGTCGACGATCGGTGGCTTGATCTGGTCCAGGACGAAGACCGACGGCCAGCGGTGATGATGCAGCGGCTCCTCGTCGTTCGGCTCCAGCGTGACCTCGAGCACGCGGACCCGGTCGTTCTCGAAGATCACCTTGTGATGTTTCGGCGCCGCCTTGACGGCATCCAGCTCGGGGTCCCACGTCGACGGATCCGACACACCGGTCGTTCGTGTCATGTTGAGACGCTCCCTTTCCACCGCCTGGCGCGAGCCAAGGGTCCATCAACTCTTATACGCGAGAATCTCGCTTGGTGGAAGGAAGGGCCCGCGAGCCTGGGCGTGACGCGGCCACCCTTTGCCTTGCCCCGCATCCGTGGCGAGCCTCGTCGCTGGTAGGCCGCCCCGCAGCGTCGGCCCTGCCAGCGGCGCATGGGCCTTGGGCTCAGTCGGGGTTGATCTCGGTCATCTTCACGCCTTCGACCGTCGCCCCCGCCATCAGGCCGGATTGGCCCCAGGTGACGACCACGACCGGCTCCTGCAGGGTTGAGCTGGTGACGTTGCCGCCGGCACCGAAGTCCGCGGCGACGGCGGTGACCCCGACGCCCGCCTCGAAGCCCTGGGTCTCCCGGAAGGTCTCGAGCGCGTCGGCCGTGTTGAAGAAGTAGACCTGCGAGTAGGACTGCGCGCCGAGCTGGAAGCCGAAGCTCGCGGCGATCAGGTTGTAGTAGGCCGTGGTCTGGCCGCCCTCGCGCAGGGCACCCGTGCCGTAGCTCCCGCCGACGCCGAAGCCGGCGGTGGTGATGCTCGGGAAGACCAGCATGGCCACGGCGTTGTCGCCGAGCTCCCTGGCGCCGGGGTTCTGCGCGTAGAGGTCCGCGATCGCCGCCGAGACGTCGCGGTCGATGTTGGCGCGGTCGCTGCCCTGGGTCGTCGAGCCGGAGGTCCGGGTGCTTTCGTTGGTGCAGGCCGCAGCGCCGAGTGCCACCGTACCCAGGAGTGCGGCCGTGAGCAGCCGCCGGTTGATCGCGTTCATGTCGTTTCCCTTAACCGGCGCCCGCGGCGCCTGACCTGTCCTTGTTCAACGGAAGAACGACTTGAACAACCGACAAGCCGCGCGAAAGTTCCCGCGACTGCCAGTGTCCGGCGTGGAATCTGCACGGCGGCAGGATGCCGTTGCCGCCAGCCGCCCCTAGAGCATTTTCACGCTGACCGGAATCTTTTCCCGATTCTCATCTGCAACAGG
>CAYWSB010000175.1:0-10315 GCA_964460465.1 uncultured Geminicoccaceae bacterium | reverse complement strand
GTCTGCCAACGCCTATCCTGGCACCCTCTTGATGTGGCCCCGGCTGCATGTGGGATAGCCATCCGGCATGGGCGCATCGCCGCCCCGAGAACGTCGCTCAATACGCATAGGCCGCGAACAGCGGGTCGACGGAGCCGTGCCATTCCGCCTCGAAGCGCTGGCGCTTCTCGGTCGCGGGCGTGACGCCGGACTTCGCGACCTCCCACAAGGCGTGCAGGTACTTGCGCTCGTCGCGGCCATCCCAGTCCAGGACGTTCCGGGCGGCGAGGCCGGCTTCGGCGACCTCCAGCGTGCGCAGCGCCAGGTCCTGCACCGTGCCCTGGCGGAACGGCGTTCGCAGACCCAGCCGCGGCACCTCCGAGCGCAGCCGCTCATGCTCCACGAGCGTCCAATCCTTGCATAGATCCCAGGCGGCATCGAGGGCGCTCCGGTCGTAGAGGAGCCCGACCCACAAGGCCGGCAGCCCGCAGAGCTGGCGCCAGGGACCGCCATCGGCGCCGCGCATCTCCAAGAAGCGCTTGAGCCGCACTTCCGGAAAGAGCGTGGTCAAATGGTCGGTCCAGTCGCTCATCGTCGGCTTCTCGCCCGGCAGCGCCGGCAGCCGGCCGTCGAGGAAGTCGCGGAACGACTGGCCGGCGGCGTCGATGTAGCGGCCGTCGCGGTAGACGAAGTACATCGGCACGTCGAGCACGTGGTCGGCATAGCGCTCGAAGCCCATGCCGGCCTCGAAGACGAAGGGGAGGATGCCGCAGCGGTCGGGGTCGGTGTCGGTCCAGATGTGCGAGCGGAAGCTCTCGAAGCCGTTGAGCCCGCCGTCGGTGAACGGCGAGTTGGCGAAGAGGGCGGTGGCGATCGGCTGCAGCGCCAGGCCGACCCGGAACTTCTGCACCATGTCGGCCTCGTCCTTGTAGTCGAGATTGACCTGGATGGTGCAGGTGCGGAGCATCATGTCGAGGCCGAGCGAGCCCACCTTCGGCATGTAGGCGCGCATGATCTCGTAGCGCCCCTTGGGCATCCACGGGATCTCGTCGCGCCGCCACTTGGGCTGGAAGCCCATGCCCAGCATGCCGATACCCAGGGGATCGGCGACCTCGCGGACCTGGGCCAAGTGCTGGTGCACCTCGCTGCAGGTCTGGTGGATATGCTTCAAGGGCGCGCCGGACAGCTCGAACTGGCCGCCGGGCTCGAGCGTGATGTTGCAGCCGTCGCCGGTGAGCGCGATCGGCCGGTCGCCCTCGAGCGCCAGCGACCAGCCGAAGGCCTTGCTCAGCCCTTCGAGCAGGGCCCGGATGCCGTGCTCACCCTCGTAGGGCAGCGGCTTCAGGGTGCGCCGACAGAAGCCGAACTTCTCGTGCTCGGTGCCGATCCGCCAGGCGTCCTTCGGCTTCGAGCCCTGGGCGATGTACTCGACCAGCTGGCGGCGATCCTCGATCGGCTCGCCTTTGCCTGAGGGGGGCGCCGACATGGTCGTTGGTCCTCCGGATGACGATGGAAGTGCCGCCAGCTAGCGGCGGGGCAGCAGCGCCTCGACCTCGTCCAGCAGGGCCTGCACCTCGAGGGCCGCGGCACTCCTGGGCTCGCTCTCGACCACGCCGAGGCCACGGCTCAGGCTGGCGACGAAGGCCTGCCGGTTGCCGAGGCGGGCAGATAGCGCCTCGTAGCCGCGCTCGGCAATAGATTGCAGCGCCTCGTCGAAGCTCTTGCCGCGCGGCGGTACTCGGTTGAGCACGAGATGCGCCGCCTTGCCGTCCTTGATGGCGATGTCGAGCGTGCTCTTCGACGCCCAGATGTCGAGCGGGCTCGGCTGGCAGGGGACGAGCACGAGGTCGGCGGCCTTGATCGCCCCCTTGGCGTCGCTCTCGGCGTGCGGCGGGCTGTCGACGACGATCCGGTCGACGTCGCGCCTGAGCCGGTCGAGCTCGACGCCCAGGCGCCAGCCGCCGACCATCGAGAAGCGGAGCTCGGCGGCGTCCCTGGCCTCGTGCTCGCGCAGCCGCATCCAGGCCGTGAGGCTCGCCTGCGGGTCGATGTCGACGACGGCGACCGTCTTGCCGGCCTGGCGCATGGCGGTGGCGAGCTGCACCGCCAGGGTCGTCTTGCCGGCACCGCCCTTCTGCTGGGCGATCGTGATGATGGCGGACATGGCGCTTGCCTTTCATCTGGCCGGGCTGCGGGATGCCGCGGCGCCGCTGACTCAATAGCCCCGCTCGCGGTCGACACGCGCCAGCAGCGGCTCGCCCCGGCGCAGCCGCTCGATATTGGCCGCGATCGTCTCGGCCGCGGTCTCCGGCAGCGCGTAGGAGGCGGCGTGCGGCGTGATGCGCACGCCGGGGTGGCGCCAGAGCGGATCGTCCGGCGGCAGCGGTTCGACCGGCGTGACATCGATAAGGGCGCCACGGAGATGGCCGCGATCGAGGGCGGCGAGCAGGTCGGCCGGAACCAGCTGGCCGCCACGGCCGACATGGATCAGCGCCGCCCCCTCGGGCAGCCGGGCGAAAAGGTCGGCGTTCAGGATGCCCGCGGTCTCGGCGGTCAGCGGCAACAGGCAGACCAAGTAGTCGCAGGCGGCGAGGAACGGGCCCAGCCCCTCGGCGCCGGCGAAGGTCTCGATGCCGTCGAGCCGCTTCGGTCTGCGGCTCCAGCCGCGCACCCGAAAGCCGTTGACGAGGAGGCGCCGGGCGGCGTCGGAGCCCAGCTCGCCCAGGCCCATCACCCCCACGGTCCGCGAGGCCGGGGCACGCGGCAGTACGAGGCGCCAGCGCGCCGCCGCCTGCTGGGCGGCGAACAGGTCGAGGTCGCGGTGGTAGTGGAGCACGTTGGCGAGGACGAACTCGCTCATGGTCGTCGTCAGCGATCGGTCGACCAGCCGGCAGAGCGGCACGTCGGGCAGGTCGGGCTGGGCCAGCATCGCGTCCACGCCCGCACCGAGCGAGAAGATCGCCCGGAGATTGGGCAGGCTCTGCAAGAGGCCGGCCGGCGGCAGCCAGACCAGCGCCATGGTGATCTCGGCCGGATCGCCCGTTTCGGGCCAGATCCGGAAGTCGAGATCGGGCAGCCGGTCCTGCAAAGCCTTGCGCCAGGCGACCGCATCATCGTCCCGGCTGTAGAACAAGAGTGCCACGCTGATCCCCCGACGCCGCCAGCTGCCCGAAAGGGCACGGTGCATTGCAACCGTTAGTGCAGCCTCGCTCGCCACTTGACAAGTCGCGGCTGTGTCGATGCTCTAGCAGCCGCACGGCGTCGGCGGCCGCAAGTCGGCCCGACGTGATTGCCAAGCTCGAGGAGACGCCAGCCATGCTCCGCTCACCGATCCGCTGGGCCGCGGACGCCACCCTTGCCCGCCTCGCGGGAGCGGTGGCCGGCGTCACCGTGGCGGCGGCTGCGATCTTCCTGGCCGGACCGGCGGCGGCCGAGCGCCTGGTCGTCACCGAGCAGCTCGAGCGGGCCGCCTTCCGCGCCGCCGATCTCGACGGCGACGGCCTGCTCGACGAGGCCGAGCTGGCGGCCGACGTGGTCGCCGCCTTCATCGCCCTGGATCGCAACGGCGACGGCGTGCTCACCCCGGACGAGCTGGTCGGTGTGAGCGCCGCGGCCTTCGCCCGGATCGACATCGACGCCAGCGGGACCATCGAGTTGGAGGAGCTGAGGTTGCGCAAGCTCAACGATTTCGCCGGCGCCGACCGCGACCTCGACGGTCGGGTGTCGATGGCCGAGATGCTGTTCCGGCCGCGGCGGCCGCAGCAATGAGGTGCCCTCGCCCGCTCGCCCTCGGCATCGTCCTCCTGCCGCTGGTCGGCTGTGCCGGAGCGCCGGACAGCTTTCTGGCACCCTTGGGCACGATCGAGCCGGGCGCCGGCCCGCCGGAAGCGGCTGATGCCGCGACCACGGAGACGGCGGCGCTGCAGATCATGAGCGGTGTCATCGCCGGCGACCTCCTGGTCGGCGGCGATGCCGCGACGCGGATGCTGGCGGCGCCGCAGGTCATGCCGGCCGCAGGGCCCGAAGGCGAGCCGGGTGCGGTCGAGATCGGCGACGGCACGGCGACCGCCCAGGCCGCCCGCACCGCCGCGTTCGAGCGGGTGACCGCGACGCAGGAGGCGGACCGCCGCCGGCAGACCCAGCAGGCGCTGCTGCTCGAGCGCTGGATGAGCGCGCGGGTCGCCCCGGCGCAGCTGACCCGCGCCGACATCCGCCGGGCGCAGCAGCTGCTGACCGAGCTCGGCTACGAGCCGGGCCCGATCGACGGCATCATGGGCCGGCGCACCCGGGCCGCCGTGGAGCGTTTCCAGGCCGACCAGGGGCTCGCCGTCTCGGGCGATCTCACCCCGGCCCTGATCGACCGGCTGGCGATCGAGAGCTGAGCGCCGGCGGCGACCCGCCGGCGGCGCCCTCCAGTTCCCGGACCGCCGCCAGGAAGGCGCGGACCAGGGGCAGCCGGCGGTGCTCCTCGAGGCAGATGACGTACTCGGCGACGGTCAGATCGACGTCGTCGACCTCGAGGACATGGATCGACGGGTCGCTGCCGCGCTCGCTCGCGAAGACGACGCCGATGCCGAAGCCGGCCAGCACCGCCTCGCGGACGGCTTCCCGTGACTGCACCTCGATCAGTGCGGCGGGCTTCACGCCGGCTTCGGCGAGCCGCGCCTCGAACACCTCGCGGGTGACCGAGCCCGGCTCGCGGATGACGAGGTCGCGGCCCTGGATCTCGTCGACGGCGATCCGCCGGCGGCGGGCCCAGACATGGCTCCTGGGCACGAAGACGACGAGGCGATCCTCCTTGAGCGGCTGGGCGAAGAGGCGCGGGTCGGGCGAGCGCCGGGCCGCGACCCCGAGATCGGCGTCGTAGGCGAGCACTGCCGCCAGGACCTCGGCCGAGTTGGCGATCCGGAGCGAGAACGTGACCTGCCCGTGGTGCCGACGGAGCTGGGCCAGGAGCGGCATGACGTGGGTGGCACTGTCGGCGGCGATGCGCAGATGGCCGCGGCGCAGGGTCTCGACCCCGGCGAGCAGGGCCAGGGCCTCGGCCTGGGCGGCGAACAGGCGGTCGGTGATCTGCAACAGGGCCTGGCCCATCGGCGTCAGCTCGAGCCGGCGGCCGCGGCGGTTGAAGAGGCTGACGCCGTGCCGGGCCTCGAGCTGCTTCACCTGGGCGGAGAGCGTCGGCTGGGCGAGGCCGGCCTCGCGGGCGGCGGCGGTGAAGCTCCCGGCCCGGGCCACGAGGTGAAAGGCGCGCAGCAGGCTGATGCTCATCCATCGACTATAGACCCGATCTATGGGGGGCATGCAATCCGTGTATTGGACACATGTCGGCTGGCAGGGGTAGCAGGGCGGCCATCGTCACTGCGAAAGAACGCGCCATGGCCGACCTGTCCGAGACCGGTGACCCGCTACTCCTGACCCCGGGGCCGCTGACGACCTCGAAGACCGTCAAGGCGGTCATGGTGCACGACTGGGGCTCGCGCGATGCCGGGTTCATCGCGATCAACCGCGCCGTGCTGACCCGGCTGCCGGAGCTGATCCACGGCGACGACGACTTCGTCACCGTGCCGATGCAGGGCTCGGGCACCTTCGCCGTCGAGGCCATGCTCACCACCTTCGTGCCGCCCGAGGGCGAGGTGCTGGTGCTGATCAACGGCGCCTACGGCCAGCGCGCCAAGCGCATCCTCGACATCGCGAGGCGGGCGGTCGTGGTGCACGAGACGGCCGAGGACACGCCGCCCGACCTCGCCGCGGTCGATGCGATCCTGGCGCAGTCGCGGACGATCACCCACGTGTTCGCCGTGCACTGCGAGACGACCTCGGGCATCCTCAATCCCATCCCCGCGATCGCCGCCCTCGCCGAGAGGCACGGCAAGCGGCTCCTGGTCGATTCCATGTCCGCCTTCGGCGCCCTGCCGCTCGATGCCCGGACCACCCGCTTCGATGCGGTGGCGGCCTCGTCCAACAAGTGCATCGAGGGGGTGCCGGGCCTCGGCTTCGTGCTCTGCCGCCGGACGGCACTGGCCGAGACGGCGGGCAATGCCACGACGCTGGTGCTCGACCTCCACGACCAGCACGCCGCGCTCGAGCGCACGGGGCAGTACCGCTTCACCCCGCCGATCCACGTCATCGTCGCCTTCCACCAGGCGCTCGAGGAGCACCGCCAGGAGGGCGGGATCGAGGGGCGCGGTGCCCGCTACCGGGAGAACTGCCGGGTGCTGGTCGAGGGCATGCGCGCGATGGGCTTCCGGACGCTGCTGCCCGACGATCTCCAGGCGCCGATCATTGTCACCTTCCACATGCCGGCCGACCCGCGCTTCGACTTCCAGCGCTTCTACGACGGGCTTAAGGCGCGCGGCTACGTCATCTACCCGGGCAAGCTCACCGTCGCCGACAGCTTCCGCATCGGCTGCATCGGCCGGCTCGACGCGGGCCACATGCGCGGGGCGCTCGCTGCCGTGCGCGAGGTGCTGGCCGAGCTCGGCCTCGGCGTTCCCCTGGCCCGTGCCGCCTGAAAGGCCTTCCCATGTCCGATCTCGCCCTTCGCGACCGTGTCGTCACCGCCAATGGTCGCGCCTATCGCTGGCCCAGGCGGCCCACGGTCGTCGTCTGCATCGACGGCTCGGAGCCGGGCTACATCGAGGCCGCGATCGGGGCCGGGGTGGCGCCCAGCCTCGACCGGCTGATGCGCGAGGGGGCGAGCCTGACGGCGCTCTCGGCGATGCCCAGCTTCACCAACCCCAACAACATCTCGATCATCACCGGCCGGCCGCCCGCCGTGCACGGCATCGCCGGCAACTTCTTCTACGACCCGGAGACGGGCGAGGAAGTGATGATGAACGATGCGAAGTTCATGCGCACGGGCACCATCATGGCGGCGTTCCACGACGCCGGGGCGCGGGTCGCGGTGGTCACCGCCAAGGACAAGCTCCGGACCCTGCTGGCCAAGGGGCTGGACGTCTCGACCGGCCGCGCCGTCGCGTTCTCCTCGGAGAAGGCCGACCAGGCGACCGTCGAGGCCAACGGCATCGGCAACCTGCTCCGGACGCTCGGCCTGCCGCTCCCCGACGTCTACTCGGCGGGGCTCTCCGGCTTCGTCATGGCGGCCGGCGTGCATCTCGCGAAGGCCTGGCGGCCGGACCTGATGTATCTCTCGACCACCGACTACATCCAGCACAAGGCCGCCCCGGGCACGGGCGTGGCGAATGCGTTCTACGCCATGCTGGACGGCCATGTAGGCGCCCTCGACCGGCAGGGCTGCACGCTGGTGCTGACCGCCGACCACGGCATGAACGACAAGCACAAGCCCGACGGCAGCCCGGACGTGATCTACCTCCAGGCGCTGCTCGACGACTGGCTGGGCGAGGGCCGGGCCCGGGTGATCCTGCCGATCACCGACCCCTATGTGGCGCATCACGGGGCACTCGGCTCGTTCGCCACGGCCTACCTCCCGGACGGCGCCGATCGCCTGGCGATCAGGCAACGGATCGCTGCCCTCGACGGCATCGACGTGGTGCTGACCCGCGAGGAGGCCTGCGACCGGTTCGAGCTGCCGCCCGATCGGATCGGCGATCTCGTCGTCACCTCGACCATCCACAAGGTGATCGGCACCCGGGCCGATCGGCACGATCTGTCGGGCCTGGACGAGCCGCTGCGCAGCCATGGCGGGCTGACCGAGCAGCGCGTGCCGCTGATCGCCAACCGCCGGGTGATGGTCCCGGCGGGACGGACATTGCGCAATTTCGACGTCTTCGACGTCGCCCTGAACCTCGTGGAGGGCTGAGGCCATGGCCGTGCGTCGGGAGAGCATGCGCATCGCGGGCCGGCTGGTCGAGACCGGCGACACGCTCGACGTCCACAACCCCTACACGAACGAGGTGGTGGGCACCGTGCCAGCGGCCCGGCCGGAGCATGTCCGGGACGCCTTCGCCCGGGCCAGGGCGTTCAAGCCGAAGCTCACGCGCTACGAGCGCCAGCGCATCCTGATGGCGACCGGCGAGATGCTGGCCGCACGGAAGGAGGAGATCGCCCGGCTGATCACCGCCGAATCGGGCCTGTGCTGGAAGGATTCGCTCTACGAGGTCGGCCGCGCCTACGACGTCTTCACGCTGGCGGGCCAGCTCGCCATTCTCGACGACGGCGAGATCTACTCCTGCGACATCACCCCCCACGGCAAGGAGCGGCGCATCTACACCATGCGCACGCCGCTTCTCGGCGTCATCTCGGCGATCACGCCGTTCAACCACCCGCTCAACATGGTGGCGCACAAGCTCGCGCCGGCGATCGCGACCAACAACCGGGTGGTCCTCAAGCCGACCGAGCTGACGCCGCTCACCGCTCTGCTGCTGGCGGACGTGCTCTACGAGGCGGGGCTGCCGCCGGAGATGCTGTCGGTGGTGACCGGCAACCCGTCCACCATGGGCGACGCGATGATCACCGACCCCGACGCCGATCTCGTCACCTTCACCGGCAGCGTCCGGGTCGGCAAGTACATCGCCGAGAAGGCCGGCTACAAGCGGCTGGTGCTCGAGCTCGGCGGCAACGACCCCCTGATCGTCATGGACGACGCCGATCTCGACAAGGCGGCCGACCTCGCCGTTGCCGGGGCGACCAAGAACTCCGGCCAACGCTGCACGGCGGTCAAGCGCATCCTCGCGGTCGAGCCGATCGCCGACGCCTTGGCCGAGAAGATCGTGGCGCGGGTCAAGAAGCTGCGCTGCGGCGACCCCATGGACCCCGAGACCGACATCGGCACGGTGATCAACGAGCGCTCGGCCCGGCTCTTCCAGGCCCGGGTCGAGGCCGCCGTGGAGCGCGGGGCCGCGGTGCTGCACGGCGATCCGCGGCAGGGGGCGCTCTTCCCGCCCACCGTGGTCGACCGCGTGCCGTTCGATGCCGAGCTCGTGCACGAGGAGACGTTCGGTCCCGTCGTGCCGATCGTTCGCTGCCCGAACGACATCGAGGCGGTGATCCGGATCTCCAACTCGACCGCCTACGGGCTGTCGTCCGGGGTCTGCACCAACCGGCTCGACCACATCACCCGGTTCGTGAACGAGCTCGACGTGGGCACGGTCAATGTCTGGGAGGTGCCGGGCTACCGGATCGAGATGTCGCCCTTCGGCGGCATCAAGGACAGCGGGCTCGGCTACAAGGAGGGTGTGCAGGAGGCCATGAAGGGCTTCACCAACGTCAAGACGTACTCGCTCCCCTGGCCGGGTTGATGGGGCCAGCCTGAGCGGCATCGATTGACCTCGTCATCGAACTGTCACACCAATCGTCGATGACGGCACCGGACCGGCAGGGCCGGCAAGGCTAGTGGCGGTAACAATCAAGTCGGGAGCACGAAACATGACGACCATCACCAGGCGGCTGGGGCTCGGGGCGACGCTCGCCGTGGGGGTCAGCCTGCTCGCCATCGGCATCGCCGAGGCGCGCACGCCACTCACGGTCTATACGGCGCTCGAGAACGACCAGCTCGGGCCCTTCAAGGCGGCAATCGAGGCCGCCGTCCCGGACGTCGAGGTCAACTGGGTGCGCGATTCGACCGGCGTCATCACCGCCCGGTTCCTCGCCGAGGCGGACAACCCGCAGGCCGACATGGTGCTCGGCATCGCCGCCTCGAGCCTCCTGATGTTCGACAACGCGGGGCTGCTCGAAAGCTACACGCCCGCCGGCGTCGAAGCGCTCAACCCGCTCTTCGTCGACCAGCGTGACGCGCCCACCTGGGTCGGCATGGACGCCTTCGTCGGCGTCATCTGCTACAACACCATGGAGGGCGAGGCGGCCGGCGCTGCCCAGCCGACCTCCTGGGCCGACCTGCTCGACCCGGCCTTCAAGGACAAGATCGTGATGCCGCACCCGGCCTCCTCGGGCACCGGCTACCTCACCGTCGCCGCCTGGCTGCAGACGATGGGCGAGGATGAGGGCTGGGCCTTCATGGACGGGCTGCACGAGAACATGGCGGCCTACCTTCACTCCGGCTCCGCGCCGTGCGTGCAGGCGGCGCGCGGCGAGCGGGTGGCGGGGATCGCCCTCGACATGCGTGGCGTATCGGAGAAGAACGCAGGCGCCCCGCTCGAGGTCGTGGTGCCGACCGAGGGGGTGGGCTGGGACATGGAGTCGTCCGGCATCGTCAAGGGCACGGCGCATCGGGCCTTGGCCGAGCAGGTCATGGACTGGGTGGTCAGCCAGGAGGCCAACGAGCTCTACTCGCAGACCTATGCGGTGGTCGCCCATCCGGCCGTGGTCAACCAGCCCGAGAACTACCCGACCGAGGTGGCGGAGCGGATGATCGAGAACGACTTCGCCTGGATGGCCGAGAACCGCGAGCGCATCC
>CAYWSB010000174.1:0-10343 GCA_964460465.1 uncultured Geminicoccaceae bacterium | reverse complement strand
TCGGGCGAGATCATCCCGACCGCGGTCTTCACCGAGCCCGACACCGGCTCCGACCTCGCCTCGCTCAAGACCCGGGCGGTCAGGGACGCGGCGGGCTGGGCGATCACCGGCGCCAAGACCTGGATCACCCACGCCGCCAGGGCCGATCTGATGACCGTGCTCTGCCGCACCCGTCCCGACGAGGCCGGCTACAAAGGCCTGTCGATGCTGCTCGCCGAGAAGCCGCGCGGGACGGACGCCGACCCGTTTCCGGTGCATGGCCTCAGCGGCGGCGAGATCGAGGTCCTGGGATATCGCGGCATGAAGGAGTACACGCTGGGCTTCGACGGCTTCCGGGTCGCCGGCGACAACCTCCTTGGCGGGGTCGAGGGGCAGGGCTTCAAGCAGCTCATGGCGACGTTCGAGGGCGCGCGCATCCAGACCGCGGCCCGGGCCGTGGGTGTGGCCCGATGCGCCCTCGAGCTCGGCCTCGCCTATGCCAAGGAGCGCATCCAGTTCGGCAAGCCGCTCACCGCCTTCCCGCGGGTCTCGGGCAAGCTCGCCTGGATGGCCGTCGAGATCCAGATCGCCCGCCAGCTCACCCTCTTCGCCGCGCGCGAGAAGGACGCCCATCGCCGCTGCGACCTCGAGGCCGGCCTCGCCAAGCTGCTCGCCGCACAGGTCGCCTGGGCCTGCGCCGACAACGCGCTGCAGATCCACGGCGGCAACGGCTACGCGGTCGAGTACCCGATCAGCCGGGTGCTCTGCGACGCCCGCATCCTCAACATCTTCGAGGGGGCGGCCGAGATCCAGGCGCAGGTGATCGCGAGGCGATTGCTGGAAAGCTAGAAGAACCAAAGAAAACAAGAAGAAGCGGGGAGTCAACGCCTCCCCGCGCCCCTCCGCTACTTGGAGGATAGGGCTCGGACCGTTCGGGGTAAATGTTCCGTATTTCGCAGCACCAGCCACTCTGACGGGGCGCCGACCCCAGAGCGAATCGCGTTACATGTACCTCGAAATCGGGCAGATCGGCGCCGGCAGTCGGAGGCGTGGGATAGCGTTGCCTTCATTGTCTTCCAAGGCGTCTCACCAAGCTTCGGAAGTTGCGACTATCGCGCCAGTCTGACGGCGTCGTGGCGCAAAAGATTGTCGCCTCCGCACAGACGAACGCGGTATGCTTTCCCCGGTGCTCCATCCTGAGCAGCTGGTAACCATTGTTGCGAATCACGGCGATGCGCTCGCGGTCCCTCTTGTTCATCGCAGCCGCTCCTCAAAGCTCCGAGATATCAAGAGGAGAGAGCCGCTCTCGCGCCTGCGCGCGCAAGAGCTGAGCGGGCACCCAGGAACTGCTCAGCGGCTCCTTGAACCACAGATCACGCCATGCATTCCGCGACGTCCCGCCAGCCACCGTCGATGCCCATTCAGAGGGCGAATAGCTGCCGGACTCGTCGACAATCCGGCCGTTCTTAATTTCGGCATAGTGGTACTTGCCGCCGTATTGCATTCGCACCTCGGAGCCGTGTGGCACGGTAACTTCCTTCCAAACTAACGGCCGGGATTCCTTTCGGCGGGAGGCACGAGCGTCGGCATCCTCCTTCAGCCACTCTGCAGCGATTTCAGAGAAGTAGATTTCGGCGAACTCAAAGCTGCGCTCACCAAAAAGTCCATTGAACTGGTCGAACGCGGTCCTCTCCAGCATGCCGAGGATCAGCTCCTCAGCCATGTCGCCGATACTCCCTGGCGTGAGACGTCCGTCGGAGAACCGAATCAGGTCGATGGCAAGGCTCTCGCTCACAGGGATCATCATGTGCCGTTCGGTCATTTTCAGTCCCCATGCGTAAGTTTCGGCAACTTCTGGACTATGGGTAGCGAGGGCGCTTCTAGGCGTCAATAGGGCTGTCGCGGGAAAATTAGCAATGTCTGGACTGCCAGAACCGGCTTTCGATGGCTGCCGGTCAGACGCTGGCCGTAGCCAATCCCCGTCTGCAGCGGGTGGAAGCTCAGATGCCTAGCGCCGAGGTGGCCAAGCCGCCGCCCGCTGATCTACCACAGCTTCGCCCATCCACCATCCCAGAGGACCGGAGGGGCTCAGGGAGGCGCTGCCTCCCCGAGTTTCCTTGCCGATCCGGTCCAAGCGGCTGGACCTCCTCTGCCGATCTGCTATTGACGCTGCGTCCGGCGGGCCTGCGTCAGGTTGCCGGGCGGGAGCGGGCCGGTTCGGGTCCTGCTCCGGGCCGAGTAGGACTAGGGAGGCGACCCGCCGGCAGGGGCATCCTCGTCGGAACGGGGGGTGACCGAAGCGAGCACCGGCCCACCCGGCCGTTCGCTTCGGTCCCCGCGCAGCCGGGGTGCGGCTCGGCCGGCATCTTACGGACATGTGATCGGAGGCGAGCGCACCATGGCGGATGCCGGCGGAGTCACGGCAGAGCGGCTGAAGAGCATCATCGAGCGTGTCGAGCGCCTCGAGGAGGAGAAGACCGAGGTTCAGGAGCAGATCAAGGAGGTCCTGAGCGAGGCCAAGGGCGAGGGCTTCGACGTCAAGATCATCCGCCAATTGCTGCGGCTGCGCAAAATGAAGCCCCATGATCGCGCCGAGCAGGAGGAGCTTCTGGAGACCTACAAGGCAGCCATTGGAATGGTCTGACGATATGCAACCTGTAAGTGAAGAATGATGTTTAACTACACTTATAGGTTGCGCGCCTGTTTCCTGTCGCGCCACCTACCTGCAACCTTGTGCGTAAATCTGCTGCGTGATAATTAAACCATAAGTGAAATGGCCGCTCGACGCGGGCAGGCAGTTTCGCGCGGCTGTAGGGCGGACCTCTCGAGGTCGCAACCCACCGGAGCAGCGGATGGGTCACTCTGTATCGGACGAGCCGGGGCCGGCGGTGGCCGGTCCCGCGCAACCCGACGCGGCGGCTGCGCGGCTCGCCGCGAGGTTGCTGGGCTGGCCGTGCGGGTTTCTGGCTCGCGTCGACGGTCCCAAGTCGACGCTCGAGATCTGTGGCCGGCGACTGCCGGCCGACGGGGCGCTCGAGCCCCTGCTGACCAGAGTGGCGGCGCTCGGCCGAACGGTCGTCATCGCCCGGCGCGCGCCCAATGCCGGTGTGCTCGAGCCGGGACTCGAAGCGGCGTTGCCGCCGTCCTGCACCGGCCTGGTGGCGGCGCCGCTGCTCGGCGTGGACGGCGAGGTTTTGGGCGTGCTCGGCGGGCTCGACGACGGCGGTCGCAGGCTGGAGCCAGCGGCAATCGACGACGTCGCCGCCCTGGCCACCCTGGTGGCCGCGGCCCTGGCCGAGCGGTGCCGTCGCGAGCGCCTGGCCGGCGAGGCCTCGGCGGCGCGGGCCCGGGCCGAAGCCGTGGCCCTGCGCGAGCGGCGGCTGCGCGCGGCGCTCGACTGCCTGCCGCATTTCTTCTGGGTGACCGATGCAGCCGGCCGCTATGTCGAGCAGAACGCCTCGGATCGCGAGGCGTTCGGCGACCTGACCGGCCGTGCCGCGGACGAGGCGGACCCGCTCCTGGAGATGGGGGCGCTGTGGTACGACCTGCATCGTCGGGTGCTGGCCGGCGAGACCGTCCGCCGCGCCTCCTGGCGCCATCATCCGGGCGGCGAGGGTGAGCGCTGGGTGGAAGCGGTGATGGCGCCCCTGGTCGTCGACGGGACGATCGAGGGGCTCGTAGGGCTGACCGTCGACCGAACGGAGGAGGCGCGCATCGCCACCCGGCTCGAGGCCAGCGAGGCCTGGCTGCGCACGGCGATCGACGCCCTGCCGTGTGGGCTCGTCATCTGCGACACCGAGGGCCGGCACGTGCTGCAGAACCGCGTCGATCGCGAGCTCTGGGGCGAGGCGATCGGCAAGACCGTGCGCGAGACCGACGTGCCGGAGGAGGCCAGGGCCCACATGCCGGCGGTCGTGCACCGCGTGCTCGCCGGCGAGACGGTGCGCCTGACCCTGCGCTATCCCTGCCGCGGCGAGCGGCGGGACGTCGAGGAGATCTACGCGCCGGTGCGGACCGCTGCGGGCGTGATCGGGTTCGTTGGGCTCGCGATCGACATCACCGACAAGGCCTCGGCCGAGCGCCGGCTGGCCGAGGCCGAGGCGCGCCTGCGGGCGGCGATCGATGCGCTGCCGTTTCCCTTCTTCATCTGCGATCGGGACGGCCGGCACGTGGCGCAGAACCGGCTCGATCGCGAGCTCTGGGGCGACTGCATCGGCAAGACCTTCGCCGAGATCGACCTGCCGCCCGAGCTCAAGGACCATGTGCCGGCGGCGCTCGAGCGGCTGCGCCGCGGCCTGACCGTGCACAATCGCCTGACCTACGCGCGCGGCGGCCGCCAACGCCACGAGGACGAGGTCTACGCGCCCGTCGTCACCGACGGCGAGGTCAGCGGCTTCGTCGGCCTCGCCGTCGACCTCACCGCCCAGGTCGAGCAGGAGCAGCGTCTGCGCGAGCGCGAGGCGCGTCTCGCCGACTATCTCGATACCGCTTCCGAATGGATCTGGGAGACCGATGCCGAGCATCGCGTGGTCGCGATGAGCGGGCTGCCCGCGTCGCCCAGGCTGCCTGCCGACCGGGTGCTGGGCCGGCGGCGCTGGGAGCTGGCGGACGCCGACCCGTCAACGGACCCCCTGTGGCGGGCGCATTGGGACGATCTCGAGGCCCGCCGCCCGTTTCGCGGCTTCGTGTTTCGCCTGACGGGCGTCGATCAGGCGCCCTTCTGGGTCGAGATCAACGGCAATCCGGTCCGCGACGCCGCCGGCCGCTTCCTCGGCTATCGCGGCACCGGACGGGACGTCACCGACAGGGTCGTGGCCGAGGAGCGGCTGCGGCAGAGCGAGGCGCGCCTCGCCGACTACCTCGCCACCGCCTCGGACTGGCTCTGGGAGACCGACGCCGCGCATCGGGTCACCAGCCTCGCCGGCTGGCCCGCCGATGCGCACTTGTCGGCCGACCGGCTGATCGGGCGCCGGCGCTGGGAGGTCGAAAGCTGCGATCCCGCGAACGATCCGGTGTGGCGCGATCATGTCCGTGATCTTCAGGCGCGGCGGCCGTTTCGCGGCTTCACCTACGCCTATTCGAGCGTCGACCACCCCGAAATCTGGATCGAGCTCAGCGGCAATCCGGTGCTCGATGCCGACGGCGCGTTCCTCGGCTATCGCGGCACCGCGCGCGACGTCACCGCCCGCAAGCGGGCCGAGGCGGCGCTGCGCGAGGCGCATGCCAAGCTCGATGCCATGGCGCAGTCCGGGCTGATCGGCATGACCGCCGGGCGCGGCTTCCGCATCGAGCAGGCGAACGCCGCCTTCCTCGACCTGCTCGGCCTCGAGCCTGCCGCGGTCGAGGGCGGGCTCGACTGGCGCGTGCTGCTGGCGCCGGAGACCGTGGCCGAGGAGGAGGCGAACGCCAGCCGGCTGGCCTTCACCGGGGCGGTCTACACCAAGGAGGTGGTCTATCGCCGCGCCGATGGCGGCAGGGTGCCGGTGCTGCTCAACAGCGTCGTGCTCGACGGTGCCGAGCGGCGCTGGTTCGCCCTGGTCCAGGACCTCACGCCGATGAAGCTGGCCGAGGCCCGGGTGCGCGAGCTGGCCGAGCGCGACGGGCTCACCGGCCTCGCCAACCGGCGCGTGCTGTTCGAGCGGCTGGACGGCGATCTGACCGAGCGGCGGCGGCCCGGCACCTGCGGCGCGGTGCTGCTGCTCGATCTCGACAGCTTCAAGGCGGTCAACGATTCGCTCGGCCACGAGGCCGGCGACCGGCTGCTGCAGATCATCGGCGCCCGCCTGACCGCCGCGGTGCGCGACAGCGATACCGTGGCCCGGGTCGGCGGCGACGAGTTCGCGATCATCCTGCGCGGCCTGCAGGGCCCGGTCGCCGTCTCCCGGGTGGCGCAGAAGGTCCTCGACGCCCTGCGGCAGCCGCTGGCGCTCGACGGCCGGTTGGTCCGCCCCAACGGCTGCCTCGGCATCAGCCTCTTCCCCGGCGACGGCGACACCGCCGAGGCGTTGCTCAAGCGGGCCGACGTCGCGCTCTACGAGGCCAAGGCCAAGGGCCAGGGAAGCTTCTGCTTCTTCGAGCCGGCGCTGCTCGAGGCGCTGGAGCAGCGCCGGCGGCTGACCGCGGCTCTCGACGCGGCGCTCGGCAGCGATGCCTTCGGCATCGTCCTGCAGCCGCGCGTGGCGCTGGCGGACGGCCGCCACGTCGGCGTCGAGGCGCTCGCCCGCTGGCGGCAGGACGGCGTCGAGCTGCTGCCCGCCGCCTTCATCCGCCTGGCCGAGGACAGCGGCGGCATCGTCGCCCTCGGCCGGCAGCTCCGCCGCCTGGCGCTGCGGGTGCTGGCCGAGCTCGATGCCGCCGGCCTGGCACCGGGAACATTGGCGCTCAATGTCGCCGCGGGCGAGCTCAAGGAGCGGGACTTCGCGACCGGGCTCGCCGCCGATCTCGCCGCCCACGGGTTGTCGCCGGCACGGATCGAGATCGAGGTCGCCGAGCACGTCCTGCTCGACCGCGAGAGCGAGCGCGTGGCGGCCGGGCTGCGCGAGCTCCGCCGGCTCGGGGTCAGCATCGCCCTCGACGATTTCGGCACCGGCTACGCCTCGCTCACGCAGCTCATGCGGTTCCCGGTCGACCGGCTGAAGATCGACCGCTCGATCATCCGGGACATCGGCGTCGATGCCGACGAGGCGCGCCTCGTCCACGGGATCGTCAGGCTGGCGCACACGCTCGGCATGACCGTCGTCGCCGAGGGTGTCGAGACCGCCGAGCAATTGGCCTTCCTCGGACGGCACGGTTGCGATTTCGCCCAGGGCCGGCATCTGGCGGAGCCGCTCCCGCCGAGCGCGCTCGAGACCTATCTGGTCGAGCGGCGGCCGGCACTCGGCTGCAGCACCCTGCCGCTGGCGCAACCCTGAGCGGCGGCTCGGCCACGTCGACCGGAGGAGACTGATCGCCGACCCGCGACCGGGCGGGTGACGGGCGCCCGCCGGACGTCCCGCAGGGAACGACGCTGGCGCCGTGGCCGGCGAGCCGGGTCGACGGCGCCTCAGCCTGAGATGGCGGCGTAGTCGCGGGCGAAGGTCGGTGGCAGTGGCAGGAATCGGGTCCGGCGACCGAACAGCCGCAGCCGCTGGATGCGCCACTGGTGCGGCGGGAAGCCGGCGCGCACGCAGCCCTTGAGCGACGGCAGGTTGTCGATGCCGACGAAGGTGTGGACGTAGCGCGCGCCCGTGGCAGCGGCATGCTCCGCGATCCGGGCCATGGCGGCGGGCATGATCCGCAGGCCGCGAAACGCCGCCGGCGTGTAGGCACCCTCGACGAGCGCCTCGTCGCGGCCGAGCGTCGGGAAGGCGTCGCCGAAATGGGCGGCGAGCGCGGCGTTGTCGCGATGGTCGAACAGCCACTGCAGGAAGCAGGCCTGGCCGTCCGGTGCCCTGGCAACGAAGCAGCGGCCAAAATGGCGCTGCCAGAGCGCCCGGCGGCTGGCGCATTCGAGGATGTCGACCTCGCTGGCGCCGGCGAGCGCCGGGTCGAGCATGCCGGGCAGGTCGTCCGCCGCCAGCTCGACGATCGCGAGCGGCAGACTGGCGGCAGGGGCGGCGAAGGGAGCCTCGAGGTCGCGCCGGAAGCCGATCGCCTCGCGGGTCGACCAGAGCCGCTGGCGGATCCGATCGGCGACAAGGCGCAGCATGGCCGGATGGGCGAGCGCGCCGAGGCCGATCCCGGCCGCTTGCGTGGGCGGGCCGGCGGGCCGTGTGCTCGTCCCCTGCAGCGTGCTCGCTTCATGCTCGATCATCGGCTCGTGCCTCGCCTGTGGCCGTCGGCAACGGGATGCCAGGCTGCCGATGCCGAGCCGCCCCTGCGGCAGGACGTCGCCGGCGTGGTCGCCATGGCGAGGCCTGCGGTGGTTGGCGGCTCCCATGTTTGTTCGCCTAGGAGGCTACCATGCCGACCGCTGCGGCGGCGGCAATTCGCGCCGCCCGCGCACGATGTTATGGCGATCGCGCGATCCGGGCCCACCGCCGCCGTGCAGATCGACGGCAAGACATGGTGGCCGGCATGAACAATTGAGTTGTCACAAATACAGTTGGTCGGCAGCTTTCGTCAGCGAGGCTAGTGACGGCTGGCGGCGCTCGGCTATAAGCGCTTATCCGTCACGCGCTGGCCGGAGCTCGGTGCGGCTCCGGCCGACGCCCGGTCGGTTCGGGTCGACGACCGCCACGACAGCGGCGCTCGGCGCGAGGCCAGCAACAAGTGCCGTCGCCGCAGTCGGCGTCGTCAGAGGAGGACCAGATGACCGATCTCAACCGTGTTTCGACGCTCGCCCTGGCGGCAGCCCTGGGCGCTGCCGGGCTCGGCCTCGCCCCGGGCGAGGCCTCGGCCCAGCAGAACGTGCGCTGGCAGGTGCCGATGGCCTTCGCCTCGACCCTGACGGCACTCGGCGACACCATGCCCTGGGTCGCCGAGCAGCTGGCCAAGGCCAGCGGCGGCCGCATCCAGCTCCAGGTGGCCGAGCCCGGGACGGTGATCCCGGCGCTCTCGATCTTCGAGAACGTCTCCAACGGCAATGTCGACGCCGGCTACTCGTGGATGGGCTACGAGTGGGGCCAGGTCCCGGCCACGGCCCTCTTCGGCGCCGTGCCGTTCGGCCTCGAGCCCGCCGAGTTCTCCGCCTGGATGTATTTCCACGGCGGCCAGGAACTGCTCGACGAGATCATGCAGCCCTACAACGTCAAGGCGATCTTCTGCGGCTCGATCAGCCCCGAGGCCGCCGGCTGGTTCCGCCAGCCGCTGGAGAGCGTCGAGCAGCTGCAGGGCCTGAAGTTCCGGGCGGCGGGCGTCGGCGGCGAGATCATGGCCGAGCTCGGCATGTCGGTCACCATGCTGCCCGGCGGCGAGCTCTACCAGGCGCTCGAGACCGGCGTGCTCGATGCCACCGAGTTCTCGCTGCCGACCGTCGACGAGCAGCTGGGCTTCTACCAGGTGGCCAAGTTCTACCATCTGCCCGGCTGGCACCAGCCCTCCACCAACCAGTACCTCTACGTCAATCTCGACGCCTGGAACGACCTCGACGAGCCGACCCAGGGGATGATCGAGATGGCCTGCACCGCCGGCGTCGCCTATGCGATCGCCCGCTCGGAGGCGCTGCAGGGCGCCGTGCTCGCGCGCTTCGAGGCCGAGGGTGTGGAGCTGGTGACGATCAGCGACGAGATCCTGCAGGCCTTCCAGGACGCCACCGAGACCGTGATGCAGCGGCGCTCGGAGCAGGACGAGACCTTCGGTCGCGTCTATGCCTCGATGCGGGCCTTCCAGAAGGAGCTCAACCCGTGGCGCCGGCAAGGCTACCTGCCGCGCAACTGGGACTACCGCTTCGCCGAGTAGGTCCGACCGGGACGGCGGCGGGGCGGCCTTCGGGTCGCCCCGCCGATCAGGAACGCCGAGCAGGCGGCCATGACGGGCGCCTGGCAACGGGACGAGCACCAGAGCATGAGCAGCAGGGACGAGATCGAGCTCGATGTCGAGAAGGTCGAGGAGGCCGGGGCGCGTGGCCACGCCCTGGCCTTTCCGCGCACCGCCCCGTCCGATGCCCTGGAGAAGCTCGTCGAGCTGGTCGGCAAGGCCTGCGCCTGGCTCTGGGTCGTCCTGATCGTGCTGATCGTCGTCAACGTCGCCCTGCGCTACGTGATGCGCACCAACTTCATCGCCATGGAGGAGATGCAGTGGCATCTCTACGCCGTGGGCTTCCTGATGGCGCTCAGCTTCGCGATGCTGGCGGACGGGCACGTGCGCGTCGATGTCCTGGCCGAGCGGCTGTCGCTGCGCACCCGGGCCTGGATCGAGCTTCTGGGCATCCTCTTGCTGATCCTGCCCTTCGTCTACGTGGTGGTCAGCTACGCCATCCCGTTCGTCCAGCGCTCCTGGCAGATCAACGAGGTCTCGGCAGCACCGGGCGGGCTACCCCATCGCTGGATCATCAAGTCGTTCATCATCACGGGCTTCGTCTTCATCGGCATCGCCGCCGTCGCCCGCCTGATGCGCGTCACCGCGGTCCTGTTCGGCGTGCCGCGACCCAAGGCAGACCGCTGAGCGGCAGGAGAGACGGCCCGTGCTCGCGACCTACGAGATCCTCGTCATCGTCATGCTCGGCTCGTTCATCGGGCTGATCTTCACGGGCTTCCCCATCGCCTGGGTGCTCGCCGGGCTCGCCGTCATCTTCAGCGTCGGCGGCGTGCTCGCGTCCCAGTATCTCGGCTGGGACACCTACTTCCTGTCGAACTGGCGGATCTTCGGCGTCATCGTCCAGCGCATCTACGCCCAGATGTCGAACTGGGTGCTGGTCGCCCTGCCGATGTTCATCTTCATGGGCC